>JAKPJF010000002.1 GCA_029554345.1 Spirochaetota bacterium | reverse complement strand
TAGACAGTTTGAAAATCCTGAAAAACCATTATAAAGGACAGATAAAATGCATATACATAGATCCGCCGTATAATACAGCAAATGATGAATTTGTTTATCCTGATAAATTTGATAAAGAAGAAGCCGAAGTTTTAGGTTTGGCAAATTTGAGCGAAAGCGATTTTGCCCGTATGGATTTTAGCTTTAAAACAAAAAAGAGCCACAACGGCTGGCTTGCTTTTATGTATCCGCGGTTATTGTTGGCGAGAGATTTACTCAGCAAAGATGGAGTCATTTTTATAAGCATTGATGACAATGAGCAGGCTAATTTGAAGCTGCTTTGCGATGATATTTTTGGGGAGGAGAATTTTATTGCGAATTTTATAAGAGAAGCCATTAAAGGAGGAAGCCAATCTGAATTTGTAAGACAAACTCACGATTACATTCTTACCTATGCGAAGAATATAAAATACTTAGAGTTTATTGGATTTGAAAAAGAAGATTTGAAATTAGATCTAGAAGATGGGAAAGGATTATTTGCAAAGGGAAGAGAATTGAATAAATGGGGTGCAGGTTCAAGAAGAGAAGATTCACCATCAATGTGGTATCCAATCAAGGGACCTGATGGGACAGATGTTTATCCAATTCGTAATGACGGAAGCGAAGGAAGATGGCGTTTGGGTAAAGATAAAATGAATTCACTAATTGAAAATGATGGAATAATATTTGAAAAAAGAGATAATGGAACATATATAGCATATGAAAAACTTCGTGGTAATAAAAGTAAGTATATTCAGTTTATTTCAATTCTAAAAGATAAATATATTAATGCACGAGGATCGGAAAGTTTAAAAAATCTTTTTAATTCCCAGATTGCAGTTTTTGATTTTTCAAAACCAGAAGAATTAATAAAGGATTTGGTTTTCTTGTCTAATGCGAAAAGTAACGACATTATCCTCGACTTCTTTGCCGGATCCGGCACAACAGGACACGCCGTAATGCAGCTCAATGCCGAAGACGGCGGCAATCGTAAATTCATTTTGTGCCAGATAGACGAGCCAATCAAAGAAGATAAATCAGCTTATAAGTTTTGTACTGACAATAAATTACCACCTGTAATTTCAAGCATTACCATTGAACGTTTAAAACGGGCAGGCGAAAAAATTGCAAAAGAACTTGAAGACGAAAACAGCAAGCCGGATTTATTTGACGGAAAAAGACAAGTACCTGATATCGGCTTTAAGGTTTTTGACAGTGTTATTGCGCCAAAATTAGAAGCGGATGACAAAGGTCAGATTTCTATCAGTTTTAATGAGTCTGATGCTTTAAGCCGTATTTACAATATGATTTTTACTGTTGGTTTAGATGAACCGACACAAGTGCCCGAAGTAGTAGTAAAAGACAGCATTTATAAAATCGGAAAACATTATTACATAACCAACAGCGAAAAAATAACCAGTGATGATTATTCTAACGCCATTAAAAACGGCAAAGTATTCATTGACGGCTGGACTGCGAGCCTAAACGGAACTTTGCAGAACTATAAAGAGGATGTAAAAATTGTGTTTTAAAAGACCGCCTCGGCGCGTCATTTCGACAAGCTTAGTGCAATGCCTGCGATACAGCGGAATAGGCGATGCGCTGAGCGTAGTCGAAGCGGGACGTGGTAAGGAATGAAGACGAAACCATTTCTGAAGGTTCGGTTAAATGACATTGTTTAAAAATAAATACCGCGTTGAATCAGCGAGATTGAAGAATTGGGATTATTCTTCAGCAGCATATTATTTTGTCACCATCTGCACCGGAAATCGTAAACATTATTTTGGAAATATTCGTGATTGTAAAATGGTGTTATCAGAAATCGGTAAAATTGCCGATGAATGCTGGGCAGAAATACCGAATCATTTTCAATTTGCGGTTTTGGGTGAATGGATTATCATGCCGAATCATGTTCACGGTATTATATCAATCGTTCCCGGCGTACAGACGCCCAAATTGGGCGTCTGTACGCCGGGAACAAATACGAATTGGAAATCCGGCAGCCTGGGGGTTATTATTAATCAATACAAACGCGCGTGCACCATCAACATTCGAAAATTATTACCTGATTTTTCATGGCAGGCACGTTTCCATGACCATATAATCCGCAATAATGATGAATTACACAGAATAGAAAAATACATTATTGAAAATCCTGTTAATTGGTCGACAGATGATTTGTATGAGATAAATTAAACGGATTCACAATGAAAAATAACCAATCCTCCTTCATTTTATTCAAAACCGATGACGGGAAAATATCGGTCGATGTCCGCTTTGATGACGAAACCGTCCGGTATTTCGCAGGGAGATTTGTATCTACTGCTTTCTTATGCGATGGTGCTTCCTTCAGATTCTGAACATGAAGTAAGGCTGTTCCTTGTGTATCCTGAACATAAAGATTTTACGAAGATTGTGAAATATACTTATTGCTTAGCAGGCGAAAAAGAATTATCTCTTTGTGTTCTACCTTTGGATTTGCCGATGTAATAGATTTTATTGTTCCGACAGTACGGGTATAGACTCCGTCGAAAAGTAAAAGTGTCTTACGTAAAGACGCAAGATCTTGCGTCTTTAAAAATAGATGCAAGCACGCGAACCGAATCATCTTGTACGGCTCTCATCTTCTTTGGATAAAATCAACAAAAAGCATTCTAATACTTTGAAAAAGCTCGCGAAATAGTAAATATCTTCGTTGCTGAATATTTGCCGTTTATATTACTTTCGATGAGTTATGTGAAAATCAAAAAATGAATTGACTTGATATCATTATTGTAGTACAATGTTTACGTGATCTATTATAGTACTGAAGTTCAGAAAATAGTTTCTAAGGGTGATGTCCCTAAAGAAGTATTACGTTTATTGCATAACGCTTTTTTGTCAATTGATCTGACAAAAGATCTCTCTCTTTTTGATATCAAGCAAATGAGAGGCAATTATGATAGAAAATATTTCAGATTGAGAAAAGGTAAATTCAGAGCTATATTTTATTTCGATGATAATGATATCTATGTTATCTATATAGGTAAAAGAGAAGAGGTTTATGATTTATGGCAGTAACATCAATTAGATTAAACGAAAATGAAGAAAGAGTTTTAAATTATTTGAAAAATCATTTTCATTGTGATTCATCAACTCTTCTTAAAAAATCATTGTTTGAATTGTATGAAGACATGAAAGACAAGGAAATCATTGAATCTTTTGAGGAAAAATCAAAAAATAAAAAAACGAGGTTTGTAACTTTTGATGAATTAATGAAATGAAATCCGTATTGTTGCCGCTGGATTATTGTCAGGTTTCCCGCCGTTTATACCCAGATCGGCGTATTGCGGCGGCACCCTCGCTGCAAAGATTAACATTTTTTCATTGAACGCCTGTTGAAATAATTCAAAATGAATCGATTGACATTTTGAAATAATTTTTCAGTTTGAACATAAACCAATTTTGTACGGTGACTGAATTGAAATTGAGCATAAATGAATTAAATCCCGAAATAATACGTTCCTTATTTGATAAGACGATTTATGATAGAGGCTTGAATTATTATAAGCTGGGATACGTTGTTGATGCTGAAATTTATGAAAACTTTATTTCCGGTAGAGTGAAGGGCTCAGAGAGTAAGCCGTATGTTACATTCTTTGATTTGGAAAAGGGTATCGGCAGATGCAATTGCCCTTACGAAATAAACTGCAAGCATGCTGTAGCTCTTCTTCTGCGGGTTTGTGATATCTACAATGCAGATAAAGTCCTTGTTCTTCCTGAAAAACCTGCAGATGACAGAAAAACAACAATAGCTCTTAATTCATCCGCGTCTTTTGATTATCATGAGCTAAAGAATGAGGCACATCTTGCATCCCGGAAAGAGAATGAAAGATTCTCGATTGCTTTTGAAATCAGGCGCAGTCAAAGTGATCCTAATCTTATCGCGTTAAAACCCGTCTGCAGATATTTGAAAAAAGACGGCACTTACGGCCGAACCGAAAAATATGAACGTCACAAGATAACCGAACAGCTGAACGAGGATGAACTTAAGCTTCTATTGATGATGCCGATGTATGTTCAGAATGCTGAAATTACTGTTTTGTCAATAATCCCGTATCTTAAGCGGGTCAATAAAATAGCTTTTATTGATGCGTTCACAAACAAAAAAGCAGATACTCAGTTTATGCCGTTTAAAGGAGTTGAAATTTCGTTTAAGCTCGGTTCTCTTTATAATAATTACCCGGAGTTTATTCCTGAGCTTCGTGTTATTATTAATGGTAAAACTTCAGATACGCCTTTGAATATAATTCAATCCGACGGTTATTCAACTGTATGCCGTGATGAATCGGGCATGTATTTTTACAGCACAGGCAATTATGAGTTGAATTCTTTTATAAAAAATCATCTGAGTAGATCAGGTAAATCGGTTTACGGAGAAATTAAAAGTTATAAGGAATATTCTCTGAATCATCCCGGATCAAATCTAAAAATAAATTTTGAGGCGGAAAAACTCGAAGTTATCAAAGCTTCCGGCAGTCCGCTGCTTGAAATAGAAAATTCTTACAATTCATGTTCCTTAAAGCTTTTCTTCGATTATAATGGAAGAGAATTTCCGCATGATAGACGGGAAATAATTCTGAATCCTGTGCGGAAACAAACCGGTGATACTTTTACCGTTTATGAACGTAACATGGATTATGAAAACAGTATCAGCAATTATATAAAAGCTGTAATCAATGAAGCAGGTATAGAGGTGTCAAAACACCAGCAGCCTTTTTACCGTTATTCTCCGCCGACTGATTCAATAAATATTTCTGTTAATCTGCATGATTTTTTATTTTCATGCGGAAAGAAATTATTTGATGCCGATATAAATTTAAGACTAAAGAAAGACGGTGTTAAAATCAGAAGTGCGGGCGGCAAAGTAGCTTTCAGAATACAGCCGGGAATTGACTGGTTCAGCGCAAAAGCCGAATACATCGATGATGACAACAGCAAACAAGATATTGAAATAGATTACAGTCTTTTGAAAAGCGGTTTCTTAAAAACAAAGAACTCTTATGTTTATATTTCTGAGAAGGATATAGAAAAGATAAATCAGCTTCAAAACCGCGGAATGAATAATCGCGGTGAAATTGAAATCAACCGCCTTGATTTTCCTGCTATTGAAATGATATCCGCTGAAACTTCATCCGCTAAAAACCGGGAAGTTGAAGAGATTAGAGCAATATATTCTAAACTGAAAACCGTTAGCGGAATCGGAAAATATTCACTTCCGCAGAAATTCAATGGAAAGCTGAGAGATTATCAGGCTGAAGGTTATAACTGGCTTAATTTTCTACGCGAGCATTCGCTTAACGGATGTCTTGCCGATGACATGGGGCTTGGAAAGACTGTGCAGACTCTTGCTATGCTGCAAAAAATGAAGGAAGAAAAAAAACTCCGTCCGGCTCTTCTGATTGTGCCTGTTTCAACAGTGCCGAATTGGGAAAATGAAATTAAGCGCTTTACTCCTTCGTTAAAATTTATCCGGCATCTGGGGCAGTTCAGAAAGAGTGATCGTGATGAAATAATTACGAATGATATAATTATTACAAGCTATCATACGCTTCGGATTGATATGAGTATTTTTTCTGATATGGAATTCAGCATTATGGTGCTTGATGAATCGCAGAATGTCAAAAACGCTTCATCGCAGGCATTTAAAACTGTAAAAGAAATAAGGACAAAACACCGGCTGGCTTTGAGCGGCACGCCGATTGAAAATAATACAGGTGAACTCTGGGCTCTGTTTGATATTCTGAACCCCGGTCTTCTCGGCAATAAAGACAGCTTTAAAAAAAATTATGCCAATCCGATTGAAAAATACGGCAATAAGGATGCTGCCGCGAGACTGCGTTCGATTATATTTCCGTTCATACTGAGAAGAAAAAAGGATATGGTTGCTAAAGAACTTCCGGAAAAAGAAGAGATCACAGTTTTCAGCGAAATGGATGCCGATCAGAAAAAGGTTTATGAAACTCTGCGTAAAGAATTCAGCACAAAAATAAAAAAGACTATTGAAGAAAAAGGGAAAGATAAATCCGCGATTGAAATTTTTGAAGCGCTTCTCAGGTTGAGGCAGATAGCATTGTTTCCGGTAATTGCTTCAGAGCAGTTTAAGAATGTCTCGTCATGTAAATTTGAGATGCTTAAGGACATGCTTGACGACTTGGTCTCGGAAGGGCGCAAAGTTCTGATTTTTTCGCAGTTCGTTCAATCGCTTAATATAATCAAAGAAGAAATAGAACAGAGAAAACTGCCGTTTTCTTACATTGACGGATCTACGAAAAACCGCGGCGCGGAAATTGATAAATTTCAGAATAATCATGATATCAACATTTTTCTTTTAAGTTTAAAAGCCGGCGGTGTCGGAATCAATCTCACCTCGGCAGACTGCGTCATATTGTTTGATCCATGGTGGAATCCCGCGCTGGAAGCTCAGGCTGTAGACAGAGCACACCGTATCGGTCAAACTAAAAAGGTTACGGCATTCCGCATGATTGTTAAAGACACAATTGAAGAAAAAATATTAGCTCTTCAGGATAAAAAACGAGCGCTGGTCAATGACTTGATTACAGAAGAAGCATCATTTTTCAAGTCGCTTTCAGGCGATGATATAATGGATCTTTTCAGTTAAATGATATATGTTTTTAAATTGTGTCATCCAAAGATGAATAAGTAATGTTAGCAATATAATTTATTCCGAAATTATCTAAAAGGTTAGTAAAATGATAAAAAGATTTATTATAATTATATTATTGCTAATCGCTATTCCGTTAAATGCGAGAAATATTCCGGGTTTCAATATTGAAATATTTAAAATGATTTCAGGCATTTGGGATAATTCAGATTATTATGGAAATCTGAGAAACCGTAAAGATTGTGATGTGAAAGAATTCGGCTGGGGAAAATCTAATACCTATGTAAATAGTTTTACAATAATTGATCCGATTGGCGATAGATTTCATTTTCCAGGATTGCATGCTTTGAATTTTAAATCATTTAAACAAATTGATGAAAACACTGTAGATGTTGAAATATATTTTATTAATGGATCAATACAGAAATATAGAATCAGATCGATCAAAGAAGATTGTATAATGATCAAAGATAACGGCAGTATTGATAAATATAATGTAATAATTGAAAACCAAACGCGGATTGAAGGTCCTGATTTTACAAAATGCAAAATCGGAGTGATAAATGGAGAATCTGTAAGAATCAGAAATAAACCGGGTTCAAAAAGTAAAATAGAAGGTTTAATCGCAAATAAAGTAAAAATCATTTCTGTCATGCAATCAGATTCAAAAGAGAAAATTGGAAGTGATGAATTCTATTGGTATAAAATAGTTTCAGATTCCGGTGATGTCGGTTGGGTCTATGGTAAATATATATCTTTTGTTGAAAGATGAAGCCTGGGTGCAATACGGGATTGGGCTGGTCTGAAGTTTTGGCTGCTTCATCTTTTCATAATTCTCTACCTGATTTAGAACTTGACATAACCATATAATGTACATAATTTAGTCGTATCATTGAGGTTTTTATGAACAGTATTCAGGACATCAAACCGATTTCATATGTTAAAGCCAACACAACAGAAGTTCTTTCTACTGTAAATTCAACAAAAAGACCTATGTATGTTACACAAAACGGAATTGCAAAAGCCGTAATTCTTGATCCGGATAGTTTCGAAAACATGAAGAAGGCATTAACAATGCTTAAACTGCTGGCTATTGGCGAAAAAGAATTTAAAAATGGAAAATTCTCCAAACAAAAAGATGTTTTTGCAGAAATCGAAAATAAGCATAAATGGATTAAATGAAACCTCAATTCGAAGTAATATGGGTCGATTCTGCGAAAAATGAGTTATTAGAAATTATTGAATATATCGCCATCGAAAATCAAAATAGCGCAAAGAAAGTTTATCAAAACATAAAAAGAAAAGCTGATTCATTATCGGCTATGCCGAATAAAGGCAGAATCATTCCTGAATTTAAACAGTTTGAAATTAACCTGTACCGTGAAGTAATAGAATCTCCATGGCGGATTATGTATAGAATTCAGGATAAAACTGTTGTTATCATAACTATTATTGACGGGCGTAGAGATGTTGAAGATATTTTATTTAAAAAAAATATGGCATTTAATGAAAAAGACTTATTCTAACATTGGCCATGAGTATGCTTGTACAACGATGGTGTTAACCTGACAATATAAATTTATTTTATTCCCTGAATCTGATATATTTTTATATATATAAATAAGATGTCAATCTCAAAGTCTTAAAACGTGATAAACCTACGGTATTTACAACATTACGTGATGAAATTTCTTTAACAAAATGAATTATATGTATCGTATAACTAATATGTCAATATTGTATAAATGTATTGACAAAAGAATATGCAAAGTCATAACATCCGTCGGTTAACTTCATAAAAAATGAATTTAACCAATTTGCCGAATTGGTTAGTAGACGGGCAAGACCCGAGTTTCGGATAAAAAATAAAAATTCCGAAATGGTAATTCCTATAAACTGATTTGGTAAAACAATCAAACATCTTAATAGGGGGAAAAGATGATTAAGAAACTTGCGCTTTTTTGTTTAACGGCTTCTCTTCTATGTTCCTGCTCTTCCGGCGGAAGTGATTCGGACAATGTTTTCAACGATGACGATCCGAAGAATCCGAAAAGTCCGAAGAATCCCACGGATTCGATTGTTTTTACGACTGGAACCGGAACAACGTATTATGTAAGCAACGACGGAAATGATGAGAATAGCGGAAAGAGTATAAACTCTCCATGGAAAACTCTTGATAAAGTAAATTCATTCGAATTCAAGCCGGGAGATGTAATCAAATTTAAAAGCGGCGGTGTATGGCGTGGTCAGCTGATACCGAAGAGCGGCAATTCTTCCGCGCTGATTCACTATACATCTTACGGAGACGGAGACAAGCCTCTTATTCTTGGATCAGTTTCAAAGAACAATGAAAGTGACTGGGAGAATATCGGCGGAAACATCTGGAGTACTGCAAATAAAATTAAGTCGAGTGCTTCAGAACTTATTACTAACGGTTCCTTTGACTCCGATCTTAGCGGCTGGATAATACAGATAAAAAAATCCGGCAATGCAGAAGGATCGTACATAAGAAATACTGATGAATATTACAGTGCTCCTGCATGTTTGAGTATCAAAGCAGATCAAATCGGTCTAAGCTCGTGGGATATATATATTTCAAGCAGTGATATCAATATTGTTGCCGGAAAAAATTATCAGTTGAGTTTCATGGCAAAGGCTACGAGTTCTTTCCGTCCATATGGTGTTATCGACAAAAGAGATGCGTCGAATGCGATGAAATATTTTGAATCGACTCAGTTTTCATCTGCAATTACGGATACATGGACGCGTTTCACATATAACTTCAAAGCAACAACTACGGCATCAGATGCATCATTTGATTTATTCATGGGAGACAGCATCCCAAGCGGTTCGACTGTATACTTCGATGATATAAGTTTCAAAGAACTCGAGTCAGATCCGTTGGTTTTTGATATCGGCAACATTATGTTTGATAAAACATCATCTAAAGAAAAATGTTTCTATGAGTATGAGCTGGATAAACAGAATGACTTCATTTATGATGCAGAAAATCAAAGAGTGAAGGTCGTATCTTCTGATAATCCAGCGAAGTTATATAAAAGCATAGAGCTTTCACAGCGCAGAAACATCATTCAGCAGGAAAACGTAAGTTATGTTCAGTACTCGAATCTGAAACTTATGCACGGCGGTGCTCACGGCATCGGCGGCGGTGAAACAAAAAATATTATTATCAAAGACTGCGATGTCAGTTATATAGGCGGTGCATTTCAGACACATTGCGGAAGATACGGCAATGGAATTGAATTCTGGAATAATGCAAGCGATTGTCTCATTGAAGGATGTTCGGTTAGTGAATGTTTCGATACCGGAATAAGCAATCAAAGCAGAACTGACGGAGTAATTCAGCGTAATATTATCATCCGCAACAATCATATTTTTAATTGTGAAGCCTCTTATGAAGTATGGGGTCAGGGCGAAAACTGCATTATGGAGAATATATACTTCCAAAATAATCTTCTTGAAGATTCAGGATACGGCTGGTCAGGCAACGAAGAGAATCATTATCCGTGGCTGTGGGGTTGTCATATTCTGATGTTCAAAAGTACCGCGAAGATAAAAAATATGTTTTTTACCGGTAATACTTTTAAGAATGCGCGGTCACTTATAATTGATACATGGGGCGGACAGCAGTTGTATAATGATCTTGAAAAGATCGTTGTTGACAATAATACATATATTCAGCCTGAAAATAAGGATTTTATGCTATGGACTAATGATCCGATCGGCGATAGTTACAAATCTACTGCAGCTGATTTTGCGAAATACCAGAAAGAAACCGGCAACGATAAGCACAGCACTTTGAGTTTTGAATAGTATTTCTTCTTAATTATGAATTATCCTGATAACGCTCACTTTCGATATCGTTATCAGGATAATGTCTTTTCCCGCTACATAGGCCATTCTGGAAAGATGTTTTTTTAATATTTTTAGTATCAAAGTGTCAAAAAATAAACTAATTAAATATGTTAAAGAATTAGAAAAAATGTTTCCTCTGCCATAATGGATTTGAGTATTATTACTTTTTGAAATAATAGTATGTCTAATGTTTATTGTAATATGATTTGAGTTGTCCAATATGCTGGATTGATTTTATATTGACTTGCGTGGAGATGAAAATATTAATAAATTGTGCACAAATTCAATTAAAGATGTCAGGATAAACGGATTCAGTTTAAGATGATTTATTATTTCTTATATAAATTAGTTTTTCTTTTGTAAAGGAGCGGCAGATGGGTCTATTTCCTTTATGGGGGAAAATTATCTTCTTCACATTGATGCTGTTATTGCCGGGTGTTTTCTTTGCCGGAGAAAATGATACTTTAAATTATGATAATACTGCTGACATCAGCCCGATAATCGAACCTGAAGGATTCAATCTGCGGATTTCTGCCGGTTACGGTTTTATGTCAGGTTCAGTTTCGTCTGATGAAGGTAAATATATAATTTCAGGAAAATCATATTTGCTTGCTGTTTCCTGCGGATATGCATTCTCAGGTTCACTAGTTCCATTTGCCGATTTAAGGTTTTCGATATGTCCGGTTTATAATACAAGATTAAACGGTAAATCCTATGACGAAGGACAACTGCGTCTTATTTATGATTCTTCATCAATCGGAATAGGAGTTTTGTCATATCTGCTGGACACAAATGTTTATGTGTCTGAAGCGTTGTATTTTAATGATGCAACTTACGGCAGCGATCGTATTAATTGTGCATCAAAGTACGGTGCAGGTCTTGGAATAAAGTTGGGTTATGATTTCCGTATTGGTGAATATTCTGGATTCGGGATATTTTTAAGTTACTACGGCAGTTATTCGAAAATGAGAGAGAATTCCTGCACCGATGCAGTCGGTCACGAATTCAATTTGGGTCTGTCATATGTTAGTTTTTGAATCCTTACGTGATTGTATCACCGATATAGTCTATTCGTTAATTACAATATCAATGTTTTTATTATATTGGAATACGGTAAAAGGTGAACATCTGGGATTATATCCTTCTGAAACCATGTAATCGGCTGGATTTTAATATGCGATGTATTTTCGAAACATTGTCCGGCAATAAAGTGTTTTCAGTAATGCGGCAATTTGGTTGCGATTATATATGTTTAGATATGGATTTAATTTGTAATTTTTGCTAAACCGCTAATATGAATTACTAATAGAACTAAATATCCTTGACATTCAAAATTGATAATAAAAGATAATTCCCAGGGTATTATTAAATATGAAAAACAAAAGAGCAAAATTCGGTAGTCTCATGACCGCATTAGTCTTGGGACTTCTGCTTCCGGCTTCCGGCTTGCGGCGGTTCTGGCGGCGGTTCGAGTGATGATCCGGAACCGAAAGATCCTAATCCATTGGAAGACACAGTAATCAAAATAACTTATAATGAAGGTGTTGTGTGGGCGGGTTCTCAGATATACTGTATCTGGCTTGAAAGCAATACTGATAATACAATCCTTCCAATACTGATTACGGGAAGGTCTAGAAATCCATTCGGACAAATCGGTTCATCTCTTGCTTATTGGCGTTTAAACAAAAAGACTGTAATGGAAGCATCTCTGCCTTCAGCGGGCATTGACGCAGTAACTTCCGCGACTCCCAATCTCCCGGCTGCGAATTCAGGAAATGAAGTTGGTAAGCAGATAGCTGTTCCGATTGGTGCAAATGTTTCACGGGGGAGGGGCGGATTTACCGTTACCAAAAGTATATCCGGTGATTTGCGAGAATTCACGGTTTATTTTGAGATAGAACATTCCTTCGATGCTAATCAATATTTTAGTGATCAGCCGTCTATTCTTTATAAAGCAGTTATTGATCTTGATAATTTTCCTGCAAGCGGTGAAGTTGAGTTTGATTTTGCAGGCTGGACTCCGTATTCTGCAGTTACCATAGACGGTGTCAGCAGACCGGCAGGCGTTCTTCAGACAGATGCAAAATATTTAAATACTGTCGATCCAACAGCATCTACGACTCAATACCCTGCAACCGACATGATGAAAAACAAGGCAAAAGTTTCAATAGTTCCTTAGTAGATGAATTATAGTTAATCTACTAAGGAACTATTGCATGAAGCCATATAACTTAAAGATTGGTTTTCTGATAACCTTGTATCTACGGTGTTACATTTAATAGAAATAATACTTTCAACATATTTTACAATAGGACTCTTTGCTGTTTACTTTAAAAAATATTATTCTATCGAAGAAGTTCTGATTCTGAAATAAAAAAGAAATATTGAAATTATAAGGAATTGGAGTTATAGTATTATTCGATCCAATAGATCTGATATAATGGCGGTGTGATGGAACGTAAAATATCGAATACTATTACAGGTTTCAGAACCGTAGATGGAGCCGGAGTTAATCTGGTGAGAGTTCTTGGAAATACAACAGTTGATGAATATGATCCGATTCTGCTTCTTGATTCCTTCGACAGCACTAATCCGAATGATTATATCGCCGGTTTCCCAATGCATCCTCATCGCGGAATTGAAACTATCAGCTATGTTTACAAGGGTAAAATGTCTCACAAGGACAGTCTCGGAAATGAAGATACAATCGGTGACGGTGAAGTGCAGTGGATGACCGCAGGTTCGGGAATTTTGCATGAAGAAAATCTGCCGGCTTCAGAAAGACTTCTCGGCGTTCAGCTTTGGCTTAACATGCCGGCAAGGAATAAAATGTCGCCTCCGGAATATCATCGAGTTAAAAATTCTGATATTCAGGAAATTCCAATACCGAATGGTATGCTTAGATTGCTCGCGGGTTCGTATAAAGAACATAAAGGTTTTATGAGCAAGTATCTGCCGCTTGACTATTATGATATCCATCTCGAAGCAGAAGGTTCAATTTCAATTAATACAGAAGCCGAAATGTCTGTGACTGTTTTTACTCTGACCGGTGATGCTGTTGTCGGGAAAGATTACATCAGCGAAAAGACTGCTGTTAAATTATCTGAAGGCGATAATGTTATTATTAAATCAGCTGGGAGTCCTTGTCAGATTTTGTGGATAAGTTCAAAACGTCTGAATGAACCTGTTGCATGGGGCGGTCCCATTGTAATGAATACGAGAGAAGAGCTTGCTAAGGCTTTTGAAGATTTGGATAATGGAACATTTTTAAAAAGTAAAATCAGTTATTAAATTATCATTGGAGATAACATCAGTGCGGCTTCATTACTTTCGATGGAATATCCTGATGAAAATCCTATGCCAAAGAAAAGACTGACTAATCAGGATGTTTTACCCTAAGCTGTTGTAACCGTACAGAGTAAACGCGTCCGGTTTGCCGCGCAGCATCACGTTTGCTATTTTTCCCCACTTGCATATTTCAGAAGTTTCACGGTATGTGTTTTCATCAATTATTATATTGAAATTGACGTTCTTTGTAAATGACTCAAGCCTGCTTGCAATGTTTACAGCATCTCCTAGAACGGTATATTCCTGCCGTCTTACCGAACCTATAACGCCCGAAAAAACCGTTCCGGTCGCGATTCCTATTCCGGCTTTTATAGGTTCTGCAAGATAATCAGGTCTGACATCGTTGAATGTTTTCAAATATTCCATTATCTGAAGTGCGCTTCTGACTGCATTTTCAGCATCATTTCCGCATGAAACCGGGCATCCGAAAGTCGCCAGAAATCCGTCACCGACGAGTTTATTAACTGAGCCGCTGTTGCCGTATATGAGATCCATCGTGTCAGTAAAAATATCCGAAAGCAATGACGCGAAAACATCAGGCTGAAGTTTCCCGGCTATTGCGGTAGAATTTCTGATATCAAAGAACATCATCGTTCCTTTTTTCTTTGTGCTTGAAAGCGGATTCTCTCCCGTGTCCTGAATGTGGCGTATCAGATCATCCGAAACATACTGCATCAGAAGTTTGGCGTCGTTTGCGAGATTACGTCTTTCATTTTTCAGCTTTTCTTCTTCATTTTTTAATTTCAGAAAAAGATTCTGAAATGAATCCATTACGTCATCACGGGTTTTTATTATGCCGTGATATCCTTTGAGAACTCCGTCTTCTTCCCATGTTACTGCATCTATTAGGCAGGGAAGAGGCGAGGTATCTTTGCGCTTGAGTGTTATAGGATAATTGTGAACCACTCCGTCTTTTTCAATCATGCTTCTGTAAGCCGAGCGTTCGGACTGGTCAAAGTAAGTATCGGCGGCTTTCATTGAAAGGAATTCATCACGTGAATAGCCGAGAAGTTTTTCCATGCTTTTATTTACATCGAAATAAGTTCCGTCGATATTCGTGATGAACATAGCTTCTCTCGAATTTTTGTAAAACTTGAAAAAGCGACAATTAGTTTCGCAGTTTAGATTTACTCCTTTCATTTTGCCTCGATTGGAATATGAATTTCGAATTCAAGCGATTCGCCTCTTTTTGATCTAAGTGCGATTTTGCCTTTTAGCCCGGTTATGAGAGTTTTTACAAGATTCATTCCGACTCCGCGCCCGGCGGTTTTGTTTACAGAATCTGATGTTGAGAAATCAGGTCTGAAAACCAGAGCGAATATGTCTTTTTCCGTTAAAGCGGAAGAATCATCTTCGGTAATTAGCTTTTTAGCCAATGCCGTTTGTTTTATTTTATCGCTGTCTAGACCCGAGCCGTCGTCTTTATATTTTATAATAAGTTTTCCGTTTTCCTTATGCGTTTTAATCGCTATTTTTCCGCTTGAGTCTTTGTTGAGTTTCTTTCTTTCTTCGGGATTTTCTATTCCATGATAAACAGAATTTCTGACAAGCTGAACAAGAATATCCTTCACGTGTTTGAATACGGCGGATGGAATTTCCTCAGTATTCCCGGAATCAAATTCTACTTTGACGCTTTTTTTATGTCGTTCGCAAAGCCGTGCGGCAAGATCTGAAAGTGCTCTTGGAAGAAATGATCTATTGTCATCAGAAATTTCAGCATGCATGGTCTTCCATTTTTTCATAAGAGAATCTATTTTAAAGAGCAACTCCCTTATCTCCCCGAGCTTAAGAGCGAGCGATAGAAATATTTCATTTGAAGGTGATTCGCTTCTTAATGCTTCAGCGACATTCGTTTCCATAATCTGCGCTTTTTCTGCAATAAAGTCCAGGCCGAGCATGTCGGCGTCACCCTTTACGGCATGAATGCGTCTGAATATTTCATTTAGTCTTTCATAATATTCTGTTTGTGATTCCGACATCACGGAATTGATTTCAGATAAATCAGTTTCAGCCGATGTCAGAAAGTCGCGCATTGATGCCGGTTCCACATGAAGAATTCTATAGAAGAGTTCCATTTCAACTGATGTTCTCTTTCTGTTTTCTTCAACCTCCTGCGAAAGCTCTCTTTGTCTTGTTATATCGCGTATTACAATCATTAGTCTTGATACTTCGGAATTTTTAACAATACGCTTGAATATAAATTGAAAATACTTAACATTAAAACCGCCGTTCAAATTATCAAAAGACAGTTCTATTTCGGGAATCGGATTCATCTTCTCGACAATACGGAAGCTTTTCTTTTTGTCGAACGCGATTTCAAGAAATTCATCAAGTATAGCTAATACGTTTTCGGGAATGCGCGAGCTTAACAAGTCCTTAAAGTTTTTTCCGGAAATTAATTCCGTTGAAAAAAGATTCTTCATCGAAGCGGAATGATACTGAGAAATTGTTCCGCTTCTATCGATTAGTATCAGTCCATCGGAAACATTATCAAGAATATTAAGATATTCTCCCTTTTCGACAGTACCGGATTCGAGTTTTCTCATTACAGAATTATACATTTTTGCAATCTGGCCGATTTCAGTGAAGGGTTCTTCCGGTGCGCGAAGAGAAAGATCGCCTGTTCTTGACTGTGCTTCGAGTACGGAAAATAATTCAAATATTTCAGTTGTAACACCGTGCTCGGTTTTGTTTAATCCCGTATGTTCGTCTTCTTTTGAAACTCTTAGAGGTGATATTTTATTAACTATAAACAGCACCGAAAAAGCAACGCCGAAAGACCAAATTCCGCATGAAGCAATTCCTATTAACTGAATCTTGAGCTGACCTATGAATCCTAGACCGGTATTTAATATCGCGGGATCGCCGAAAACAGCAACGGCAATTGTTCCCCATATGCCCGCAACAAGATGCACTGGAATTGCTCCGACCGCGTCATCAATCTTAAGTTTTTCAAGGATGACTGTCGCGGCGAGCATTACGGCGCCTCCGACAAATCCGATTATGACCGATTCAATTTCAGTTACTGCGAAACATGATGCAGTTATTGCAACAAGACCGGCAAGCGAACCGTTTAGAACAAGAAGTATGTCGGGTTTTTTAAGTATCGGCCAACCGACCATAAGCGATCCGATCATTCCTGCTGATGCGGCAAGAGTAGTGTTGAGAATTATTGAAGGAACTGTTTCATTCATGGCGAGAGTGCTTCCGCCGTTGAATCCGAACCAGCCGAACCAGAGTATCATTACACCAAGTACTGTTATGGGAATATTGCTCCCGTTTATCTGGCGGGATGTTCCGTCTTCTGCAAATTTTCCGCTTCTCGGACCTATGATCAAAAGTACTGCGAGAGAGACCCAGCCTCCGACGGAATGAACGACTGTTGAGCCCGCGAAGTCAATGAAGCCGAGTTTTCCGAGAAAGCCGCTTGGTACGCCCTCCATAAAACCGCCCCATGCCCAGTGACCGAATATGGGATATATGATAACCGAAAGCAGAGCGGTTGAAATTATGTATGATGAATATTTCATTCTTTCGGCGACAGCTCCGGAAACAATTGTTGCGGATGTACTGCAGAACATTACCTGAAATAGAAAGAAGACTGCGCCCCATATGCTTACTGGATGAAACAGAAAATTGTCACTGCCGATAAAACCGTAAGCTGATGCGCCGAACATCATTGCGAATCCGCATGCCCAGAAACACAGAGTCGATATTCCGAGGTCGGTAAGGTTTTTGATAGCTACATTGATGCTGTTCTTTGAACGGGTTAGTCCCGATTCAACCATCGCAAAGCCCGCCTGCATAATGAAAACAAGGGTCGAAGCGATGATGATCCACAGTATGTCAATGGTGCTCTTTTCCATTTTATTCCAGTCCTATTGCCAAATGCGATTTGTGTCCGTTCCATTCTATTGGAATAACGTATACAGGCGGCTTGAGCCTGAGCACAACTTCGTCAATATTGCCTTTGAGAATTATGGGAACGGATATCAGAAAGGTGCTTCCGAAAAGTTCTCTCATGTTTCCGGATATTGTGTTTGTCATTTCTCCGATTAGATCATAAAGCGTTGCATCATCAAGACCGGTTTCGCCTAAAATATGACGGGCGATTTCTTCGAGCAGCGGTCTGTTTGCAGTAAAATATACTCCGCCTTTTCGCGAGCCGGAAATTCCTATGACAGCGACGTAATCGAAAACTTCAGTGCTGTTTTCTTTTATAAAAGGAACTCCCATGTTGGCCGGAGATCCTGTAACGCTTAAGAAGTAATCGGTTAAAACTTTTATGAATCCTTTGATTTCAAGTTCAGTCATTTTATTTCTCCTTATTCGGAATCTTCAAGGCATGCTTTCATTTCTTCTATAATCTCTTCCTGTGAAAACGGCTTTGAAAGAAATCCTCTCGCGCCTTTTTTTATAGCCTGAATGCCCGTAGCGGGATCTTTGAGAGCGCTTATTACTATTACCTTGGTGTCGGGTTTTATCTGCATTATCTTATCGAGGCATGACAGCCCGTCCATGCGCGGCATTGTTATATCCAGTGTTACAATGTCAGGCAGAGTTTCGGAAAAAATTGCAAGTGCACTCTCTCCGTCTCCGGCATTTCCGACAATTTCGAGATTGAAGGCGCTTAAGTATTTTTCTATTGCACGCCGCATTATGTTAGAGTCATCAACAATTAAAAGTTTCATATTGCCTCCTTCGCCGAATCTTGTTTCACCCTTCAGTATAACTCATTTTTCGTTTTAAGTGTTTTTAAGCAAGAAAAACAAACGGTCTATTAATAACTGGATGTTAAATAATGACCGAAAATGATATACAAAATAGACTAATATGATGTTTTTGAAATCAAAATGCTGTTTTCAGGTTAAATAATAACATTTTCCGGATAAGCGGAACTAAATATATTAAGTTTACTCTGAATCATCGATCTGTGTATTTTCTGAAAAATATTATGAATAAGAAGGAATAAAAAAAGCGAGTTAGCAACATTACTTTGTATTCATGCTGCAGTGCTGATTAAATAATGCCGGCAATATTTGAGATTAAGAGGAGTATCAGCTGAAGAGCGATTTAAAAGTTCTTCAGCTGATTTCCATATTTCACTTGAATCTTTTTAGAGACAATGAATTCATAACAACTGATACCGAACTAAGCGCCATAGCGGCTCCGGCTATTACAGGATTCAGAAATCCCATTGCCGCAATCGGAATTCCGCATGAATTGTAAAAAAAAGCCCAAAAAAGATTACGGCGGATCTTTTTCATTGTTGCCTTTGACAGATCCAGCGCGGTTATTATTGCCCGCAGATCCGGACGGATAAGGGCTATGTGTGCCGAATCAATAGCTATGTCAGTTCCGCTTCCCAGTGCAGTTCCAAGATCAGATGTTGCCAGCGCGGGAGCGTCGTTAATTCCGTCGCCTGCGAAAAGAACCTTTTTGCCATTGTCTTTAAGTGACGTTACGAAATCAGATTTCCGGGACGGAAGCGCCTCAAAGACTGCATTGTCGCGGAGAATGCCAAGGCTGTCAGCGGCAGCCAATACGGCTTCACGTGAATCTCCGCTGACTATGTATACTTCTATTGATCTTTCTTGAAGGACTTTAACAGCTTCAACCGATTCTGGGCGAATCCTATCGTTTAGTATAAACAATGCGGCAGGTTTATTGTTAATCGCTGCTGCAACGATGGAAGAACCTCTGTAAGCATTTATATGATTTTCAAATATGCCGGTATCGATTCCCTCTGATTCCAAAAAGCGCATGCTTCCAAGAATGACACTCTTTCCGGATTTAACTGCTTTGAATCCCCTTCCGGGAAAAGATGTGAAAGAATCAATTAACATATCTTCGATAGGTATAGAAACAGCTTTCGATAAAGGATGTTCCGAACGGGATGCGCATTTTCGTATCAATTCCAGATCAGATACCGGAGTTTCATTAATGCTGACTACCGATGAAAGGGAAGGCTTGCCTTCAGTTATGGTTCCTGTTTTATCAAGAACTACAGCGTTGATCTGTTCACCGCGTTCCAGTGCTTCCGCGTCGCGTATTAATATTCCTCTTTCAGCTCCTATTCCTGTTCCGACCATTATGGCTGTCGGAGTCGCGAGTCCAAGAGCGCATGGGCAGGCTATTACAAGAACGGCTACTGAATTGATAATTGCGTTTGATAAGTCACCAGTAATTAAAAACCATGCAAAAAACGTTATTATTGATATTATGATTATTGAAGGCGCGAAAATTCCGGCAATTCTGTTTGCGAGATCCTGCACCGGTGCTTTCGAGTTCTGGGCTTTTTCAACGATTGAAATAATCTGGGCAAGAAGTGTATCCTTGCCGTTTTTTTCAGAACGGAAATGTATTACACCGTCGATATTTATACATCCGCTGAGGACTTTCATTCCGGCATTTTTATAAACGGGTATTCCTTCGCCGGTAATCATGCTTTCGTCAACGGAGCTTTCACCGCCGATTACCGTTCCGTCCGAAGGAAACTTTTCTCCTGGTCGTACAATGATTTCATCCCCGATAATTATCTCGGAGCTGTTTATTTCATATTCTTTTCCTTCCCGTATAACGCGGGCAGTTTTCGGTTTAAGATCAATTAATTTTCTGATTGAAGATGATGTTTTGTATTTAGCGCGTGATTCGAGATATTTTCCGAGTATAACAAGGGTTATTATTACTGCTCCGGCTTCATAATATATATGGAAATGATCCGGACGTATAAAGGTGTTAAAAGCGCTGTAAAAATACGCAGCACTCGTTCCCAGCGCGACGAGAATGTCCATGCCGGGAGAAAGACTTTTTAATGTTATGAAACTTTTTTTATAGAATCTGGCGCCGATGATAAACTGAACCGGAGTTGCCAAAATGAACTGAAAAACCGGATTGTGAAGGAAATCGGGTCCGGTTTTGAATAGCATAAGAATCATTGAAACCAGAAGCGGAAAGGAAAGTATGCCGGAGACTATGAAGGAAAGTCTATGCGACTTTAACTCGTCAAGTCTTGATTTCTCGGCGGTATTCTCCTGAAATTCCTCCGCGCCGAATCCGATGGAGCGTACAGCCGAAATTATATCATCAACTCTGACAGTCTCTTCGTTATATGTTACCATAACTTTGTTTGTTGCCAGATTCACGTTTGCGCTTTGCACCCCCGGAAGCGAACAGATTTTTTTATCAACGCGTCCGCTGCATGCTGCACAACTCATTCCTGTAATGATAAATTCCGACTGTTTCATATAATCTCCTTACATTCCGTGCATCGATCCGCCGCTTCCGCTGAAGACGTCTGGATTCATTATTACCTCACCATTCTCGCTATTGTTTTCATTAACTCGTCAATAACGGACTTATCGCCTTCAGCAAGCTGTTCTGCGACACATGAATTAATATGGTTTTCAAGAAGCATGATCCTGACGCTGTTTAATGCTGATTGCGCGGACGTAATCTGATTCAATACGTCATCGCAGTACTTGTCTTCGGAAATCATCTTTCGTATTCCCCTTATCTGACCTTCGATTTTGGATATTCTTTTGTCTATATCGGATTTTAATTCGGATGAATGATGTGCAAGTTTTTCGGAACATTTGTCGCATGAGTGTTTCGGCATCTAGTATACCCCCCTAGGGTATATGATATCCAGCAATTCGCGAAACGGCAACAAAAAGATTTCAAAAAGATGGTTATTTTTTTTCTCCTTTGAGATATTTATTCATTTTCTTCCGGACAACCGGTTTTTTATTCCGGTTATTTTTTGATTTGATTCTGCTTCGGGATTTTATATATTTTGTTAATAAAAAAGTATTGAAATAATAATAAGCAGGAATAGACCGGTCACATGAATTGCATATCTCCAAATAAACGTTCTCGAATAGAAATTATCCGCGATCATTATGTTCCCAAATTCGGAACCGACCGGCTTAACCATGAGATTCTTGACTGGGAAAGCATGGAAGCCCAGCATTCACGTTTTGCAGTATTGAGCGAGTATGTTCCTCTTCCCGGAAAATCACTTCTTGATGTCGGATGCGGTCTTGCTGATTTGTATGCTTTTCTTTCTGAACATGGAATACGCACTAAATATACCGGAATAGATATTCTTCCTCAAATGGCGTCTGCTGCACGCGAAAGATTTCCGGAAATTGAAATTATTCACGGAGATGCTTTTTCTGAACCGGAATTATTTTCATCAAGAGTTTTTGATGTTGTTTTCAGTTCAGGAATTTTTAATCTCAATCTCGGAAACAATATTGAGTTTCTTGAAAACGCTCTCAGGGTTTTTTCGGATCTTTCATCGCAATATATAGTATTCAATCTTCTAAGTGAGCGTTCGGATGATAAAGAAGAAAAATATCATTATTATTCAATACGTGATGTAGAGAACGTAATCAAAAAATTCTCATTTTCGAATGTAAAGATAGTCGAGGATTATCTCCTCAACGACCTGTCTGCTATATGCATCAAATGATGATGCTCTCTCTTTAAAAACTGCGCAATGCGTTTCGATTTATCATGATGCGTGTACATGTACATGAATATGAAACAACTGATCAAAAGACCGAATACAAGATTCAGGATTATTGAAAAACTTCCCGCGTCAGGGTAGCTGTTTTGAAGTTCATGTGTAATAGGCGAAACCAGCATGATGCCGATCAGAGACACGATGATTGCTATCGCCCATGGATATGAAGATACTTCCTTTGTTCTGACTTTTATTTTATCCATTATGCTTTCGGGTTTTACATTTGAAATAAAAAGATCTTCTTCCGATGCCATCTTTTTTATTTTCATAAATTCATGGTATTCTTTAGCGCAGACCGGGCATTCTTCAATATGCCTGATGAAAGATTTGCTTTCTTTTCCTGTTATTATGTAGTCGATTATACGTGTTGCGTCATTACAGTTCATGGTACTCCTCCGCGATTGTTCCTTTTAATTTGTCGCGCAGTATTATTTTTGCCCTGCGCACGTTTGATTTAACCGTGTTAAGCGGTTTATTCGTCAGTGCCGAAATGTCAGTGAGTTTCATGTCCCAGTAAAAAAACAAATCAACACATATTCTATAGTCTTCAGGAAGGGTATCGACGGCGCTTCTTACAAGTTCCGCGAGCTCCTTTTTTGAATACGATTCACTTTGATCTTCCTTAGATGTAATTTCTATTTTATCTGAAGGAATTTCCTTCTTTTTTTTCTTCAGCAGGTTTATTCCGTAATTATACGCGAGCTTAATAAGCCAGTGAGAAAACGGCGATATAAAGCTGAATAAGCTGAGTTTGTCGAATGCGCGGATGAAAACCTCCTGCGTAAAATCGCCGGCATCATCCTGATTTTTAAAAAGCCTCATTCCGACTGCAAACACACGGTTATTGTACCTTGTTATCAGTTCAGAAAAGGCCTCGGTATCTCCGTTTAAAACTGAATTTACTATCTGTTCGTCTGAAAGCTGATTCATCCCCGGTCCGAAGTTGTTGAATGCTTGAGAAAATTATAAATAATAAAGCTGATGCCGATAAAAAGCGGGATAAGACCGCTCAGCATTCCGTAATTGATTCCGTCTTTTATTGCAAAAAAAAGCGTGAGTCCCAATCCTGTCGCGCTTAATGGAAATCCCGAAAAGAAAACGATACCTCGGAGATCGATTCTTGTTTTTTTAAAAACGCCTTTTTCAATCATAAGCATTTTTTGCTTATGCGCATAGATGAGATACAAAAGCGCCACGGCTCCTCCCATCATTATCCCTGCAATCGGGATCACCGCAATTACCACTTGTGCGGCTTGTGATGATGTATTCATAAACACTCCTTAACTGTGCGGAAATCCGCTTATATGCAGAGAGACAATAATTAACGAATCATGGTTGCCAAAAAAAGCAAGTCTATTAAAAAAGTGCGGGGTGTTTTATGAAAAAAGCTGTAACTGTCTCTATTATATTTGTTCTAATGATTGCCGTGTCAATCGGTGTATCTTTCCGTCTGTATGAGAAACGGAAGGCGTATATTTCGGAAGTCAATGAGTTTATGGATGATATCGGAGCTTTTGAGAATTCTGTCATTGATTCGACGCCGATATTTGACGACTGGAAGGGATCTGATATTGCTGAAATGAGGAGCTCATATCCGCGCCATGCGGCATTTGCGAAAAAATACGGTTTTCATTCGCAGTCAAGGACTCAGGCTGAAGCATTTATTAAAAACGGGGATTATATCGAGCTTATTCCTCAGAAGTATTATTTTTACGGAGTCAGTAAGGAAAACCGTTATCTGACGAAAGAAGCGGCATCGGCGCTTGATTTGATTTGTAAACGTTTTGATTTGAATCTGAGAAAAAGAAATATAAAGGGGAGCGTCAGTTTTGCTGTATCTTCAGCTCTTCGGGTGTCTGATTATCAAACTGAGTTGAAGAAAACAAATGTTAATGCCATAAATGAATCGACACACAGCTACGGTGTCAGTTTTGATATATTTTTTGATGATTACTATGCACTTCCGGATTTTTCTTTTAATGAGCTGTCGGCAGAAGAAGCATCATCCGTAAGAAGAAGATCCGGTTATCTGATCGGCGATTCTCTGCGCCGTCAGTTTAAGACTATTCTCTCTGAGACTCTTGTTGAGCTTCAGCGTGAAAATAAGATTATGATAATATATGAAGGCAATCAAAGATGTTTTCATGTTACTCCATGGATTTAACTTGAGATAACGGGGAATTTTATGTTTAGAAAAATAATGTTTGCGGCTTTTTTCATGATTTGTTCATTCGGAGTAATTCATGCTGCAAGTTATAAGTATATAGAGACTGATCACTTTAAAATAATCTATGAGGATAATCTTTATAAGTATGCCGCACGACTTGCTCTGATATCCGAGAAGCATTATCCCGCGTTGACGAAATCGCAGAAATGGATTCCTTATTCAAAAGTTAAAATTGTTCTGACAGATGATATGGATATTTCAAACGGTTATGCTACACCTTCACCTGATAATATTATAAGAATATATCTCAAGTCGCCTCAGCCCGAAGATACTATTGGTAATATGAATAACTGGCTTGAGTCTGTATTTGTTCATGAGTTCACCCATATTCTGAATATGGATAAACGGTACGGCTTCTGGAGATTTATATATATTTTTACCGGAAGATTTGTTGCATTTCCTAATGCTATTGTTCCTCTTTGGCAGCTTGAAGGCAACGCAGTATATAGCGAATCACAGCTCGAAAATTCCGGAAGACTTTCAAGCTCTCTTGCAAGAATGATTGTGCGTACTGATTTTCTTGCCGGCAATGACCGTTCACTTTCTGAAGCAGCAAATTCGCATGCCGGATGGCCTGGGGGAAACATAGCCTATCTCTACGGTGCGTATTTTGTAAATTATATGAACTCGGCATATTTTGAAAAGGGTCAGTTCGCTGAGCAGTTCGAAATTAATGCTCATAATATTTTTCCGTTTCAGATGTACGGAAATTTCCGTAAACAGTACGGCGCGTCTCTTCTGGATACATGGGATGAATGGAAAAGGTTTCAGCTTGCTGAGTTTACAAATGAAAAAGCAAAAATTGAATCTGCCGGAATTTCAAAGTTTTATCTGGTTTGTCCATATTCATTTAATTCAGGAAATCCGCGGTTTGAATCGGATAGCGCTTTGTATTATGTAAAAGATTCTCCTCACACGGGCGAATCAATAAGGTTTCGCAAGCTGAATTCCAAATTTCTTTATGATAAAAAAATTGAAGACACTGTGTACTGTCAGTCTTTTGCCGGAGAGGATGGGAATCTTTACTATAACTCGCTTGAATTATACGGCAACAGCCGATTGTATTATGATTTAAAAAAGTCAGGCAAAGAAAGTGCTTCAGTCCGGAAAAAACGTTCGTCATGGATTGATGTTAAAAACGGCAAAGTCTGTATGATAAGCGAGGATGCAGGGAAGTATGTTCTTTCAGTATGCGGCAGTGATTTTAAAAATGAAAAAATATTATTAGAATCTTTCGTTCAGATTTCCCATTGCAGATTTTCGCCCGATGGTAAAAAAATTGCGTATTCGATGCGTGATAAAGAAAATCAGGGAAAGACCGTAATCGCAGTTTTGAATATTGAAGATTTAAAGGTGTCAAAATATTCAATTAGGGGATCATTTTGCATGTTTCCGGCATGGAAGAATGATTCTGAATTGGTCTTTTCATCCGATAGAACCGGTATTTTTAATCTTTATGAGTTAAAAATAAAATCAGGAACGGCATCAAGGCTTACCAACCTGCTTACCGGAGCTTTTTCATCCGATGTTTCACCAAACGGCAATAAGCTGGCATTTACTGTTTTCGGAGACGGCGGATACGGAGTGGGGATAATGAATTATCCTGCGGCTGCTGAATCTTTTCCCATGGAGAAATCATTTTCTGCTGATAATTCAATCGAAAGTGATAATGCTGCTGAAGCGGTTTTTGAAGAAAAAAAATATTATTCATTGTTTAATGTTTCTCCATGGATGTGGCTTTTTCTTTTCTCGCTTCAGGGTGAAAAAATTTCTGATGAGAGCGGCTATAATAATACGCTTTATTCCTATTTCCAATTTTCCGATACTCTTTTGATTCACAATCTGTCATTGTTTTCTGTTAACGATTTTTCTCAGAAAAGATCAACTGTATCAGCATTATATCTCTATAATTTTAATCATTTGTTTACACTCGGAGCATCATATCTGAATGAACGTCTGTTCTGGAAAGAAAATGATTTTCCGTATGATATTGAAGAGGATACTAAACGGACAACAGAAAACTCATATTCGGGAATTCTTATGATTCCGTATATGAAAATGAAATATCAGGCGAATCTCGGATTATATTATACCCGGGGGAAAACATTCTGGGAATATAACAGAAACGGTGTTGTTTATGAGATTGAAGGAAAGAAGGGTGTAGTAAAAGCTGTTTTAGACTTTAATACCTCAGAGATGTTTACTTATTCAGTTACGAAAGAACGCGGATTTTTTTTCCACGGTTATGCGGAAAATTATTCTAAGAAGTTCGGTGATGATTCTGAACTTAAAAATTATTTCGGAGCACTTTCATTAAGGCTTCCTTCATTTATTTATAATCACTGTTTTTCATTTACCGGAAAGTTCGGTCATTCAAATGCTGATGAATATTTCAGTTCGCCGTTTTCCCTTGCCCGTTCAAAAAAAGTTTTCACAAACAGTCTTGACAATATGGAAGACGGTATACGCGGATATGAAAAAGACAAGGTGTGGGGCAACCGCTATCAGTCAATTACGGCAGAATATATAATGCCTCTTTTCAGGCTGAATAACGGGTTTGACAGAATTCCGGTTTTTAATCATGTAAATTATATCCGGCCTTTTTTTGAAGCGGCGCGTCTTTATTCAAGCGCTTCGAAGGATTCAAAAGATAAAAAGTATTATAGAAGCGCCGGCTGTGAAATTATGTTTGATATGACAACTGGATATTTTCTCAACCATACCGTGTATGCCGGTTTTGCAAACGGATTCGACAAGTACGGTCAGAAAGAATTCTATTACGGAATTAAAGTAGAACTGTGAGTTCTGATCTTTTAATAATTACGCCGCCGTTTACGCAGTTTAATTGCCCGTATCCAGCAGCGGGATATCTTCTCCGCTACCTGAAATCGATTGGATATTCTGCGCATCAGGCTGATATGAGTATCATGCTTGCTCATAAAGTATTTTCTTCTGGTGGAATGAGGAAAATATTTGATTCGGCTGAACAATTCATCAGCACAAAATTTTCCGAAAAGATTTTTATTGTAAAAGATTCTTTTACCGATTCGGCTGATTTTGTAATGGATTTTCTGCAGCGAAGCAACACCGCTTCAGCAAGAAGAATAGTCAGAGGAGGTATTCTGCCTGAAAGCGGAGAACGTGCGCAGATTATTCTTTCAGGCGTTTCTTCTGATAATGATATTGAGCGGGCAAGAATTATGTGCACATTTTTTCTTGCGGATATGGCAAGATTCATTTCAGAAACAGTAGATTCTTCATTTGCTCTTGCGAAGTATGCCGAAAGAATTTCCGTATCGGCTGAAACTTTTGCTCCCGTTGAAGATGAAGTACTTAAAGATAATATTATCACAGAAATGTATTACAGTCTTTTGCGCGCTGAAATTGAAAAATACAATCCTGATATATTTGCTGTCAGCATACCTTTCCCGGGTACACTTGTTAATGCACTTCGAGCCCTCCGTTTTGTCAGGGATAACTATCCGGAAATTACAAGATGCGCCGGGGGAGGTTTCGTCAATACCGAACTTAGAAATATCAGAGAGAAGAAGTTTTTTGACTATGCTCAGTATATGACGCTTGATGACGGCGAGAAGCCTCTTCTCAATATCATAAAAAAAGCGCGCGGCGAATCTTATTCGTTTAAGCGCACATTTTTTATTGAGGATGAGAAAATAGTATTCCGTGATTCGGACGAAGCCGATGCAAAGATATATGAAGGTTTTTATGCAGATTATTCGGATATAGATACCACTAGGTATCTTATGCTTTCGGACAATGCCAATCCGATGCTTTCGATGTGGAATTCGGACTTTTATCTGAAGATGACTCTTGCTCACGGATGTTACTGGAAGAAATGCGCATTCTGTGATACCTCACTTGATTATATATGCCGGTTTGAACCGGAAACATCAGAAGGTGCGGCGGATAAAATAGAAAAACTTGTCAAAGAAACCGGAATAAATTCTTTTCATTTTACAGACGAAGCCGCGCCGCCGGCTTTGCTGCGCGAATTGTCACTGGAATTAATTAGCAGAAAACTTTCCATAAGCTGGTGGGGCAATATCCGCTTTGAAAAAAGTTTCACAATGGATATGGCGAGACTTCTTTCTGTTGCAGGCTGTATCGGTGTAAGCGGCGGGCTTGAGGCGGCAAACAGGCGCATTCTTGAATTAATGAAAAAGGGTGTTGCTCTTGAAGAAGCGATTACAACATGCGCTAATTTTACAAATGCCGGAATAATGGTTCATTCATATCTTATATACGGTTTTCCTACGCAGACAGAGCAGGAGGTTTCAGATTCTCTTGAGACCGTGAGACAGATGTTTGAAAACGGATATCTGACGTCTGCATATTTTCACAGATATGCGATGACAGTTCACAGTGATTCGGGAATGAATTCAAAAGATTATGGCGTGAAGGCTCTGGGTAAAATGAATCCTTTTGCAAATAATGAAACGGCATATTCGGGTGATATCTGCGATTATTCATTATATTCAAACGGTTTACGTGCAGCGCTAAACTGTTATAATATGTATTCAGAAATAAAAACTACCGTATCATCTTTTTTTGATTTTGCAGTTAAGAAGCCCGGAATTAAACCAGGCTCAATTAAAAGAATTTATGAATCAGAAGATCATTTTCCTCTGGAAGGAAAATATATTTTATGGAATTTGTCGGGTGTACTGGAAATTGAAAAAAAGCGCGGCAGAAATTTTCTTGTGTTGACTGATAAATCGGGTTCGGACTCGATAGAATTCTCTGAATCAAATTCAGAATTAATTATGCATATCGTGCATGAAGCTGATATTTTTTCCGGAAAAAAAATACTTTTATCAGAAATCAAAAAAGATATGCGGTTTGCTCCGTTTACTGAAAGTTCGGAGTGGTCATTCCTTCGTGAAAACGGAATAATACTTGTGGTGTAATATGAAAAAAGAATACCTGCTCATTCTCGAAAAGGCGAAGTCGCGCTATAATCAGACAAAAAAATCAATGAGCATTTTGTCCAAGCGCAGCATTAAGTCATTTGACAGAATTCTTCAGTCGATTCATGCGGAAGTATTTGAAAATATAGACTGCACTAAATGCGCGAACTGCTGCAGAAAGCTCGGGCCGCTATTTAATGAAACAGATATTGAAAAGATGTCGTCTCACTGCGGACTTCGCAGAAAAGATTTTGTTGAAAAATATCTGCGCATGGATGAAGACGGAGATCATGTGTTTAAGTCGATGCCGTGTCCGTTTGCTCTTGAAGACAATCTTTGTTCTGTTTATGAGATACGACCGCGGGCTTGCCGTGAATATCCGCATACCGACGAAAAAAATATGCAGCCTAAACTTGCCCGTCTAGCTCAGAATACGCTTTATTGCCCGGCTGCGTATCTGATATCTGAAAAGCTGATTGAACGTTGCGGCTGATTCGATAAAATATTTGACGCCTTTACGTATTTTCATAAAACTGATCACAAGCGAGGATTTATGTACGTGATTGCGCCTTCGATACTTTCTGCCGATTTTTCCCGTCTGGGAAAAGAGTGCGAAGATGTTATTTCAGCCGGCGGCGACTGGATACATTTTGACGTCATGGACAATCATTATGTTCCGAACCTTACTATAGGACCGCTTGTATGTTCATCGCTGAAAAAATACGGGATAAAGGCTCCGATTGATGTTCATTTGATGGTAAAACCATGCGACAGTCTTATCGGAGATTTTGCAGAATCCGGTGCAGACTGGATAACTATACATCCTGAATCAACTGAGCATCTTGACCGTTCACTGCGTCTTATCAAAGACTCGGGATGCAAAGCCGGAGTATCGTTGAATCCGTCAACATCACCCGATTGTCTTGATTACATAATTGATATTGTCGACATGATTCTTGTCATGAGCGTTAATCCCGGTTTCGGCAAACAAAAGTTTATAGATTCTTCGATTGCCAAGATTAAAACCGTGCGCGAGAAAATAAAAAATTCCGGCAGGGACATCCGTCTTGAAGTTGACGGAGGAATAACCGCATCGAATATCGCAATGATAGCCGCAGCGGGAGCCGATACGTTCGTTTCAGGATCGGCAATTTTCGGTTCTTCTTCATATTCCGAAGCAATCGGAATGATGAGAAAAGCTCTTAAAGCTTAACCCCAAGTTTCATAAAAAGACCGGCTGGAGTTATTTCACGGATTTCGGCAGTGCTTTCCCCGTATACGCTGATTATGAAATCGTCTATTATGACGCATGTTGTTTTTCCCTTATCAAGCGATAAAACCGAAAAAGAATTCAGTCCGCCAGCGAGGCCTCTTCCTGTAAATTTCAAATAGGCTTCCTTTTTTGTCCATATTTCATAGAAGACTTTGCTTGAAAAATTTCTTGAAGAAAGATATTCGTTTTCATCTGAAGTAAAAAAGCGCGATGAAATTTCTTCAAATGACGCTTTTCTGTTAATGTTCTCAGCATCAATTCCGCATTCGTAATCTGATATAACCGCGGCACATAATCCTTCTGTATGGCAGTATGAGAATTTAATTTTTTCATTTGGAAGAAACGGTTTTCCGTGCGCGGATCTTTTTATTTCATACGGCGGAATAATTGCAGCTTCAGATAGGGCAAATGCGAGAAGGGCGGATGTCATCCTTTTCATGCTGCGCAGAGCATTGTTTGCGGTTGATTCTATCTCCTGGTGATAGCTGTCGCAAAAAAAAGGCGGCATTTCGAAACCGCCGCCTTTATGTCTTATGTAATACGCTTTTATCATATGAACAGATTGAGACTGCTTGACTCGGTTTCGTTGAGATATGCCGCTACGCCGCCGATCGTAACTCCGTCAATCAAGTCTTCTCTTTTAACTCCCATTACATCCATTGACATCTGACATGCCATAAATTCAATATTGTTCGTGAGGGCAGACTGAATCATTGCTTCGAGAGAATCAATGTTTTTTTTCTTCATCCTCCATCTTATCATCTTCGGACCCATGCCTGCCATGTTCATCTTCGATAAATCGAGTTCACCGCTTCCCTTCGGCATCATGAATGAAAACATTTTCGAGAAGAAATCTTTCTTGGATCTTGATTTGCGTTTTTTGATAACGTTCAGTCCCCAGAATGTAAAAAATATGGTCACCTTCTTGCCTGTGCTTGCTGCTCCGTTTGCGATTACAAAAGCGGCGATAGCCTTGTCAAGATCATCAGAAAAAACTACAATTGTTTTATTGTCTCTACTGCCGCTTATAGAAGATTTTGCTCCCTTTTGTATGCGGGCAGTGACGATACCTTTTTCATTATCTACTGAAAGAAGTGTGTTTTTTGTCATCAGGCACCATGCGCCGACATCGCGCATGAAACCTTCATCTGTTGCTCTTATTGTTAAAATATCTCCGCTTGATAATTTCTCTATTTCTGATTTCAGCCGCATAACAGGACCCGGACACTGAAGTCCGCAGGCATCAACTGTGAAAGATTTTCCTTCAGCAGTGGTATTGTCTTTTGTTTTTTCGCCTGAATCATTTCCTGTCCATTCCTGGGTTATTCCGTCTTCGATCTTTTGTGATGCAGTTGAATATAACTTGTATCCGCCTGAAAGATTATAAACGTTTTTGAATCCTTTGTTTTTCAATATTCTAAGCGCAACATATCCTCTCAATCCTACCGCGCAGTAAAGCAGTATGTTTTTGTCCTTGCTGACATCATCAATCCTTGAACGGAGAGAATCAATCGGAATGTTGATTGAATTCATAATCGAACCGAGCTCGTATTCTGCCGGAGTTCTTACATCAATTATTTGCCAGTCTGAAGGATAAATGCTTTTTACATCATTCCATGAAAGAGTTTGAACTTCACCTTTTACTATATTTTCTGCTGTGAAGCCCGCGATGTTCACAGCGTCTTTTGCTGAAGAATAAGGCGGTGCGTATGCATGTTCAATGTTTCTTAGATCGGTGACTGTTCCGTTCATCCCCATCACAGCCGCAATCATGTTTATCTTTGATTCGACATTATCATAGCCTGTTATTTGTGCTCCAAGGATTTTTCCGTTGTCAGGATCGAAAACAAGCTTGATTGTCATGGTAGTCGAGCCAGGGTAATATGACGCATGAGAAGCGCTGATTGTTATTGAACTTTTGCATTTGATAGATTGAGCATTTAGAAATTTTTCAGAAAGACCGCATGAAGCAATAGTAAGATCAAAAACTTTTGCTATTGCCGTTGCAATCGAACCTTTGTATTTCTCCGTATTTCCGAACGCTATATTGTTAGCGGCGATTCTTCCCTGCTTGTTCGCAGGTCCTGCGAGAAATACTGGCAGGGGTTTATTCGTTACCGGACTTGTGAATATTACTGCGTCACCGACAGCATAAATATTTTCGTCATTTGTGCGCAGAAATTCATCAACGATAATTGCGCCCCTATCGCTGAGATTAATGCCGGAAGTCCGCAGAAATGCGGTGTCAGGTTTTATTCCTATTGAAAGAATTATCATGTCGGAAACAATTTCTCTGCCGCTCGCGAGCCTTGCCGAAACGGAATTTCCGTTTCGTGAAAATGAAGCTATGCCGTCGCCGAGAAAAAGATCTACACCTTTGGTTTTGATGTGATGATGGGCATATGCCGCGATTTCGTAATCAACAGGCGTCATTACCTGATCAGCCATTTCGACGATAGATACTTTTATTCCGAGTGCGTGAAGATTTTCGGCCATTTCGAGACCTATGAAGCCGCCTCCGATTACAATTGCAGATGTTGGCCTGTTATCATTTATGTATTTTTTGATTTTATCTGTGTCGGGAACACTACGCAAGGTGAAGATTGCCGGATCATTAATTCCGTCAATCATGGGTTTTATGGGTTCGGCTCCCGGAGAAAGAACCAGTTTGTCATAATTTTCTTCGTATGTTTTTCCGGATGATTCCTTTACTGTGACTGTTTTCTTATCTCTGTTTATTGATATGACTTCTGATTTTATTCTGACGTCTACATTGAATCTTTTGAAAAACGATTCAGGAGTCTGAACGAAGAGCGATTCGCGTTTTTCAATTGTTCCGCCGATGTAGTAGGGAAGTCCGCAGTTAGCGTATGAAATGTAATCTCCGCGTTCAATAATTATAATTTCGCTTTCTTCATCGATTCTTCTGAGGCGTGCCGCAGTTGTTGCTCCTCCGGCAACGCCGCCGATAATTAAAAATTTTGACATAAACCACCTCGATTCAATATAGCATCGAGGTCGGGAAAATAAAATATTAATTTAGTTTTTCAGAAGATATTTTTCGGTTGTGCGTATGCCGATCAGTCCAAGAGGTGCCGTAAAAAGAATGGAAATTACCGCAATTGAAAGTATTGTATCACCGCCTTCGATTCCGTAACTCAAAGCAACACCGCCGAGTGCCGCCTGAACGGTAGCTTTCGGAATATAAGCGATCATACAGAAGATTCTTTCTTTCATAGTGAGATTAGAAAACGCCGTCGCGATGAAAACTCCGATAGATCGGAAGATTAGTCCGATAGTTATCGCGATGAGAGACTGGGGTCCTGCCGTGAACGCGGTTTCAATATCAAGAGAAAATCCGATGAGAACGAATAGAATAATTTCTGCGAAGATCCAGATTTTGGATAATTTAGCAGAAAGTTCATGCGCAATTTTTTCATGCATTTCGAGAATGATGAAACCGCAGGTCATGACTCCCAGAAGTGCTGCGAAATGGAGAGCATCACCGAGACGTACGAGGGCTGTTGCGAAAATAAGCACTATGAGAACCTTCTCTGTTGCCCGCACGGATGAATGATACTTTTTGAAAAATAATGAAAGGAGAAATCCGCATATGATTCCTGAGGCGATTCCTGCTGTAACTGATAAAGGCACCGATACTATTGTTTTGATGATATCAGGAGAAGTTCCGCGTGAAAGCCCCAGAAAAACTGAAAAAATGGTTATCGCGAAAACATCATCGATTGAAGCTCCTGCTAAAATAATAGTTGGAACATCGTTTTTTTTGCCTCTGCCGTTTTCCTTTAGGTTCAGCATTGAAGGAACGATGACTGCTGGAGATACGGCGGCAAGCATGAATCCTGTAAGTCCGCTGACTTCGTAACTGAAACCGAAAAGAATATGGAAAAGAAAAGTGAGTGCCGATCCTTCGATTATGCACGGAACGAATGACATGAGAATGGCGGTTTTTCCGACTTTTTTAAGAGCCGATTTGCTGATGCCGAGTCCTGCACGTGAAAGAATTACAATCAGTGCGAAAGATTTTAAAAACGGTGAAAGCTCCCAGAGAATATCCGGTGAATTGTCTTTGATAAAAACAGAACAGAGAATGCCGAATACGACCATTCCGAGAACTGCAGGAAGTTTGATTTTCGAAAACAGTTTCGAGAAAATCCACCCGCCGGCAAATATGATAACGAAGATAAGGTTTAAGTTGATATCCATTAATTGTTTCTATTTCGCGAATATAGTCAGAAGTGTTATAACAGATGCGATGATTGTGAAACCTGCGCTCATCATCCACATCATCATGGTGAATTTTTTGCTCATGTCGTCAAACCGTTTGTCTACTGCTGTAAAACGTACATCCATTTGTTTTTGTACAGCTTCAAAGCGGGTGTCCATGTTTTTCTGTATCATTTCGAAGCGCTTGTCGACTGCAGTAAAACGTTCGTCCATTTGTTTCTGAACAGCAGAGAACCGTTCATCCATCTGTTTCTGCATTGCTTCGAAGCGTTTGTCAACCTGTTCGAAGCGTTTGTCAACCTGTTCGAAGCGTTTCTCAACTTGTTCGAAACGCTTATCCATCTGGACGAAGCCGAACTGTATCGTTTCATTCTGTTTTAGAAATAATTCGCGCTGGCTTCTGAGTTCTTCTTCGATGCGCGTCATGCGTTCAATTAGCTGAATGTCATAGGGACGAAGCTGAACGATATTACTTTTAGCGCTGAATCGGTCAAAATTTGATTCAATGTATGAACCTATCTGTTCGAGCTGTTCTTTTGTCAATTCCATTGCTACGCTCATTTTTCACCTCAATCTATTCCTGATTATTGGCTGTGTCAATAATATATACGTTGTTTTCGCCGTTATTTTCATTAAATTATCAAAAATTCAGAAAATGAAATAATTAATATGAAAATGTATTCCGATTGCTGCGGCATGGGAGTTATATCTATTGTAAATTGCTAAACATGTCTTGACTTGGAAGTCAGGTCGACAATTTCTCTCTTATAATGTTTTATAATGATATAAGAATATGACATTAAAAAAAAGAAAGGGTGATTGATGTGCTTAAAAAAAGAATTAAGATTGTAATTTTGTTGTGTCTATTTGCTGCTTTTTCGTTTACTGAACTTTCTGCTTTTGGAATCGGCAGTTTTATTGCGGGCTCAAGTGCGGCAGGGTCAACCGATAAGGAAGAGCAAAGCGATCCAATTCTCGGTCCGGATAATGATTTCAGTAAGCATGAACATTCAAGTTATAAGAAACTGCGTTTTGGTTTGTTTGTGGATACTGATCCTAATCCTGATAGTAAAAGTTTCAGGTTAATTGCCGGTTTTGGATTTGGCGAAATAGAAAAAAAGAAAAGACGGACGGAATATTTTCCTGACGGTTCTACTGAAGTTACTTATTCGAATAAAACTTACAATGTTTTGGAATATTTTAATGTTACCGGATGCGGATATGTTTCGATTTTTAAATCCGGCGGTTTCAATTTCTGCGTCGGCCCCCAGTTTACGGCATCATATTCAACTGAAAAAAAAGTCAGTTACAGCGATTTTTGTTTTGGTTTGGGAATTTCAGCAAGTACGAGATATTTTATTACTGAAAGTGTTTACTGCACGGCCGACTTGGGTCTAAACGGTTTATATTCGGTTAACGGAGATATCGATCTTCTTTACGGAGAAGTTACTGTTTTATTCGGACTTGCGGTGAAGATATAATTTCCCCGCACAGACCGGTCAGACTCACGTCAAATAAAAGATTTGACACAGAGGTGTTTCAGTTGGATTTTTCCATAGAGGTGACGGATGGAATGCAGCTGCGGCGGTGCGGTAACAGAAGGCAAAAGCAGTTACCGTGTCAGCGAAGACAATTTCTGCTTTATTCTTGATAATATACCGGCTTATAAATGCACCAGGTGCGGTAAGGTTCTTTTCAGCGATGAAACTGTTGAAAAGATTCAAAAGCTTGTCGGCAGAATTAAACGCGATTCTTCAGAAATAGTAACCGGGCGTCCTTCCGTTAATCTATATAATTATTGACCGAGGTTTTAATGAGAGTCAGATTTGCCCCAAGCCCGACGGGTTTTCTTCATATAGGAAACGCGAGAACAGCTATTATCAACTACATCATAGCGAAAAAACACAACGCAGAATATCTTTTGCGTGTTGAAGATACTGACATGGAACGCAGTTCAAAAGAGTCGGAAGAATCAATCATAGCCGATCTTAAATGGCTCGGCATTGAATGGACAGAAGGACCCGATATAGATAAAGGTCATGGTCCGTACCGTCAGAGCGAGCGTTTTGAAATATATCAGAAATATACAGACAAGCTTCTTGCAGAAAAAAAAGCATATCACTGCTACTGTTCTCAGGAAGAACTCGATGCCGAGAGAGCCGAATCTGAAGCGAAGGGTATTCCTTTCACATATAAGCGCACATGTCTCAATCTTTCAGAAGAAAAGAAAAAGCAGTATGAAGCAGAAGGCAGAAAGCCGACAGTCCGTTTTAAAGTCAATGACGGTGAAAAAATCGAAATAGAAGACGGAATTAAAGGCAAAGTCGTATTTGAGTCAGACAATATCGGCGGAGATTTTATAATTGTAAGAAGCGACGGAGTTCCAATCTATAATTACATAGTCGTTATCGACGATCTTCTCATGGAAATAAGCCATGTTATCAGAGGCGAGGATCATCTTCCTAACACTCCGAAGCAGGTTATGATTGCCCGCGCTTTGGACATGCCGACACCGAAATACGCGCATCTTCCGCTCGTTCTCGGTCCCGACAAAAAGAAGCTTTCGAAGCGTCACGGAATCACTTCAGTGGATCTTTACAAGCAGGAAGGCTATCTTCCTGAAGCTCTCATGAACTATATTGCAGTTCTCGGCTGGTCGAGTGAAAGCGGAGAAGAAATTCTTCCTCTTGAAGAAATCATCCGTCAGATCGATATAGACAGACTTGGAAAATCGAGTGCCGTTTTTGATTTCGTTAAACTCAAATGGATGAATGCCGCTTATATAAGAAATTATGATCTCAAAAAAATTACTTCGCTCTTCAAACCGTTTATTGAAAAAGCGGGATACGATCTTTCTAAATTCGATGAAGATTATATTGAAACAATCATTGCGTCCGTGAGAGGAAACTGTGAACTTCTTTCCGACATCGCGAAACTTTTTCCTATATTCGCGGAAGATGTTCCTACTGCTGATGAAGAAGCTACTGCTATGATTGCTTCTGCTGAAGGCAAAACTGCTTTAACTGCAGCGAAAGAGCTTATCGATTCGGATGAAATAAATTCTGATAATTTCACAGAAATTACCAATATGATAAAAGCAAAGACCGGTCTGAAAGGCAAGAATCTTTTTATGCCGGTAAGGGCTTTGCTTACTTCGGTTCTTCACGGACCCGATCTTGCCGAGATGCTTAAACTGATAGGTTTTGAAAAAATTAAAATGAGGATCAATTCCGCTTATGAAAAGAATTGCGTTTAGTTTTGTTTTTTTATTTTCCTTGGCTCTGACAGCAGCGGATGAACCGGAAGGCTTTTTCCCGAAGGGTACTTATAAGTATTCCGTTTCCATGGAAAAGGAAAATTCATTTGAATCGCTCGGCACTGCTGTTTTCACTATGAAAGAAGAAGACGGGATGTTTGTCTCGGATTCAGTCATAAAGTTCAGCATCAATGGTGTTGAAATGAATATGAATCAGACAATTACAGAGAAGAAGGATTTTTCTCCTGTAAAATCAGTTTCAGAAACTATTGTGCAGAAAGGGGATTTTTCAACTAAGTCGCTGATCGAAATATCTTTTAACGGCAAAGAGATACGTATGATTGACGACGGAGAGGAAAGGCTTATTACTCCGTCAAAGAAGTTTTATTTTGGTTCGGATATTCTGACTCATCAGATGATAAAAAGCAAATTCCAAAAAGGCGCCAAACATACGGCTGTCGTTCTTGATCCTTCGCTTGATTCCGAAGGTTTTGCGAGCATGACCATTGAGTCGCTTGGTAAGGAAAAAGTCAGCTACAAGGGAACGGATATTCTTCTTAACAAGCTCGTCATGAAGTTTAAGGATTTCAATGAAACGGTGATTTACTGCGACGATGCCGGAATAAATTACATAATTAAATATGAGATAATGAATATTAAGGTCAAAATGGTTCTTGACAAATGAGAAAAATTCTTTTTCTGCTGTTTCCGCTTGCTGTCTTTTCGGCTACTTTTTCAGAAAAATTTTCGGTAATCAAACCTGAAGGCGAATGCGATATGGCGGATGCAACGGAGTTTGAACTTTCAAGCGACAACGAATTTTTCGCGGTTGATGAAACATCAAATCAGAAGATAACGGGAATGAAGTTTGAAGGTAAGACCAAAACTTATTATATCAAAACAGGAATTAACCGTTCATTCCCTAAGCTTCCGGATAATTCCATGATTGAAAATACGCCGCTACTCACAATAAATGATCAGCAGATAGCGGAAACAGCAAAGAATTGTCTTGGTTCTGACGATCCTGTGCGTGCGGTAAAAGATTCTGTCTTTAAGATTATAGTGAAGAAGACGTCCGGTTTTCCTATCCTTAAGGCTAAAGATATTCTGAAGCTGAAGGCTGGAGACTGTACCGAACATGCAGTTCTTACAGGGGCGGTTTTAAGAGCGATGAAAATTCCTGCTGTGGGTGTTGCCGGAGTTGTTTATGCGAAAGAATTCGGTAAACAAAAGGATGTATTCGTTTTCCATATGTGGTGCGAAGCTTATTACGGAGGTAAGTGGATCATAGTCGATTCAGCACTTCCATTTAATGACAGCCCGAATCAATATATTGCACTTTCGTATCACAATCTGAAAAAGCACATGCCGCCGCCGATTGATTTCGCATCGAGAATGGAAAAACTCAAAAACTTCAGAATAAAAGCTATTAGATGAAAACACATAAATTGTTTCTTGCTCCGTGTGCGGATCTTACGACTCCGGCACTCAGGAGAGAAATACGCAGATTATCGAAAGACGTCATTCTTTTTTCGGAAATGATAAGCGCATCTTCGCTTATGCGCGGAGGACTCCGCAACGACTATCTCGTTAAAAAACATGAATTTGATGATCCGATTTCTTTTCAGCTTATCGGAAATGATCCGGCCATTATGGCTAGAGCGGCGGAAAAACTCGAAGAGAACATGCTGTATTCTGTTGATATCAATATGGGATGTTCTGCTCCGGAAATACGCGCGAGAGGCTGGGGTTCGGCGCTTATGGCGGATCGTGTTCTTGCCTCAAAGATTGTTCGCGAATGCAGAAAAAAAGTTAAAACACTTTCTGTCAAATGCCGTGCGGGTTTCGAAAGAAGCGATTATGATAATCTTTTTTCTTTTGTAAAAATGCTGAAGGACGAAGGCGCGGATTTTGTTTCACTTCATCCCAGAGCATCGGATATGGCTTTTAAAAGAAGTGCTGACTGGTCACTTACTGAAAGACTCGTTGCCGAGAAAATAATTCCCGTGATCGGAAACGGAGACATTAAAACGGCAAAGGAAGCTCTTGTGAGGCTGGAATCTTCACCTGAGGGAATAATGATCGGAAGAGCTGCCGTAAAGATGCCGTGGATTTTTGCAGAAATTGATGCTGTATCGGAATCAAAATCCTATTCAGTCAATATTGAAGATTCTGCTATTAATATTTTATCCGGTATTGAAGAGCTCCTTCCTGTTGAAATAAGAGAAAGCAGAATATTGAAATACTGTGTCTATTTCTGTCAGAATCTCAAGTTCGGACACGCGCTTTTTACGGAGATACGAAGAAATCCTTTTTCTTCTGCTGAACTGATAAGAGCTTATTTTGAAAGAAATCCCGTTGAAAGAATAATCGATAAATAAAAAAAGACGCCGGAATTAACCGGCGTCTTTTAGTTAAACAGGCAGGGCTGCTTTTTCTTTTTTGTTGGAGTCGAGAAAGCGGATATCTTTTGCAATCAGTTTTATTCTCGAACGTGATTTTCCGTCTTCGCCCTCCCATCTGTCCTGGCGCATCGCTCCGCTGACGAGAAGCCTTATTCCTTTGTGAATGTTGTTTGAGCAGAAATCAGCAAGGTTTCCCCATGATTCGATGTCAATAAATGAAACCTTCGGATCGCCGCCTCCTTCCGAATGATGGCGTACGGTTAGTGCGAAATTGCAGACATTTTTGCCTGTCTTTGTGTGTTTCAGCACCGGATCATTTGTTGTAAATCCTTCCACTGTTGCCGAATTTGAGATGCTCATGTAATTACTCCTATAATTAGTATTATAGTCTATTACGAATTTATGAGTAATTTTTTCGTGAAAAATACCGATTTATCTGATAAGTGATAATTTTTTTTTCGGGGGATAAATGAAAAAAACCGGATTATATACGGCATTACTCGCATTATTCGCAGTATCTTGTGTTACGGGCGGAATGAGTGTTTATACTTTTCCTAACGGAGACAAATATACAGGCCAGATGCTCAGAGGAAAACGCAATGGTAAGGGAACGGTTGTTCATGCTACCGGTGCGGTTTACGAAGGGAGATGGTTCGACGACAAAAGGCACGGTTACGGAGTGATGACTTTTTCCGACGGATCAAAGTATGAAGGTAAATGGAAAGCTGATCTTCGTTCAGGCTCGGGAAAAATGAAATACGCAAACGGCGATTTTTACGATGGCTCATGGTCTAATGATAAGCGTAACGGAAGAGGTGAATACCGTTCATCCGACGGAGCAGTTTACAAGGGACTCTGGAAGGATGATGAATTCAGCGGAAAAGGCGTTTTGACCCTGGCCAACGGCGATAAATATGAAGGATTTTTTGCTAAGAATAAATTCGAAGGATTTGGTAAATATCAGTTTAAATCAGGCGGCTATTATAACGGCCCCTGGAAAAACGGATATTATAACGGAAAAGGTAAAGAATATTATACTGACGGTTCAATTTATACGGGAGACTTTGTTGACGGAAAAAGAAGCGGAAACGGTGAAATGAAGCTCAAATCAGGTGAAAAGTATATAGGTCAATGGAAGGACGGCTTCAGAAACGGAACCGGATCCGAATATGACTCTGCCGGGAAACTGGTCAGAAAAGGCCGTTTTGTTAATGATTCATATGTTTTGACTGAATAATAAAAATTTGTTGATAAATTTTGTGGAACAATTTCTGTTTCATTGAGGGAAAAATATGAAAAAAATCGTTGTTTTATTTGTTTCGGTGTTTTGCTTCAATCTTTTTGGTCTCAATGTAGATGTAAATGAGCTTAAAAAAGGAAAGAAAATTGATTTTATAAATTATACCGGCGCCGGAAGAAATGATCCGACATCGGCTGTACGCGGCATTGGTTCCTCGCTTGCAGATAAAATGAATTCTGCTGATGAAGCTCGTTTTATGATGAAATATTCCGTTAAACGTGTAGTTTCGGATAAAGAGCCTGAAAAGCTTTCAGCGGAGATTTTTTCGATTCATAAAGATGCCCAGGTCGATCATGTTAACAATATACGAAAAATTCTTTCAGCATATTTCGAAAAACGTTTCGGTTACAATAAGGACGAAGCATACGCACTCGCTGTTTTTTCAACATATTACAATGCTGTTTACCGTGGAAATGTTGATTATCTCAAAACAGTATATAAGACTGAAGTAATGAAAAATATCAACGCTGCTAATGCCGGACTTGCTGTCAGATATGACGAATGGCCCGGAAAAACCAAAATTCTGATTCCTCTAAGCGAAGGGGCTTCGGGAACTATTGATCCGGATGAAATATCAGGTAAAGACGTTATTAAAGAAGTCCGCAAAGATGACGGAAATATCGAACCGCGTAAAACGGTAGTTGAGATTAAAGAAAAGCAGATAGAAAAAGAGAAGCAGGAAATTGAGAAGGAAAAAAAGCGCATTGAAGAAGAAAAAAAGATAAATGATGAAAAGAAGAAAAAAATAGAAGATGATAAGAAGAAAATTGAAGAAGAAAAAAAGAAAATTGTTGAGAAAGATAAAGAAATAGAAAATAAGAAAAAGGAAAATGCTAAGATAACTGATCCTGAGAAGAAAAAACAGGAAGACAAGAAGATAGAAGACGAAAAAAAGAAAGTTGATCAGGCAAAAGAAGAAGTTAAGAAAAAGGAAGAAACTGTTAAGCAGGAAGAAAAGAAAAATGAGCAGCAGGTTACTGATAATAAAAAGAAAGAAGAAGATGTAAAGAAAAAGGAAGATGAAGTAACCAAGAAAGAAGAAACAGTTAAGGAAGAAAAGAAAGAGATCGCGAATGATGAATTGAAAAAAGACGTAAAAAAAGGCGATCCGAAAGCAGTAGATAAACTCAATGAGAAAGAGAAGGACCTTGCTAAAAAGGAAGAAGAACTTAAAAAGAAGGAAGAAGCTCTAAAGAAGAATCAGGCTGACAGAAACGTTATCGGAGATAAGATCTACTATCTTAAAATACGTGAATTCTTAAGAAACGGAAATTATAATAATGATCTCTGCATGATTGATGCGGCAAACCGCAAGATACTTTTTAATTCAAACATTCCTAATATCAGCGGAAGTAAATATGACCTTTTTGCCGAAGGCATTGTTGTCATTACAAGGGTTGATAATGAATATACTGAACATCGTTTGACGCTTGTTGACAAGGAAAAACTGACATCTCTGAAAACAGGCACGGATAATATCTTTCACAGAAGTTTTGTTGAAATACGAGACGGATTTATTTTCGCGATAGTTAAGGATAAGGATCAGTATTTTCTCGGCCGTTTTGACAAGGATTTGAAACTCACTGCCAAATCCGAAAGACGTATAGCTCAGGATACATTTTTGACTTTTTACGGTGATTTTGTTTATATTAACAGTGAGGATAAGAAAATTCTTGTTCTTAACAAGGCCGATCTTAAATTTGTTGATGTGATTGATCCGACAAAAATTTCTAGTAAGTAGATTAAAGGATAATGAAATGAAAGCAGCATGTTTTACCGTCGCGGCAATGGATTATTTTCCTCAAAGAAATGAATACTTTGCGGGCGGTAACTCGCTGAATCAATCCATACGTTTCAAGGATCTCGGCAATGAGACCGCGTTTATAGGCGCAGTCGGAACGGATGATGCCGGAGAAAGAATTTATTCTCTTTTTCTTCGAAAGAACGTCGATGTTTCGCATCTCTACCGGATACAGGGTCCCACGGCTTCAAACGAAATTGTTAATGACTCGCGCGGTGAACGCTTCGGAGTTGAAGGCGCTTGGAATAACGGAGTTTACGGAGATTTTATGCTTCGCGAGTCGGATTGGGAATTTATTTCAGGCTTTGATGTCTGGTCTACTCATGCAAATAACCCGAATTATGCCGAAACTTTGCGCAGAAAAACAGAAAAGAATTTTCTTGCAGTTGATTTTCTTCATTTCGATACATATGATCTTCTTGAAGCCGGATTTAATTCTATTGATATAGCTTATTTCGGAGGCACAGAAAAACAGAGTCCGGAGCTGTTGAAATTCTCAGAGAAGTTTTCCGGCATTATCGTTTTGACTCTCGGCAGTGACGGAAGCATTGCCTTCAGCAGAGGTAAAATGTTTAAGCAGAATGCTTTTGAAATTGATAAGGTAATCGACACTACTGGATGCGGCGATGCATTTCAGGCATCTTTTACGAATGAATACTTCCGATCGAAGAATATTGAAAAAGCATTGCTCGAAGGCGCTTCTGCCGGAAGAGAAGCTGCTGAAAGTTTCGGCGGCGTTCCCTGGTTATGATTTTAATTGACCCGGATAATAAGTTTTGCTTAATGTCTTCATGGATAAAACAACTCAAAATATAAAAGCCTATAATAAAAATGCCTCAAAGTTCGCTTCAAGATTTGCGGATTTCGAACCATATCTCAATGCTATGGATGATTTTTTAAAATTGCTGAAAGACGATTGTTCCTGTCTTGATCTTGGATGCGGTCCCGGAAGTTTCAGCTCGCGGATAGCTTTCCGTTTCAACGGCGCAAAAATTACCGGAGTCGATATTTCATCATCGATGATTGATTTGGCAAAAGCAGCTGTTCCAAAGGGTGATTTCAAATGCATGAATATTCTTGAGGCTGAGTTTGATGAAGCTCAATTTGATGCAGTCCTCCTGTCTTTCTGTATAGTTCATCTGGATCGGGATGAAGCAGTATCAATTATTGAAAAATCCTCGTGTTTTCTAAAAAGCGGCGGTTTACTTTATATTTCTTTCATGGAAGGGAAAATTGACGGTTTTGAAAAAACGAGTTTTTCAGATGATGAAATATATTTCCATTATCATAACGAAAATGAAATAATACAGGTTATGGAAGAAAACGGTTTGCGCGCTGTAAAAAGGTTCAGTCAGGATTATGCTGAAGCTGACGGAAGTATTACCAAGGATGTATTTGTTTTTGCGGAGAAAAAATTATGAAGGTAATAGTATTATCTGATAATAGTCCGGATCCCAGTGGATTGCTGACAACAGAGCACGGGCTTTCGTTATGGATTGAATTTGACGGAAAGAAAATACTTTATGATGCGGGTCAGGGTGAAATTTTCAGCCAGAATGCCGCTAAGCTCTCGGTTGATATTTCAGAGGCTGATTTTGCTGTTGTTTCACATGGGCACTATGATCATACCGGCGGACTCGGTTATTTTTTGTCGAACAATACTCAGGCTGAAGTTTTTCTGCACAAAAAAGCGTGGGACAATCATCTTTCTCTGAATACGGGCAAAATACGTCAAATAGGAATGGATAATGAACTCAGAAGGAAATATTCAGACAGATTTGTTGAAATAGAACATGATGTAACCGGATTTCCTTTTTCATTCATTGTTAAAAATGGAAATCACGGCGGATTCCAGCCTTCGGGTAATAAAAATCTTTTAGTTGAAACGGAATCGGGAGTAGTTGAAGACGATTTTTCACATGAATTGATTTTTGTCGCAGATACCGGGGATTCTCTGGCAGTTTTCTGCGGATGCTCTCATCAGGGTGCTGGAAATGCCGTTAAAAGTGTGAATCAAAAATTTCCCGGCAGAAGAATTTCAGCTTTTTTCGGCGGTTTTCACATTTCAAGGCCCCGTGAAGATGAATTATCTGAAGATCGGGAAACGCTTCATCTTTTTGCTGATGAGCTTCTTTCGTTGGGGGTTGAAAAGTATTATACCGGTCATTGCACGGGATTGAAGGGATATGCGGAAATGATTTTGCATATGGGAAACCGCCTGGAAAGTTTCTGTGCAGGTAAAACGTTTACGATATAGTCTGTATCTCGACGTAAATTGCCGGAATTTTCCTTTTTTCGAAAAAAATTAGATTAATTTGTTAATTTTGACTGTTTTACCGCACTACATATATGAGCTGCATCAGCAGTTAATAAATATGTGTATGGAGTCGGTGATGAACAGGAGATCGGTTGTCCGGTGTGTAATAGTTTTTGTTTTAATCTCTATTTTTGTTGTATTTTTGACCTTTATTCTCATGAAGAAATTCGCTTGCACATCGGAAGCGGCAGAATCGTCCGCGGATAACAGTCTGCAGAAAGAAATGAAGTCATCTGTAATTGCAGTTGATTCGAAAAAAGTGAAAACAGTTAAAACTGATAAAAAATCATTTAAAACCGTTAAAAAGGATAAATTCAAAAAGACGTCCGGATTTAAAAACAATGATGAGATTAAACAGGAATACGGTAAAATTGAGACGGTTTATCTATTCAGCGGCGAAGTATATACGGGTGCTGTGATACAGAATGATGCGGAAAAATATACGATTGTAACAGTCGGCGGTGTGATAAATATTCCGATGTCGGAAGTCAAAATAAGGAATATTATAAAGTAGAAAGTCATTAATCGCATCAATTAATCTCAATTAATTTTCATTTATTAATAGTGATTAATTGATGTTAAAAAAAATTTAGAGAAAATACATTTTGTTGATGACATAATGAGACATAATATGTAAAGTTTGTTCACTTTCAACGGGGGAAAATATGTTCAAACTGGAAGAAGACAAACCATTGACTACAGTAATTAAGGTAGTTGGAGTGGGCGGAGCCGGAACAAATGCGGTAAACCGTATGATTTCTACTGGAATGGAGGGTATCGATTTTATTGTAGTAAATACCGATGCTCAACAGCTGAATCAGTCTCTTGCAGTAAACAAAATCCAGATAGGCTCAAAGCTGACCAAAGGTCTCGGCGCCGGTGCTGACCCTGAAGTAGGACGGGGTTCCGCTCTTGAAGATAAAGATAAAATCCAGAAGCTGTTGAAAGGCGCAGATATGGTTTTTGTAACTGCCGGAATGGGCGGCGGAACAGGTACGGGAGCTGCTCCTATAGTTGCCGAAATCGCAAAAGAAACCGGCGCGCTTGTTGTGGGTGTTGTTACGAAACCTTTTCGTGTTGAAGGTAAAAAACGTCTCGAAAGAGCCGATGAAGGTATGCGTAACCTTAAGGAAAAAGTTGATACTGTAATTACAATTCCGAATGATCTTCTTCTTAAAATAATTGATAAAAAAACTCCGATTGAAGAGGCTTTTAAACTAGCGGATGATATTCTCCGTCAGGGTGTCCAGGGTATTTCTGATATAATAATGGAAACCGGTCTTGTTAATGTCGATTTTGCAGATGTTAAAACTGTCATGAAGGAAACCGGAGATGCTCTTATGGGTGTTGGTATCGCTTCAGGTGAGAATAAAGCGAATGAAGCAACAAAAATGGCTATTCATTCGCCTCTTCTTGAGGAAACCAGCATAGAAGGTGCTAAGGCTGTTCTTATAAACATCGCCGGCGGACATGATCTTTCCCTGCATGAAGCAACAGAAGTAACTGAAATGGTTTCGACTCAGGCTGATCCGGAGGCTAATATCATTTTCGGAACGACGATTGATCCTGCTCTTGATGATAAGATCCGCGTTACTGTTATAGCTACCGGCTTTGATAGAAAGAAGAATATGCTTAAATCAAAAGAGACAATTGTCAGAGAAGAAATTCCGCAACAGCTTAAATCAGGCATTAAGAATTATAATGAAAACTATGATAAAAGAATTCCACTCCATTCTTTCCGCAGTGAATATTTCTCATCGCCTTACGGAGAGCAATCTCAGAGAAAAAATGTTGCGAACGATTCGCTGAATCAGGATCTGAATGTTCCTGCATTTATGAGAAGGCTTCAGGATTAAGGATAAAAGGAGGTCTGAAAAACCTCCTTTTTGTTTATTTCTGCTCGATGATTTTAAGTGATGATTTTGCAACTCCGTTTAAGTCGGAGTTTTTGTCGAATAATAGAATAATTTCTGTCCGTTTGTTTTTGTGAATTATAAAATAGAATTCGCTTGCAATCTGTCTTACAAGATCAATTCCTCTTCCTGTTTCGGTTATAATTTTGGAAATATCTTCACCTTTTTCAATGGCGTCATCCAGTTTTTTGCGCTGGGCTAGAACGTTAAACATGCTCTCAAGAATTTTCTGCTTAGAAAGTTTGCCGTTATAATCAGTTATGGAAATTCCGAGCTTTGATTCGCTGTGCCCGAAGCAGACATCGACAAATTTACCTTCTTCAAGAGAAACCGGAAGACGTTTAAGTTTTTCTTCTGTCAGGCCGTGAGCATGATAAACAGCGTTAATAAGCATTTCGTTGAGAATTAAGTTCAGCATTGAAATGTCGGATATCTTGAACTCCCACTCGTTGATGTAATCAGTCACTGTTCTTATTGCAGGAATAATCTGGTTTGAAGCTGTGATCCGTATTTTTTTTAAAACTTTTATTTTCTGGATATAGTTGTCAAGATTAAAGAGGTCTTCTTGATACATAAGTTTTTTTGCGAGTGATATCAGTTCTTCTCCGTTGACAGGCTTGCTGATTATGTTGCCGATGCCTTCGGTGAACACCTTGTCGAAAAAATCCTCCATGTTTCTGTCTGTCAGCATGATGATGGGGAGAAAAGGATAATTCTTCTGAAGATAATAATAGAGTTCAAAAGAGTTATCTCCGGGAAGATCAACTTCTGAAATTATAAGTGAAATGTCCTCTGCTTCAATTTTTGCGATTGCATCAAATGCAGTTGTGCAGGTTTCGGTCTTATATCCCTCCGCAAGAAGTACGGATTGAACCGAATATCGGTAATCGGTAGGATCAACGATCAGTATTTTGCTCATGTTTTAATTTACCTTGTGTCGTTTCAGAGTACAGTAATATCCATTATTTTCAAGCAGAAAACTTAATTATTATCAGTACTTATTTTCATTGTTTTGTTGCAGTTCTCTACTGCTTTATTAAAGTTTATCGTATCTTTTTTTAATTTATAGAAACTTATGAGCAGCAAGCAGTATTCCTCTTCATTTTTGTTTAATTCAATGGCTTTTTTTACGGCATTGATTCCAAGATCTAGTTCAAGGTTTCTTTTTGAATGTATTCCGCCTGAGAGAAAGAGGTTCGCGATATGAAAATATGCCTTATCATTACATGGATTTAGGTAAGTCATTTGACGCAAATATTTTAGTGATGTCCGGTTGTCATTTTTTGATCTAAGAATTGAATCTAATTCAAAGTATAGTCTTTCATCGGCCGGGTTGGCAGATATTCCGCGTTTTAGAATTTCAATTGCGTCTTCAATTTTGTTTTTAGCACGTAGATTTCTTGCTTCATTAAGGGAGGAGTCGCTTATTGTAATATTATTATTTTTTGCTTTATCGAAATAGTATGCAGCTTCGTCCATTCTTTTAGATAAATAGAGCAGTCTGGCCATGCCGAGCAGAGCCCTTGTATTGTCATTATGTATTTCAAGGGATTTTAAGTAAAGTTTTTCAGCAATTGAATTGTTTCCATAGTAATCTTCGATATCGGCAACTGCATTAAGTATTTCGTACTGATTCGGATTGATGTTGAGGGAATCATTGAAAAGTTTTTTTGCTCCCCGCCTGTTTTCTTTTGCAAGACTTATGAATGCCAGGTAATTTAACGACATATATGCTGACGGATTAATCCGCAGGGCCATTTGAAGTGATTCTTCCGAGAAAGAATACATTTTTTCGTTGTATTGAATTATTCCGCGTCTTTCATAATAAAGAAAATCTTCTTCAGCATAAAAAGATCTGCAAAAAACTGACACAAGAATTAAAAATGTTATAAATTTTGTTGACAGAAAACGCCTCTAATTTATAAAAGTAATCGTTCATGTATTGGAGCGGTCAGGTAGCTCAGTCGGTAGAGCAGAGGACTGAAAATCCTCGTGTCGGCGGTTCGATTCCGTCTCTGACCAATAGCTCCAAAATGCATGCAGCCTTTCCTTTTCCTCCTCAAAATCATTCATTATTTAATTGCTTTTTTTATTCAATGCAATAATAATTTTTTATGTTCTTTAACTTTTGTGTAATAAAATTGATGGACACTTGAGCGTCATATTTTATATCTGTTAAGAATGGAGCTAGGAGCAATGTCGACAACTACTACTGTAAAAAAGACCATGAAAAAAAACAGAATAAAGAAGAAAACAAATCTTCTAAAGCTTTATTCTGTGATGAATAAGCTCACCCACGACGCTGTTGATAAAGAAGTCGTTAAGCGCTTTAAAATATTAATAGATTCTTCCGATGAGGATTTTACAAAATCGGAAGTTGACGGCATTATAAAGCATCACCAAAACATTGATTTATCTCATTATCACGAAGGACTTCAGCCATATATCCGTCATTACGTATTTATGGCAAAGAGAAAAGTTAAGTAATGTCTTCCAAATATGTTGTAATAATATGCGATGGAATGAGTGATTTTCCGATGGAAGAATTCGGCGGAAAAACTGTTCTTGAATACGCTGCAACTCCAAATATGGACAAGCTTGCAGCTATGGGTTCGAGCGGACTCGCTAAAACTGTTCCCGACGGTATGACTCCCGGAAGTGATATTGCGAATCTTTCAATATTCGGATATAATCCGCGAAAATTTTTTACAGGGAGAGCGCCTCTTGAGGCTATCAATCTGGGTCTTGAACTTGGTGAAAAAGACGCAGCTTTCAGATGTAATATACTTACGCTTGAAAACGGCTGTATGAAGGATTTTTGCGCTGATCATATTGATACCGCCCTTTCTTCTGTTATTATTGATGAATTTAACCGCCAAAACTGTAATTCTGATTTTGAATTTTATACAGGTGTATCTTACCGGAATATTTTCATTTGGAGAAATTATCCATACAAGGATATTACAACAGCGACTCCTCCTCATGATATTCAGGGAAAAGATATTTCTTCATTTCTTCCGTCCGGAAGCGGTTCGGAGGAAATACTTTCTTTGATGAAGAAATCCGAATCGGTTATTGCTTCTTCTGTTGTTAAAGAAGCTATGAAGAAATATAAGGGTGATCCTGTTTCTTTCTGGATATGGGGCGGCGGAAGAAAACCCGCTTTAACAAAATATTCGGACAGATTTTCTCTTAAGGGCGTGACTATTTCTGCAGTTGATCTTATCAATGGAATAGGAAGGGCAGTCGGTCTTGATCCGGTTAAGGTCGAAGGCGCAACAGGATATATTGATACTAATTATAAAGGAAAAGCTGATGCGGCTCTTGAAGCTCTAAGAAGCGGCAGCGATATAGCTTTTATTCATCTGGAATCACCTGATGAATCAGGTCATGAAGGAAACTCTGAGCACAAACTTAAATCAATTCAGGACATCGATTCATTGATAGTTGGTCCTGTTTATGAAGCTTTATCTTCAGAGTTTACTGATTATTCAATTATCATAATGCCGGATCATTCAACCCCCCTTAAAGTCAGGACTCATACTCCTGAACCGGTGCCTTTCCTTATTTATTCTTCTAAAGGAATTTCGGGATCAGAAAAATTTAAAACCGTTGATTCTTTTTCTGAAAAGAATTCCGCATCAACAGGCTTATATTTCGATGATGCTTCTGTTATCGTTGAAGCGATGATTCGGAATACTCTCTAAGCATCAAAATGATTCTTGCATTATTAAATTAAGCGTGTATAATTTACCTACAGGCTCATTGCCTATTTTTTCTGTTTTAAATACAGGATAGAATATGAATTTATTAATGCAATCCCTTACTTTCACTGCAGTGAATACCTTTGCGGTATTCTGTCTCTATCTTTATGTCTATTTTTCAGACAGACAGGATTATCTTAAATTCTGGGTAATATCATGGTTCTTATATCTTGTAAATCTAGTATTTGCTGCTTTAAATTTGTGGGGATTCGGATTAAGTATTTTAGGATCACTTGAATCGGTTTTTCTTATTTTAAGCGCATATTTTCTTGCAGAAGGTGTTCTTTCCTTCCTTAAATGCAGTCTGCCAAGAGCAGCAAGGCTCATGGTTTTTATAATAATTCTTTGGATGATTGTTTCTACATTTTTATTTTCCAACCATTCTTCATCCGTTCCTTCTCCTGGTTTTATTTTTCTTTCAGCAGTATATGCAGGAATCGGGATAATGTATATCTCATACATGGATGAGTCATCGCCGGCTCGCTATATAGTTGGCGTATCGTTTTTAATTCTGGCTGTAATCAAGTCAGATTTTATGATTTTCGGTGATTCTATCAATTTACTTTCTGTAAAATACGGAATAATCGGTCTTTTGAATTTGTTTATAGCATTGGGTATGATGATCATTTATTATCAAAAGATGCGTGAAAAGGTTGAAAAGAGTGAAGATAAATACAGAAAAATATTTGAATCAGGAAACGCGGTAAAATTTCTGCTCGATTATGAAAGCGGTGAAATTATCGAAAACAACAAATCGGCAATGGAGTTTTACGGCTCCCTTCTTTTTAGAAAAGATTCGCGTTACATATCTGATATTGAATCAGATGATCTCGAAATAATTGCAAAACGTCTTAAGTCAATAATTCAAGGGGAGTGCAGTTATTATACTGCAAGACACAGAAAATATGATGGGTCTTTATGTGCGGTTGAAATTTATCCCATACCTTTTGATAATGAAGGAAAAACGCAGATATATTTTATTGTTCACGATGCGAGTATTTCGGAAAAATCAGAACGCCTTTTGCGGTTGAATGAAGACAGATTAAATTCTCTGTATAATCTCAGTATGAAGCATTTTAACGGTTATGATGAAATAATTTCTGCTTCGATGAATGAAATTCTTTCTTTGACCGGAAGCGAAATAGGAATGATATTTTTTGACGAGAAGGAATTTGAAGGGCACGATAAAATCTGTACCAGAAACGGAGTTTGTTTTCAGCTTGATGCGGATCAGTTTAATAATCTGCGCATATCTACGGAAAAGATTTTTGGTGATCCGACATTCGGAATCAGTATCAATAACAGGGCAAAAACCGAACTTGAGATTCCTGACCGGAAGATAAAGATAGACCGGGCAATGACCGTTTCATTGATATCAGGTGATCATATATACGGTAAGGCGATAGTCTGTAACAAGAAACATGAATATGATTCGACGGATTCAAGACAGTTTCATCTTTTTATTTCTGGAATGCTTGATATAATAATAAAAAAACGCATGGAAGAAAATATCCGGCAAACGCTCAATGAAAAAGAAACATATCTTAAAGAAATTCATCATCGGGTAAAAAATAATTTTCAGATAATAATCAGTCTTCTTAATCATAAAATGCGTCTTTGTCCTGACGCATTTACAAAAGAGGTTTTATCTTCGAGCATCAATAGAATTTTTACAATGGCTCTTGTTCATGAAAAACTTTACAGAGAGGATTCTCTCGCTGAAATAAAATATGACGAATATATAAAATCTCTGGTATTTGAAATATCCAGATCCGGAGTCGCGGATTCATCAATGATAGAATTTTCGGTTGATGCTGATCCTATTGTTGCATCGATAGATAAGGCTGTGCCTTTATCGCTTCTAATAAATGAAATTCTTCAAAACTCCGTCAAGCATGCGTTTGAACCTGATTCTAAGGGTAAAATAGATATTTCAATGAAAAGAAACGGCAAAGAAATTACTGTAATGATTCGGGATAACGGAAAAGGTATTCCGGGTGATGTTGTTTTTGATTCAACCTCGACACTCGGCATGAAGCTGATAAAGAGTCTTACTGAACAGATACGCGGCAGTCTTGAAGTTATTCAAGACAACGGTTTCGGTTATATCATCAGGTTTGAATTATAATTATTTCATAGTTTCCATATATAGTTCGTATTCATCAGAAAAAACTTCGATTGCTCTCGGAAGAAGTCCGTTTACATATGCAAGAAAAATGCCGTAGTTTGTAACTGGTATGTTATTTTCTTCAAGACGTCTGAGATGCGAAAGCATCTGTCTTCTTGTCTGCATGCATCCTCCGCAGATTATTGCAGCCGTAATCCCCGTGTAATCATCAGATTCCTTAAGTCCGTGAGTAAATATGAATTCGGTGTCGGACTGTATCATTTGTCTGAAAAGCCGGGGAATTTTCACCGTGCCGATATCATCCGGTTGTTTATGATGCGAACATGATTCAACGATCATTACTTTTGAGTTGGGTTGAATTTTTGTTATTGCTGCTAAGCCTTTCAGGTATTGAGAAAGATCTCCTTTTTTTCTTGCAAATAGAATTGAAAATGAAGTCAGTTTTTGATTTGCATCAATATCTGCCGCAGTTTTGCTGAAAGTCTGGCTGTCAGTTATTACGAGATCGGGTTTGTTGACAAGATTCTCGTACATCTGTCTGAGTTCGCGGTCTTTTGCGATGCTGACTGTACAGTCCCTGTCAAGCGCATCGCGAATAGTTTCAACCTGAGGAAGAATGAGTCTGCCTTTAGGAGCTGCTAGATCCAGCGGAACGGCAAGAAGTATATGGTCATTTTCACGGACAATTCCTTCGAGCGGTGTTATTTCTTTTTCCGCTTTCTGGGCGGCAGTGATTAGTTTCTTTCTAATCCCGGCTGCTGTAGAATTATCTTTATTATCTGTTTTAATGTGATTTTTTCCGGAAAGCCATTTTATTTTTGATTCATTATGAGTTAAGTCAGAGAATGTTGCGCATATTATTACTTGTTTGTTTTGTCTTTCGGCATTTAATAAAATTTCATCTTCAGTTGTTGTAGGGGCTTTATTCAGAGGAGTCGCGAGTATGATGATGTCGCCAGTTTCGATTTCATGAAGTGTTTTCTTTATGCGGAGAGATCCTAACTCGGTTTTATCATCAAGACCTGCAGTATCCACTATTGTTACTGGGCCAGCTTCGGCGAGCTCTATGCGTTTTGTTACGGCGTCTGTTGTAGTTCCTTCAACCGGGGCTACGATTGAAATTTCGCGTTCAAAGATGCTGTTTATGAGCGATGATTTTCCGGCATTCACAATTCCGGCGATGACAATTTTTACAAGTTCCGATGAAGGTGTGTTCATTTATTATTTCCTGGCAGTTGTAAAATTATTCGGATTCAGAGCTTCATTTATTATTGTTTCATCAATACCTTCTTTTTTTAGAAAATCGATGAGAGAATCTCTATTTATTATCTTTGCTTTTTTTGCTTTATGATAGAGTTCTTTTATTCTGTCATATCCCGTGTACGGAAGAAAGAGGTTCAGCATTATTCCCGACGAATAAAGGTTTTCTCCGGTTCTTTCTCTGTTGATCTCGAGTTTCGGAAGAAGTTTTTCTGAGAGTGCTGTTAGAGCATTCGATGATTTTTCAAAAGCATTAGAAAGCGATGAATAAATGAAAGGCAGATATGCATTCAGCTGAAAAACCGAAAGCTCTGAATAGCGTGAAACTTTGTCGCATTCAAATTCAATATCTATCGCAAGTCCGGATGCGTATTCGCAGATTACGGGATTTGTTTTCGCAGCCATTATAGTCGAACCGAACTGAAGTTCGGGATGAATCATCTCACCGCATAATGATGATGTATAAAGCGATATATCTGTGCAAATTCTGTAAACATTCTGTGCGGTAATTTTAATAACGGAAGCGCACTCGGCGAATTTATCATGATTTGATATGTCATCTGAAAAGTTCTGGCTTCTTGAAAGATTGAGTCCTGTATATTCGCGCAGATATTTTTCTGCTTCAAAGATATAATCACGGGTCGCAGGAAAACTCGTGCCGATTGCGGTTCCGCCGAGCGGAACAGTCCGCAAGCGTTCTTTCAGCTTGTGTATTCTCCATCTGTCGCGTTCGATCGGTCCCGTCCACGAAGCAGTGATTTGAGAAAGAAATACAGGAAGCGCATTTTGGAGTTCTGTTCTTCCGGTCAATAATACGTCATGATACTTGTTTTCAAAATCTTTAAGCGCATGCTGAAATGAAATTACTTTGCTTTCCATGTTCGTAAGTTTTTCGAGGACGGCAATCGTTACTGCTGTAGGGAAGGTGTCGTTTGTTGACTGGAATCTGTTGATGTCGTCGATGTAATGAAATGTTTTTTCGGTATTATATTTTTGCAGAAGAATTTCTGATGCGCGGGAAGCGATGACTTCGTTGATGTTCATGTTGATGCTTGTCCCGGCGCCGCCTTGTTCGAGCGCAAGAATAAATGAATCATCCATCATTCCAGATTCAATTTCCAGTATAGCTTCAGTTAGTGAAGAAAATTCATCAGCCGAAAATCTTTTTTCGCATTTTTGCACGGCTGAAAGCGAGGCATGTTTGACCTTAGCATATGACTTGATTAAAACCGGATCAGTTAAACCGATACCGAAATTAGCCGCCGCTTTTTCCGTTTCATGCGAGTAGTACTTCATCAATGATTATCCGTTTTAGTCAATGCGCTTGCAATTGACATGTCGATTGTTTTTCCGGCATATTCAGCACGTCCAGAAAGACACCCTAGGCATTTGATGTAATCTTCATCAAGGCATATCTTGTCAGGATATAAAAGATAATCCTTTTTATATTTTTCAGGAGTTATGTTCGGCATCACGACATTTGCGCCCGCTGAAAACATCATTTCGCGTCCCATAGGTTCGATTGTAGCTGCTGCCGTTGTTGCCGGAATATGCGCGTATGGCAGAAGAATGCGCGTCAGTGCCACTGCTTTTACCGCAGTCTCGATTCCTTTTTTATCAGCCTGTGCAAGAGGAGTTTCAGGATGCGGAATGAACGGGCCGATTCCAACCATATCAAGAGCGAGCTCGCGGCAGAGCTCGCAGTTTCTGATTACTGTTTCATCCGTTTCGCCGGGAAGGTTTACCATGAATCCCGAACCTGTTTCATAGCCTAGTTCTTTTATAGTGCGGATCGCGTTAAGTCTTGTTTCGAGTTTCTGACCTGACTTAAGATTTGCGTATATGATTTCGTCGGAGGTTTCAAAGCGTATCAGGTATCTATCGGCTCCGGCATCTTTGAGTTTCTTATAGCTTTCTCGCGGTCTGATTCCGACTGAAAGAGTGAGAGCCGCTTCACCGCTGGTCTGATTTTTGATAGAGCTGATTATCTTGCAGAGAACATCATCGTTAAAAGAAGAGTCTTCTCCGCCCTGAAGGACAAATGTCTTTATTCCGCGCTTGAAAGCGTTCACGGCAGTTTCAATAATCTCTTCGGGCAGCATCCGGTAACGGTGAACATTTGAATTACCGCGGCGTATTCCGCAATAATCACAGTTCATCGAGCAGTGATTTGAGAACTCAATAAGTCCCCGCACATACACGCGGTTACCGTGAATACTGCGGCAGATGTTATCCGCTTCTTTTATCAGACTCTCTTTATCTTCCAGAAAAAGTTTTCTGTAATTTTTATCATTGTTAATCAAAGATAAATATCCCTCTCGCCGTTTGATATTTGTGATATGACTGATTCGGATTTCGCCTTTACCTTGGCATCTTCAATTTCGTAGATGAGTTTAGTTAAAAGTTTTTCTCCTTTTGTTTTAGTCTCTTCTGAAGCAAAATCCTCAAGATATTCCTTGAAAGTAAAAAGACCGTTCGGCATACAGAATTTGTGGATGAGTCCCGGTTTTGCGATATCCATAAAATCTTTTCCGACGCGTCCTTTTCTGTAGCATCCCGTGCAGAATGAAGGAATGTAACCGTCATCGATTAATGATGAAATGACTTCATCAAGCGAGCGGTGATCTCCGAGAGAGAACTGTGCTTCCGAACTGTTGTCGGAATAACCGCCAGGGTTAGTCCTGCTTCCGGCACTTATCTGACTGATACCGTAATGAAATAGATCCTTGCGGATAGTTTCGTTTTCACGTGTGCTTAAAATGATTCCCGTATAAGGAAGCGCGAGCCGTATGACAGCTACAATTTTCTTGAAATTTTCATCACTTACAGGATGAGGAACCTGATAAGAGAGAGGAGCATTTGTTGCAGGTTCTATTCTCGGAACGCTTACGGTATGAGGGCCGACTCCGAATGTTTCATCGAGATGATTCGCATGAGTGAGAAGGGCAAGGGTTTCAAAACGGTAATCCGCGAGACCGAATAGTGCACCGATTCCAACATCGTTAAGCCCGCCCTGAAGCGCGCGGTCCATGACGTAAAGACGCCAGTTGAAATCTTTCTTTTTGCCTGAAGGATGAACTTCCTTGTAAACGACTTCATCATATGTTTCCTGGAAGCAGATATAAGTTCCGATCTTTTCTTTTGCAAATTTTTCGAATTCAGCGACTTCCATCGGTGCGATTTCAACATTAACGCGGCGTACGGTATGTTTGTCATATTTTGCGGAATAAATCGCACGCATGGCATCGATGTAATAGCCAGGCCGGGTTTCTCCGGCTTCACCTCCGATTAGAAGAACGCGTTTGTGTCCTTCCTTCAGAAGAAGTTCAGTTTCTTTTATTATTTCACTTTCAGAAAGAACAATCCGCTTGATATCTTTATTATCTTTTCTGAATGCACAGTAAAGACAGTTGTTTGAACATTTGTTTCCTACATAAAGAGGAGCGAAGAGAACGAGTCGTCTTCCATAGATGAGTTCCTTGACTTTGCCGGCGGCGCTCATGATTTTAGTCATGTTGCTGCTGTCAGTTACATTGATAAGCTTGCCTGCTTCTTCGACTGAAATTCCCTTGAGTTTTAGAGCCTTGTTTAAAATAGAGTCGATTTCTGAATCTGTATATTTTACTTCCGAAAGGGCGTAAAGTTTTTCCCTGTCGATAAAATTTTTTTCAGCTGATTGTGTCATTTTCATCCTCTTTGTATTTCGTTAAAACGGATTTCACTTCTATTCCGGGGAGTCTTCCGATTTTTCCTGTCAGTGAGCCTATCTGATCAGTATCGCCTTCAACGATTAGTGAAATTATGTGTAGAGATTTTTCCCTGCGCGGAATTCCCATGCGTCCGATTATTATATCGGCATGTTCGGATAAAACGGAATTGAGGCGTGAAATGTTGATATTGTCAGTCACGACTATCGCGACTGAACCGATTCTCTTCTCCATCAGAAATCCTCCGGATTGGAAGTGTTGTGAATCTTCGGAAACGACGCATCATTTCCTCGGATAAGACAATTAAAGCGCATGGGGCCTTAATTGTCAATATTTTATAATGTCATCAACCGAGTCTTATCATCTCATCGATGCATTTTCTTGCGTCGCGAATTGTAGTTTCATCTAGATTAATTTCTTCTCCGCCGGCGCCTTTTAAACTGTTTAAAACGTCCATAAGACTTGTGAGTTTCATGTTAACGCAGATAAGTTTTTTGGAAAGAATGTGGAATATTTTTTCAGGATGGGCATACTGAAGATGTTCGGCGATACTCATCTCTGTTCCGATTATGAATTCTTTCGCGCCGCTTTTTGAAGCATAATCCATTATTCCTGAAGTTGAACCGACGTAATCTGCTTCGGCAACTACACCGGGAATGCACTCAGGATGGACAAGAAGGAGAGCGTCCGGATATTTTGCTTTTGCATCTTTTGCTTCTTTGACGCTTATGCCGGCATGTATCGGACATCCGCCATGCAGGAGTTTGATATTTTTATCTTTGACCTGTTTCGCTACATAGTCGCCGAGATTGCAGTCGGGAATGAAAAGAATGTTTTTATTATCAATCGCGTTAACTATTTTTACAGCAGATGATGAAGTAACGCAGACGTCGCATACTGTTTTGAGTTCGGCAGTCGTATTGATGTAGGCGACGACTGTATAGTCCGGGAAATCCTTCTTGATGCTTTCAATCATCTGTTTGTCCATCTGTTCTGCCATCGGGCAGCCAGCTTCCGGATTAGCAAGAATGACTGTTTTCTCAGGTGATAATATTTTAACTGTTTCTGCCATGAATCTGACGCCGCACATGATTACTTTTTTTTGCGGTGTTTTTTGAGCCATCAGACTCAGCTGAAACGAGTCGCCGGTATAATCGGCTATTTCTACTATTTCACGGGACTGATAGCTGTGTGCGAGGATACATATATCCTGTTCTTTTTTAAGTTTTAATATTTTTTCCTGAACTTCGCTGATTTTCATGTGTTTACCGTCTATTATATCTGATATTCCGGATAATTTTTAGATTTTCTTATTCTGTCAACTAGAGTCTGAAGATTTATTTTTTCAAGAGAAGAAGCCATATCGTCGGAAAGTTTTTTCCAAATTTCTCGTGTTATGCAGAATGTTGACCTGTCGCATTCTGTATTGTCCTTTGTGCAGTCGACGAGACAGATGTCTCCTTCAAGTTTTTCAACAATCTCCCTCAGAGTAATGTCCTTTGGCTTTTTGGCGAGCATGTAACCGCCGTTTTTGCCTCGTGAAGAAGTTATGAACCCGGTACCTTTCATCTGAATTATCAGCTGTCCGAGATATTTTTCGGAGATACCTTCTCTTTTGGAAATGATTCCAAGCTGAACAGGACCTTTTTGATATTCGAGAGCCAGTTCTGTTAAAAGCCTGACTCCGTATCTTGAACGGGTGGACAGTTTCATTCTGATTTTCCTCCGGAGAATCTGATTTTTTTATTATTGAAATATTATGTCAATACTATTCTTTTACTATTATTCCGCCGCCGATCACATTATCGCCGTCGTAAAATACGGCTGATTGTCCCGGTGCTATCTGTCCGGCAGGAGACTTTAATTTGACGTGATATCTGTTCTCAGTGTCAGGCTCCACGGTTCCTTCAATTAATTCAGATCCATGACGCACTTTTATTTCTGCGAAAAAGTTTGCAGAGGGGTTGTCAATAGATATCCAGTTTGGGGATTCAATGAAAAAACTGTCCTGTAAAGTTTCTGTTTTTCGGCCGACAATAACCTGGTTTTTTAATGCATCAAGTTTTATAACATATAGCGGTTTTTCTGAAGATATTCCAAGACCCCGTCTTTGTCCGGGGGTAAAATTCCATAAACCGTTATGCTTTCCTATTATTTCTCCGCTTAATGTTATTATTTCTCCCGAATCAGAATTTTTACCAAGCAATTCTCTATAATCGCCGGAATAGAAATCCTGGCTTTCCTTTTTTTCTGAAACTGAGAGATTATGAGTCCGGCACAATTCGCGGATATCATTTTTCTCCATTTCGCCGAGCGGAAAAATTGAATTTTTAATCTGATTCTGGCTGAGTCTGTACAAAAAATAAGACTGATCTTTTCTTTTATCTTTTCCTTTTTTGAGAATATGACGTTTTGATTTTTCATCATAAGAAGTCCGGGCATAATGACCTGTCGCAAAAGCTTCAAACTGAAGTCCGCTCTTTTCCGCATAACTGATTAGTGTTCCGAATTTCAAAAGCGGATTGCAGATAACGCACGGATTAGGAGTTTTCCCGGATAAATACTCGCTCCTGAAATAACTGAGAACTTTATTTTCGTATTCATCTGCGCAATCGAATACAATGTGAGGAATTCCGATTGATTCGCATATATTAGCGGCTTCTTCAATATCCTCTTTTTCGTCAGGACCGTAACAGGCGTTTTTTTTACATTCGGTAATGCCGTTTTCTTTCCATACCGACATTGTTATACCGGTTACATCATGTCCCTGTAGTTTAAGAATAAGAGCAGCGGCTGAGGAATCAACGCCGCCGCTCATGCCTGTGATTATTTTCACTATTTAACATCCTCAAAAAGCCATGTTGAAAGATATCTTTCACCAGTATCCGGAAGCAGTGCAACTATGGTTTTGCCTTTTGACTCGCTTCGTTTAGAAACCTCAAGTGCTGCCCAGAGCGCAGCGCCGCTTGATATGCCGACAAGAATTCCTTCGTTTTTCGCAAGAGCGCGTGAAGTATCACCGGCATCAGTGTGCTTAACCTGAATAATTTCATCGATTATTCCAGTATTAAGATTTTTCGGAATGAAGCCGGCTCCGATTCCCTGAATCTTATGCGGTCCGGGCTTTCCGCCTGATATAACCGGAGAATCAACCGGTTCAACCGCGATTATTTTTACTGAAGGATTTCTTTCCTTCAAAACTTCACCGACACCGCTTATAGTCCCGCCCGTTCCGACACCTGCAATGAAAATATCCACTTTGCCTTCGGTGTCTTTCCATATTTCTTCGGCAGTTGTTTTTTTGTGAATCTCGGGATTGGCAGGATTATCAAACTGCTGAGGAATAAAGCTGTTCGGAATTGCTGCAGACAGTTCATTAGCTTTTTCGATAGCTCCTTTCATTCCTTTTGCGCCTTCAGTTAAAAAAAGTTCGGCACCGAGAATTTTCAGCAATTGTCTTCTTTCAATGCTCATTGTCTCAGGCATTGTCAGAATGAGCCTGTATCCTTTCGCCGCGGCAGTGAAGGCGAGTGCGATACCGGTATTTCCGCTTGTCGGTTCAATGATGACGGTGTCCTTGCCGATTTTTCCTGATTTTTCGGCAGCTTCTATTAATGCGTTACCAATTCTGTCTTTTACGCTTGAAAGCGGATTAAATGATTCTAGCTTAACGAGAATCTCGGCAAGACCGTCTATGTTAAGCCTGTTGATTTTTACAAGCGGAGTGTTTCCGATTGTTTTTGTAATGTCGCTGAATATCATATTTATTCTCCTTATAATATAATTTAGATTATTTCAGATATAACAGTGCAGATTTCCTTAATGCTGAAATCGGGTTTTTTGTACTTCATAGCTCCTCCATACAATACAAATACTATAAGAATAGTAGTAATTGTCAAGTAAAATATTCAGCCGAAGTCGGAAGATTTCATCTGAATATTGACAGAGGTAATTGATTGCATATTTTCAGCTGTTATTTGTGTCTTTCAAAAATGATGTATATCGTCCTCAGTCAAGTAAATTCTATTAAAAAGATAGTAATTGCTTGACAGTTATGTCATATCATGGAAAACTTCTGCTGCAGGGTTATTATGATGAAAATAGAATCGATTCTTGCTCAGGCCGGAGTTCTCAGAGATGAAACTTTCGGCGCTCTAAGCACTCCGATATATCAGACAGCAACATTCAGACATCCGTCATTCGGCGTTTCAACCGGTTATGATTATTCACGCACTTCCAATCCGACGAGGAAGGTGCTTGAAGATACAATCGCGGTTTTGGAAAACGGTTGCAGCGCTTACGCTTTTTCAAGCGGTATGGCCGCAATCAGCGCAGTATTATCCGTCTTTAGTACGGGAGATCATATAATTATTTCTGACGATCTTTACGGCGGAACTTACCGTATATTCGAATCTGTTTTTTCGAATTTCGGTATCATATCGGATTACGTAAATACTTCAAGCATTGAAGAGATTTCATCAAAAATTAATCCTTCAACAAAAGCAGTTTTTATCGAAACTCCGACAAATCCGCTGATGAAAATAACAGATATTAAAACTGTAGCCGCATTTGCGAAAAAAAATAATCTGCTTACCATTGTTGATAATACGTTTATGACGCCTTATTATCAAAAGCCGCTTGATCTGGGCGCGGATATCGTTTTGCATAGCGGAACAAAATATTTGTCCGGGCATAATGACATACTCTGCGGATTCGCCGTTGTGAAAGATTCCGGATTATCTGAAAAAATTGCGTTTATTCAGAATGCAGTCGGAGCCGTTCTATCTCCGAATGACAGCTGGCTTGCTCTAAGGGGTTTGAAAACTTTAGCGGTCAGGCTTGAAAGATCGCAAGAAAACGCGCTTCGAATTTCTGAATGGCTTTGCGGAAATAATCTGGTGAGCAGGGTATATTATCCGGGGGATTCTTCCCATGAAGGGTATGCCGTGCATCGAGCTCAGTCTGCTGGATCCGGTTCGATGGTTTCATTCCGCGTCCGAGACGGATTATTTGCAGAAAAGATAATTAACAATGTCAGACTGATTTGTTTCGCGGAAAGTCTCGGCGGTGTTGAATCTCTGATAACTTATCCGTATATTCAGACTCATGGAGCCATTCCCGAAGAAATCAGAAAAAGAAGCGGTATCACGGAAGATCTTCTAAGGCTTTCCGTAGGCATAGAAAATGCTGATGATCTGATTGGCGATTTAAGTAATGCCTTTAGTGCTTGATATTGTTATATTGAAAAGAGAACCACATGAAGCAGTTAATTGATTTTGATGAGATTGTTGACCGCAGCGGAACATGGTCTTTGAAGTGGGACAGGCTGAAGCCTTCAGAGAACAATAAAGAGGTACTTCCTTTCTGGGTTGCGGATATGGATTTTTCATCTCCGCCTGAAGTTATTTCCGCATTGCGTGACCGGGTTGAAAAGAAGATATTCGGTTATACTGATGTTCCGGCTGAATATATTTCTATCTTAAAAAACTGGTATAAGACCAGATATGATGCTTATGTTGACTCTGAATCAATTTTAATAGGTTCTGGTATTGTTCCTTCATTAGGCGTCATCATCAGATCACTTTCTGATCCAGGCGACGGTGTTCTTGTTATGACTCCTGTCTATTATCCGTTCTATGATATAATAAAAGATAATGATAGATGTGTAGTTGATTGTCCTCTTGATTTTTATGACGGCAGATATAACTTCAATATTATAACTGCCGAGGGAGTTTTGAAAAATGCTGAAGCCGAAGGAATAAACACAAAAATTATAATTCTATGTTCGCCGCATAATCCCGGCGGAACGGTTTGGTCATTAAGTGAACTTAAACAGATAAATGATTTTGCCGTCAGAAACGGCATTATGCTGGTGTCTGATGAAATTCACGGCGATATTATCTGCGGCAGAAATAAATTTATCAGTCTTTCGTCGGTATCTGATAGTGTTATCGTAATATCAGGACCTAATAAATCATTCAACACAGCCGGACTGCATATTTCTCATTTTATAATCAGTGATGAAAAAATTAGAAATAGAATCAAACGCGGAATTTCTGCGACCGGATTTTCACAGCCGAATGTATTGTCGCTTTCGGCGGCTATGACTTCATACTCCTGTTGCGCCGACTGGCTTGATGCTCTTGTTTCGTATCTAAGAACAAATCTTGATTATGCTGTTGATTATATCAATAGAGAAATAGAAGGCGCGACCGCGTTTTATCCTGAAGGAACATATCTGATATGGGTTGATGTGTCCGAACTGATGAAAAGAATGAAAATTAATTCAGACCATGAACTTGTAAAACTTCTTGAAAAGGATGCTTCTGTTAAATTTACTCCGGGCAGTGTATTCGGCCGCGGCGGTTTAAATTTTATCAGAATCAATGCAGCATGTCCGTTATCCATGCTGAAGACGGGACTCGCTAGATTCAGTTCACGGGTTCGTAATAATGAAAATAACAATAAGAAGGGTTGTTAAATATGAGCTATAAAGTAGCAGTTGCTTCAACTGACGGGAATATCATAGACCTTCATTTCGGTCATGCCGATAGGTTTCATATTTACTCAGTATCGGAGCAGGGAAATAGTTTGATTGAATTGCGTTCTGTTAAGAAATATTGCGCAGGTCAGACTGAATGTTCAGAAGACAAGATGGATACTTTGAAAGCGGTTTCTGACTGTGACGCAATCATTTCAAAAGTAATCGGACTTTCACCTAAAAAGAAATTAGAAGAAATAGGTGTTAAAGTTTTCAGTATGGTTGATACAGTTGATAGCGGCTTAAAGAACGTCTATTCTGTGCTTTCGCAAGACTGAATTGATATAATTTAGTTTTAACTATAATCATTTTTACTTCTCATTAATATTCTGGATAGTTATCCGTTTTTTGGATAACTATCCATTTTGCCGTAAATCTTATAAACTCTGGTATTTTTTCTTGACAATAGTTGTATAATACATATATTGTATTTGTAAACAAATGCATGGAGCAACAAATGGGCATAAACCGTGAAACGATTCAGAATTTCAGAAAATCACTGCGCGTACTTGAACGCGAAATCGCCAGAGAACTCGAGTCCGAATGCTGCGGTGTGTCGCTTTCACAATGCCATGTTTTGATGGAGATCCGTGAGATGGGTGAAAGTACAATCAAAGATCTGAGTGAAATACTCGAACTTGATAAGAGCACTTTGAGCCGCACGGTCGACGGAATGCTGAATATAGGTTTGGTCAACAGAGAAATTGATCCTGAAGACCGCAGATTTATGAAGCTTTCTCTGACTGAACAGGGGAAGAAGCTTGCTGATAGTATTAATGAAAAATGCGATTCTTATTATGAATCAGTTTTTGGTCTAATTCCGCAGAAAGAACATTCTGTGATTGTTTCCGTTGTTGAAACAATCGGAAAGACGATGAATGCTCTGCGGAAGAAGGGATGTACTTGCTGCGGCGGAGGTGAAAATGAAAAATGATTTAAACGGCTCAAAAGTGAAAAAGACAAATAAAGAGAAATGGATTATCCGTAACCGGTTTTTCGCAGGCAGAATGATTCCGGTGGTGTCTGCTGACTTGAATTTTTCTGACATAATCGGAGGATGGAAAGTCCGCTGGGGAATCAATAGAAATGATTACCGGGTAAATCCCGGGATTTATTCGCTGGGAAATCCTGATGATAAGGCTGATGTTTTAGTCACTGCAAATTACAAACTGACGTTTGATAAACTGAGAAAAGAACTGAAGGGAATGAATCTCTGGATTCTCGTTCTCGATACGGATGGGGTCAATGTCTGGTGTGCTGCAGGGAAAGGAACATTCGGAACCGATGAACTGATCTCGAGAATTAAGTCATCGGGACTCGAAAGCATTGTTTCTCACAAAAGGCTTATACTTCCGCAGCTCGGAGCTCCCGGTATTGAATCACATATTGTGAAAGAGAAAAGCGGATTCAATGTCGTTTTCGGTCCGGTTTATGCGAAAGACGTGAAACGGTTTTTTGAAAACGGTTACAGAAAAGATGATAAAATGAAAACTGTGCGTTTCGGTATAATGGAGAGGATGGCTGTTTCTCCGATAGAGTTAGTACTGGCTGCGAAATATATTATCGCGTTTACCGCTATATTCGGGATATTTAGTTTTATAGCGGAAAAGAATTTTTCTGTTCAAATGGTTAATAATATTTTCCCAATACTGGCGGCTTTTATTACCGGAATATTTATTTTTCCGGCGTTTCTGCCGTTCATTCCTTTTAGGTCATTCAGCATCAAAGGGGTTTTGCTCGGTGCTGCTGTTTCACTTGCGTTGAGCTTTTTTCTGGGAGAGGATGTTTCGGGTTATGTCGCAAATTTTGTTTTTACAGTTCCTGTCGTGAGTTTTTTCGCTCTCAATTTCACCGGAGCGACGACATTCACCTCTCTTTCCGGAGTTCAGATTGAGTTTAAATACGGAATTCCGGTAATGCTTGTATGTGCAATCTCCGGATTTGTGCTGAAGACGCTTGATATTTTTCATGTGATTTAAGGAGGTTTTATGAGACCGCTATATCTTAAAAATGTTTCAACTCTGACTCTTGACGGAAATAAATGTACGGGATGCGGAAAATGTGCGAATGTATGTCCGCATGGTGTTTTTGAAATAAGGGAAAGTAAGGCTTATATTGTTGAAAAAGACAGATGTATGGAATGCGGAGCATGCATGAAAAACTGCGCTTTTGAAGCCGTTAAGGTAAGAAGCGGAGTCGGCTGTGCCGCCGCTCTTCTATACGGCATGATAAAAGGAACGGAACCGACCTGCGGTTCTTCGTGCGGATGTTCTTCTTCTGAAAGTAAAAGTTCATGCTGTTGATTTGTTTTTGGATAGTTATCCGTTTTTTGGATAACTATCCTGTATTTTTATTCCTGCGATTTTTTTAAAGCCTGTGTGATGTCGTCGATTATATCTTCTATATTTTCAATACCTATTGAAAGACGGATGAATTCAGCAGTTACTCCTGTTGCGAGCTGTTCTTCGGTTGAGAGCTGCTGGTGCGTAGTGCTTGCCGGATGAATCGCGAGTGATTTCGCGTCTCCTATATTTGCCAGATGAGAAATCAGTTCAAGCGAGTTGATGAATTTTTTTCCGGCTTCAAGTCCGCCTTTAATTCCGAAACCGATAACAGCTCCTGCGCCTTTTTTGAGATATTTATCAGCGCGTGATTTTTCTGAACTGTTTTTGAGTCCCGGATAATTTACCCATTCTACCGATGGATGTTTTTCGAGAAATTCCGCTGCGGCGAGTGCGTTTTCTGCATGGCGCGGCAAACGAAGATGAAGCGTTTCAATTCCCTGAAGAAGCAGAAATGAATTGAACGGAGATATTGCGGGACCAAGATCGCGAAGAAGACTTACACGCGCTTTGATTATGTACGCTATATTTCCGATCGGTTTTAGAGCTTCAGTAAACTTGAGTCCGTGATAGCTCGGATCGGGCTCAGTAATTAGAGGAAATTTTCCGTTTTCCCAGTTGAATTTTCCTGAATCGACTATAATTCCGCCGAGGCTTGTTCCGTGACCGCCGAGAAATTTGGTTGCCGAATATACGATGATGTCGGCTCCGAAATCGAATGGACGGAGAAGATACGGAGAAACCGTATTGTCTATAACGAGAGGTATTCCGTTTTCATGCGCGATTTTTGAGGCTGATTCAATATCGGCAACATCGAGTTTAGGATTTCCTATCGACTCGGCATACACGGCTTTTGTTTTGGATGTAATGGCTTTTTTCAGTGCTTCAAGATCGTTTGATTTAACGAAATTAACTTTTATGCCGAAGCGTGCGAATGTGTTTTTGAAGAGTGTATAAGTTCCGCCGTAAAGATTGTCGAATGAAACAATTTCATCACCCGCCTCTGCAATGTTTAACAGTGCGAGAGAAATCGCGCTTTGACCGCTTGCTACAGCAAGCGCGCCGATTCCGCCGTCGAGAGCGGCAATTCGTTTTTCAAGCACATCGGTAGTAGGATTCATGAGACGTGTATATATGTTTCCGAATTCCTTCAAGCCGAAAAGATTAGCTGCGTGTTCAGCATCCTTGAACTGGTATGATGTGGTTTGATAAATCGGAACTGCTCTTGAACCTGTTGCGGGGTCGGCTTCCTGCCCGGCGTGAACAGCGAGAGATTCCGCCCTCAGTTTTGAATCTATTTTGCTCATAAATCCTCCTATATGCTACCAATATGATAGAGAATGAATTATTGTCAAGTGAAATACTATCGGAATAGTAGGAAATGCAGGAAGGTCAGGCGTACAGCCAAAGACTTTGTCTTTGTAATCTGTGGTTTTACATGGATCCATGCGAAACCGGATTACAAAGGAAGCAGGAACGATCCCTGCAAAGCGATGCCTTCAATACGCAACAGGAGGTTGCAACAAAAGGCATCGCAAGAAGCCTTTGACAACAAGTCCGGTGACCGGACAAAACCAGGGAAATGGTGTGGAATGGCCTTTGAAGCATCACAGATCCTCTCATATTATATCTTGACATTGCCCGTAAAAGCAATTATTATGTCATTATAATGACAGGTGGATTATATGGATTACTTGCAGTTTACTGATTTTAGAAACAATTCCAAGCGATATTTTGATAAAGTCGAAAACGGAAACT
>JAKPJF010000184.1 GCA_029554345.1 Spirochaetota bacterium | reverse complement strand
ATAAGCGGAGCAATAATCTCCGTATGCGCGTATCTTCTTTACATTGATTTAAATTCCCATATAATCAGGGATGATAAGTCTGCTGTTGCTTTCATTACTTTCAGAAAAAAAATTGCCCAGCGGCGTTACTCGGACAATTCCTTATGGGAGGAACTTTCTAATCATTCTCCTCTTTTTAATTATGATTCCATTAGAACTGATGATGATTCAAGCGCCGTAGTAACGTTTAAAGACGGCGGTGAGATTAATATTGACTCAAACTCTATGATTATCATCGTTAAAGAAGGCGACGAGGTTAAAGTAAATTTTGAAGGCGGAAACATATCTGTTAAAAAAGGTGCTTTAAACCTTAGCGTAAAAGCGGATAAAACATCCTTTGCTCTAAAAAACGGCAGGTTGAGTATTGCCAAAGATGCGAATGGTATAACGGCGGATGTAGAGGGCGGATCTGCGGATGTGGGTTTGGCAGGAGTTCTTTCCGATTCCAATTCATTCCGTTTTTCCGGCGGACAAATGAATATTGAAACCAAAAATATTATATTGAAATCTCCGGCAGACGGTGAAAAAGTTATAACTTCATCCAGTGCAGGTGATGTTGTTTTTAATTTTGAAGGTCTTTCTTCTTCAACGATTGAACTGTCTAAAACACGGAGTTTTTCGAAAATCTATAAGACAATTCCTTCTAAAGGAAATTCTAATGTTTCTTTACGCAGCGGTTCATATTACTGGCGCGTTGTTGATAAAAATGAAAAATCTGAGGTTCGCAGATTCTCCGTAATATCGGATTCTCCGGTTAAGGCAGTGTATCCTGAAAATAATTCACAGGTTTTTTTCGCTAATCAAAATTCAGTTTTTTTGCTGAGGTGGTCAGGAGCAGAATCCGCATCTGATTTTGAAGTTATGCTCGCATCTGATCCTGAAATGAACAATATTATTAATTCAATAAAAACAACTGCAAGATTTACTTCATTTCCTATAAACGATGAAGGAAAATACTACTGGGCAGTAAAGGCGAATTATTCCGGCAGTATTACCGGATCGGAGGTTGCTTCATTTTCAGCTGTTAAGCAGCTTCGTATGTCTCCGCCTGTTTTGATTGCTCCTCTTGATTCGGCGAATGTTTCGGTTTCTGCAGTCAAAACCGAAAAAGTAAGATTTAACTGGAAGGTATCATCCAAGAAATACAGGATAGAATTAGCGAAAGATTCTTCTTTTAATGATAAAGTATTTTCGAAAGAAATCTCTACCAATAAAGAAATTCTGCCGCCGGATACGGCTGTCGGAAAATATTACTGGCGTGTAGCGTCACTTGATTCTGACGGCAAAGATTCTGATTATTCATCAGTTCGCGAGTTAAATGTTCTTGATTCAATAAGTCTTCGTTTGATCTCTCCTGTTACCGGGGCTATTTCCGGAAAAGGTTTGCAGCGCTTTAGATGGAATGATAATAACATGGGATCATTATACCGTATTGATATAGCAAAAGATAATAAATTCAAGAGTGTTGTACACACTTCAACGTCATCTGAAAGAAAAACCGACGTAAGTCTTTCTAATGCAGGAAAATACTATTGGCGGGTTTTTCTTCTCGGAAGTGATGAATCAATATTAGCAGAAAGCCGAATAGAGGATTTCAGGATAACTGAAACTTTGTCATCTCCGGTTATTCTTTCGCCGTCGAACGGCTCGAAAATTGATGCAGGATCTCCTAAACCTATTACAATTGCATGGAAAAATGTTGCAGGCGCAAATACTTATTACGTTTCTTTGAAGCAAATAGTCGGCGGTGAGGAATTTCTATTGTTTTCTGAGAAGACCGGAAAAAATTCAATAACTATCAGAGATCTTTCAAAATTGAAACCGGGAAAAATCAGAGTGGAAGTCAAGTCGGTAAGTCTTAAGAACGGCGAGATCATTGCCGAAAGCAAGCCTGATAGTGTTGTGTTTGAATTCAAGTTGTCCGAAATGCTTTCTGCTCCGGAAATCAGAACCCAGGGTTTAATTTATGTTAAATAAAATCTGCCGCATCGGTTTGTTTTGTGCGATGCTGTTAATCATAACTTTTAATATTTTTTCGCAGACAACTCCTTCCTTAAAATGGGGACCTGTTGCAGGGGCCTCTGCTTATTTTATCGAAATCCGTGACAAATCGGAAAAAATAGTTTTTTCAAAAAAAGTTTATTCAACATATCAAAACATTACTTTTTTAGCTCCCGGCAATTATGAATTCCGCGTTGCTGCGGTGAATAAGTATAATCAGATGGGTAAAAAATCCAGATGGGCGAAAATAAAAATTGAAAAGGCTCTTGTCCCTTCGTTCGATTCGTCATCTTCTGTTGCCGTAAGTTCTGCCGATAAAGGCAAGCCTGTCAGCATAAAGGGAGCCGGTTTTTCTGAAAAAACTGAATTCTTCCTTATTAACGGTGACAGCAAAGTTAAACTGAAATCCAGATATGTATCTTACAATGAAGCTCTTGTTTATCCTGATTTGCCTGATGATGCAAATGGAAGTTATAAGCTTATTGCCGTTAATCCGAACGGTTTCCAAAGTGCCGGATCATTTGAAATAGTCGCCGATAAAAGTAAGGTTTTGCCTGAAATTTATGAATTGTCTCCGGAAGAAGTCGAGACGGGCAGCAAGACTGCCTTTAAGATTACGGTTAAAGGAAATAATATAACAGCGAATACCAAATTTGTTGTTTCTTCCTCATCATATAATCAGAGTATCACACCTGTAAAAACTGCCGGAAACAGTGCCGAAATTATTCTGCCGGCTGAAATGCCTGTTGGGAAGTATTTTGTTACTGCTGTCAATCCCGACGGCGGACGATCTTCGAAACAGCTGAAATTTGCCGTGGCTGATACAGCAGTGAAAGAAGATCCTATAGTTTATATTACGGTATTCCCGATGTATAATTTAATTCTCGGGGGATGGAAAGATTATTTCGAGAACTCCTATACATCTTTCGGCGGGGCTTTGTCATTTCCTTTGGCGCGTTTGTTTTCGAAAGATTCTTTTATGGGCAGGCTTTATGTTGAGTTTGAGGGCGATTATGTAAAATACAAGGCTAAGAATATTTCAAATATTGTAGACCGCAAAATGTATAATATGTCCGCCGGGGGAGGGCTCGGTTATTCATTATATAAAAACGATCTGTCAAAATCCGTCCGTTTTGAAATGATACCGAGAATTACTTTCGGTCTGGTTTATACTTCACTTGAAACAAAAGTATTAAGTAAAGTGAGAGTGACAAATTCGGTTGATCCCTATCTGTCATTATCTTATTCGTTCAGGTTTTTGTTTGCGCAAAGAATTATCGTTGAACTTGTTCCGGAATATAAAAATTATTTTTATAAGGGCGAAATGCTGAAAGACGTAAGAGCTTCTTTCCGTCTTGGTTATGCTTTTTAATTAAGAAGTATTTATTTTTTGATATTGATTAACGGCAGGTTTTCCTGCCGTTTTTTATAAGATATGCTATTTAATCATTTCCGAAAGCTTGGCTTTTGCTGAAGCAATGGCTTCGTCGGCTTTTGAGAAATCCTTTCCGCCTGCCTGAGCCATGTCTTTTCTTCCGCCTCCGCCTCCGCCGAGAATAGGAGCAACCGCCTTAATCAATGCTCCGCTGTCAGCGCCTTTTGAGACTGCCGCTTGCGTCGCAGCTGCCACGATAATAACCTTGCCATCAAAAGACGAGATCAGAATAAGTGCGCAGTCGGAAGAGCGTTCTCTGATGAGATCGGCAAGAGTCTTGAGATCATCACCTGAAAGGTTTTCAATCTTTGCAGTGATGACGTCTGTTCCCTTGATTTTTTCTGCCGAAGAAAGCAGGTTCTGTGCGGTATCTGCAAGTTTGCCTTTGCTGAAAGACGCCAGTTCCGTTTCAAGGTCTTTGTTTTTCTGCTGAAGATCTTTGATGCGCTGTGCAAGGTCTTTTTCCGCGCAATTGACGAGAGAAAGAACTCCCGACAATGATTCGTTAATCTGCGCGAATCTGTCGAGAACGCCTTTAAGTGTCAGACCCTCGATTCGGCGTATTCCTGCACCCGGGCTTGATTCTTTTAGAATCTTGAATACGCCGATTTTTCCGGTGTTATCGACATGAGTTCCGCCGCAGAGTTCGGTGCTGAAAGAGCCGGCTTTAACAACGCGGACACTGTCTTCGTATTTTTCGCCGAATTCAGCCATTGCGCCTGTTTTGAGTGCGTCGGCAAGATTCATCATCTGAGTGGTTACTGGAAGATTTTCCCATATTTTGGTATTAACGATATTTTCAACGCGCGCGATTTCATCGGCAGTCATCGCTTCAAAGTGAGAGAAGTCAAAACGCATTCTTTCGCTTTCGACCATTGAACCGGCCTGTTTGACGTGCGTTCCGAGAACTTCGCGCAAAGCCGCCTGAAGAAGATGCGTTACCGTGTGATTCGCCCTTGTGAGGTTTCTTCTTACAGTATCAATTTCCGCTGTGACTTTGTCGCCTTTTTTGAAGCTTCCTGATTCAACTGTTCCGTAATGAACAAATGTCTTATTTACTTTTTTTACATCGAATACTTTAAACACGGCATTTGAAGTTTTGATAAATCCCGTATCGCAGGACTGCCCGCCGCTTTCAGCGTAAAACGGAGTTTCGGCGAGAACCATATAAGCTTCAGCGCCGGAAGCAGCAGATTCAATAACGCTTTTTCCGTCCGAAATCGAAACGATTTTGCTTTCTGATGAATCTTCGTCGTAGCCTTTGAAAATAGTTGCTCCGCAGATTTTTGAAAGTTCGTTCATCGCGTTTTCAAACGAAGCGTCGGAACCTTTCCAGCTCTGTTTGCCGCGTTCGCGCTGTTTGTTCATTTCGTCTTCGAATTCCTTCATGTTGACCGAAATGCCTTTTTCAAGAGCGATTTCGCCCGTCATCTCAACAGGAAAACCAAATGTATCGTATAAAAGAAACGCGTCTTTTCCGCTGATTACTTTGCCGTTTTTAAGCGCTGACTCGATTATTTCATCAAGCTTTGTCATTCCGTTTTCAAGCGTGTCAAGGAAACGCTTTTCTTCACCTTCGAGAACGTTCTGAACGTTTTTCTTCGCTTCAGTAATTTCGGGATAGAATTCGCCGAGAAGCGCCGAAATAGGTTCAACCATTTTGTAGATGAAAGGCTTTGTGATTCCGAGGGTACGGCCGAATCTGAGCGCGCGTCTAAGAATTCTTCTTAGAACGTAACCGCGTCCTTCGTTTGAAGGATATGCGCCGTCGCTCATCGCGAAAGTCAGCGCGCGCGAATGCTCGACTATGACATTGATCGGAACTATATTGTCGCCTTCGTATTTGACATTGAGCTCTTTGCATACAAACTCAATCAATGTCTGAAACTCATCGGTTTCGTATATCGAAGTTTTATTCTGAACTATAGTTGCAAGGCGCTCAAGACCCATTCCCGTATCGATGCCGGTCTGAGGAAGCGGGTGAAGCTTGCCTGATGTATCCTGGTTGAACTGATTGAAGACGAGATTCCAGTATTCCATGTAGCGTTCGCAGTCGCATCCCGGTTTGCAGTCGGGTGAACCGCATCCGAGTTCAGGACCTTTGTCTATGTAAAGCTCGGAGCATGGGCCGCACGCGCCGGAATCACCGGCAGGTCCCCAGAAATTGTCTTTTTTGCCGAGGCGGACAATACGCTCAGCCGGAATGCCGACTTTTTTATTCCAGATTTCAAAGGCTTCATCATCATCCTGATAAATCGACGCCCAGATTTTATTTGCGTCAAGTTTGAGTACCTGGGTGGAATATTCCCAAGCGAAGGAAATGGCTTCTTCCTTGAAATAGTCGCCGAAAGAAAAGTTGCCGAGCATTTCGAAAAATGTGCAGTGGCGTTTTGTTCTGCCGACATTTTCAAGATCGCTTGTGCGGAGGCATTTCTGTACGGTAGTCGCGCGTGTATAATCTAGTTTAACAGTTCCGGCAAACATCGCTTTGAACTGCACCATTCCGGCAGTCGTAAACAGCAGGGTAGGGTCGTCTTTAGGCAAGAGCGAACTGGAGTGAACGTGTTTGTGCTGTTTCGACACAAAATAATCGATGAATGATTTTCTAAGATCTCTGACTTTCATTATATTCCTCTTTCAAATAATTCTCAAACTGTTTGAGCGTTCTGTAAACCGAATCGGGCTGAAAACCTCTTGAAAAAAGAAATCTTCCGCACTTCGCGCGGTCAAATGATTTGTATTTTTTCTTGAGAAGACTAAGCATAGCCTCTTCGCAAGAATCCGCACCGAATATTTCTCTCACGGCACTTTTCGCTGTAGCGGGGTCAACCCCTCTCTGGCGCAGTCTGCTTTCCGCAAAAACTGATCCGTAGGACCGTTTTTTTAAATTTTCCGCAAGTCTGAATGCAAAATCATAGTCATTAATGTATTTGCGTTCATCAAGCTTTTTCATGACTAATTGGGCTGTTTTTTTTGAAAAACCTTTTTTTATCAGACTGCGTTTCACTTCTTCGGCTGAATGAATGTTTCTGAGATACCTCAATGCCGCAAGATACGCCGAATAGTTATCCGATTCCGTTTTCAGTTCAGAATAATAATCTTCATCAATCTCGCTGCCGGCTTTCAGCTTCATGAAACGGCTTTCAACCGGAAGAACGAGCTTTTCGTTATCTATTGTAAGTCTGATGGATTCTTCTGAAAATTTTACGGAGATTATTTTCATCTTTTTATCAGGCTGAAGGATTGTTTCAGGGTCAAGAATAAATAGGCATAAAAAAAGCCGGTCGAAACCGGCTTTTGAATTGCAAAGCAATAATCATCTTTTTGAGAACTGAAAGCTTTTTCTCGCTTTTTTGTGCCCGTATTTTTTTCTCTCAACTTTTCTCGCGTCACGTGTAAGGAAACCGCTTTCTCTGAGAGTCTTTTTCATTCTTTCGTCAAAAAGAACGAGGCATCTTGAAATGCCAAGTCTCATCGCACCGGCCTGACCGCTCCATCCGCCGCCTGTTACATAAGCGTCGATGTCGAAGCCCGCAAGTTTATCAACAGCGCCAAGAGGCTGTTTGATAACGAGTTCGAGAGTCTGTCTTCTGAAATACTCGTTAAGAGGTTTTTTGTTTACCATGATGTTGCCCGAGCCGGGTTTCAAGTAAACTTTCGCGATTGAAGATTTTCTTCTTCCTGTTGCGTATAATTTAGCTGCCGCCATTTATATTACTCCATTACTTAAATATCAAGTTTTTCGGGCTTCTGAGCCGCGTGAGGATGATCTTTTCCGGCATAAACCTTAAGATTGTTAGCAATCTGTTTGCCGAGAGGACCTTTAGGAAGCATTCCCTTGACAGCGTGCTCGATGATAAATTCAGGCTTTTCAGCTCTGTATTTCTTAACGCTTCTGAATCTGTCTCCGCCGGGATAACCTGAATGAGAGAAATATTCTTTCTGATCTTCTTTTTTACCTGTTAGAGCCACTTTTTCGGCATTAATAACGACAACGAAATCACCCATGTCCATACTTGGTGTGAATTCAGGCTTGTTTTTGCCTTTGAGGATAGTCGCGATCTGGGTTGCAAGTCTGCCCAGAACTTTACCTTCAGCGTCTACAACATACCATTTTTTTGATATTTCAGACGCCTTCATAGAATAACTTTTCTGCATAATAACTCCTGATATCTGCAATAAAGGAAAATTTCAATATTGATTGGGGTCAATAGTGACAAGCTATTTGGGAGTATGTAGTTGTCAAGAACTTTCCGCACGGAGGCGGAAAGGTTGCCCGCGAGATGGTCGAAGACCATAGCGGGAGAACGCAAGTATTTCCTCCGAGTTTGAGGTGTAAAGTTAATTTTCCGTTGCATTCGGAGCGAACAGGAGGTTCGCGGAGAAATACTAGAAGTATATTGAAAATATTGATAAATTCCGCACGGAGGCGGAAACCGACGAGACGCTTTTATCGCGACTTTTATAATCAGGATGATGGATACGAGACTCTGCGCCACGATGGCGCGATAAAGAGTCGAGCAGTCGCTTGTTGAAGCGTCTCGTTTGTCGGGATCGTTCCGACTGCCCGCGAGATGGTCGCAGACCATAGCGGGAGAACGCAAGCATTTCCTCCGAGTTTGAGGTGTAAAGTCAATTTTCCGTTGCATTCGGAGCGAACAGGAGGTTCGCGGAGAATTAGCAATAATTTCATGAAACCGAGGGTAAAAGCTCCCTCACAAGGCTTCTTGCGATGCCTATTACTGCAACCTCCTGTTGCGAATTGTAGGCATCGCTTTGCAGGGATCGTTCCTGCTGCCTTATGGAGCCTATTTTCTGCCCAAGAGTTGGGCTTACTTCAAAGGGCATTTCATGCCCTTTGACCGGTAGATGCATGGTGTCATGCAATAAAATCAAAGGCTTCGCCTTTGAAATCCGGTTTGTCCGAGAGTCGGACGTGCTTCAAAGGGTGTTCCACACCCTTTACCCGGTTTTGTCCATTTCTTTTGCATCGCCCAAAAGAAATGGACGAAAGAAAAGGGCGCCGCTGCGCGGTGCT
>JAKPJF010000132.1 GCA_029554345.1 Spirochaetota bacterium | reverse complement strand
AAAATAAAAACCCCATTACTTTAAAAACTTATTGATTAAATCTAAAATTATTTCTTTTTCCGCCCCGGTTAAATTCATTTTCTTAATGTCATTCAAATAGGCTTTTGTGCGTGTTTTTGCTTCGTCAAGGCTTTGACCTTGCTCGCCTTTTGGCGTGCGTCCTGAGCGTTCCTGTGCGTTCTGACGGGCTTTTAGAGTGTTCCCGCTTGCCGTTTTACATTCGGGTTTTCTTATTTCGGCAAGGTGTTTTTTTGCCGCGCTTTCAGATATTCCGAATGCTTCAGAAACTTTTTTAGCAAGTGAAAGACTTTCAACACCTTTTCCAGAAATCGAAAGTTCACTTTGAACTTTTGATTTTTCAGGTTCTTTAATGGGCGAAAGTTCGCTTTGAACTTTTGATTTTTCGCTTTTCTGATCCCCGCCGCGTCTATCAATCTTTATTTCGTCCGCGAAAATCTTTGAAATCAATTCCCTTTTTTCTTTATTGCTTAAATGACGGCGGAAAGCATTGTCACGAATCATAAATCTTATTTTTTCAATTTCAGATGAAAATAATTTTTCCCTAATAGGAACGGTTTTTAATTCTAACTCAAGCGCCGCCCTGAATCTATTATGACCGGATAGAATTATTCTTTCCCCTTTTTCGTTTTGCTCTGTAACTATTAAGGCGTCATGTATTCCGTTTTGTGAAATATCGTCTTTCAGCTTTAAAAACATTTTGTCATCAAGCGGATTAAAATATTTTTCATTTTCCGGGTGTGCCTTTAGAAGATTGACCGACCATTGCAAAACGTCGCCCGGTTCTTTTTGTGCTGTTCCTGTTCCTTCTATCGCGGTCGGTTCTGATTGTCTACCTTTCCCGCCCTTCGTCCAAGCGTCTAAAAGTGAATCTTTATTTGTCGCCATTGCCCGCCCCCTTGATTATTTCGTCCGCGAGTTCTTCAAAATCTAAAAAAGATTTTTGAGAGTCTTTAAGTCTTTGGGCTTTGTTTGAAGCTGTACGAATTGCCGCCGATTTATGAATTGCCGCTTTTGTTATTCCCGGAAAATTCAAAAGACTTTCTTTTTCTTTCTCTGTGACTATTGACGGAACAAGTTTTAATTCGGGCGCTTGCTGTATTTGTGATATTTCATCACTTAAAAGCCGCGCCGCTTGAATAGTCCAACGCGAAAAATTGACAGGGGATAAAACAATATCAGCCGCATAAATTCCCGCGAAAGTGGACCAATCAAGCGCGGGCGCTGTGTCTATTATTATGAAATCATATCCAACCGGAAATAATGATTTTACAGAAAGTAAAGCGTTCGG
>JAKPJF010000165.1 GCA_029554345.1 Spirochaetota bacterium | reverse complement strand
AATGAGCGTAAAAGCAAGTTAATGCTTGCAAAAAAATGCCGAGTGGCAAAAAATAAGGAGCGCATGGAGTTTGCCTCTTAATTTATTTTCAAAATGTTCAAATTATTTGAAGCGAGACAGTATTTATACCGTAATGGAATATATTCTGATGATTTTTTTGAAAAGATAAAAACTATTTAACTTTTTTCCAAACTGAATAATAAAAGATATATTTATTATAATAATGTCAGAAAAAGACTTGATCACAATGAATATTTTCATTTTGATCATTGATAAATAATAAATATGAGGAAATATAATGAGTTCTTACTTAAGAAAGACTTTATTGGTAATAGTAGTATCTATAATAATAGCCGGATGCAGTTATCCTAGGTTGGCAACAATCACTGAAAAGGGAAGAACTCTTCATCTGATGGCCGGGAGAAACATGTATCCAACAGAGTTTCTTTCGATAAATCAGGTAAAAATAAGTTCTGATAAGAAACAGCTTCTAATAATTCCAGCAAATGGAAACAAAATTCTCATGGATTCGACAGGAATTATAGATATTAGCAATATTAAGCCGGGACTTGAATCAAAACCTGATCAGGTTTTTTTTTATGATAGTATAGGACGTTATAAAGAACAACAAATTAGTTCAGATGGAAAATATTCTTCTAAGGCAAACTTCTTTATGTTCAAATGGAGATCAGTTACAGTAACTGAAATTGCAAAAGGGAAAAAGCAAAAAATTGAAGCAGGCTTTGGTAGAATGGTCGGGCCTTATTATATAGGAAGAAACGACAAAATGTTTATTCATTTTATAGGCGGAGAAAATGAACTTGAACTCTATGATCTGAAAACTTCTAATAAGATTAACTCTATACCGATTGTTTATAGCGGAAATAATATAGATTCCTATGAATCAATGAGTTCGGATATACAGAATGATATTCTTGTTATGCATTCTCTCAAATTGATTCAATTTTATAATTTTTCGACAGGTGAACTTCTTGGGAATATGCTGATACTAAATGAAGATGATTGGGTTCTTATTTCTCCTGACGGAAATTATGATGGAACACCAAATGCTATTAATCTTTTAACATGGGTAGATGGACAGTATCAGATTAATCTTTCAAAATTTGAAAGCTTGTTATATACTAAAGGTTTATTCGGAAAGATTATGAGCTTGTCTATGCCTTCAAGTGTTAAAGGGACCAATACTATTGCAGGTAAATATATTGGAAAAGTTAGAAAAGTGAAAGGTAATGAAATTATTATTTCATACGGAAGCGCCGGCGAAAATATTAAAATAGGCGACTCAGTTTATGTAGTTATTGACGGTAAAAAATATTTTCTAAGAATAACATTTCCAATGATGACAAGCGCAAAATGCAGTCTCGAAGGAAATCAGAATATCGTCCTGCCTGTTGAAACTCCTGTATTCAAGTGATGTAATAATTACTCGGAACAGCAAACTTGCGGCATTTTGCCGCAAGTATTTCAAGAATTATGCCTTACAAATAATCAGTTGCTTATTATTTCCACGATTCCACGATGTTCAGATGATTCCCAATCATCATCCCAGCAGTTTCTTCCACTATAATTCATCGCTCCAAAGTTCTGCCGACCCTGATAATTATCAGGTTGTCCATTATCCCAATTTAAATAAATAATTTCTTCTCCGGAAATCCAGTTCCATTTATTTGAACTCCATGTGGAAGTATCTCTTATTAATCCAATCCAAAAAAGTTCGTTTCTGCCGAATGTTGTACGGATCCATTCTTCTTCTGATCTTGATCTTATTGTCACAAGATGACCTCCTGCTTCGACGGCTTCTTTTTCTGCACTTTCCCAACTTCCTGATCTTGTCACAAAATACTTATGTCCGTTTGCAGGATTTATATAATAATCTTTTTTAATATCAGATGAATTAGTTTTCTTAGCTGAATCAATTTCAGTCGTTTTTTCGGTTTTAGTTATATCAGATTTGATTCCGCCGGAATAAACAACCAAATTTATTTTTAATTTGCCTATGCTTCCAGATACGATTTTACATTTCGCGCTCGTCTGCATAGCAAAAGTAACCTGAAGTAATACTGATTTATCTCCGGTTAAAAGATGCAGAGTTTCTCCCATGACAAAAGGTGCATCAGGATTTTCATTTCTTACTGTTATCTCACTGCCGCTTATCTTTGTTATTATTCCGGCACGGTCTACCTGCGAATTTAGAGAGAAAGTGAGAGTTAAAAATAATATACTAGTAATTACTTTGTTCATACTATAACTCCTTAGTATCTTCCGCCGAAAACATATCCTGCTTCCTCGGTTGCCAATTCATTTGGATATTTCTGGTAAAGAATTTCAAGAATAGATTTTAGATTTTCATTGTCCTTTAAAGACTTATAAGAACGAGCCATTCCAAAGTACGCTTCTGCTCTTGTCTCTGAATCGGGATAGCGCTTCACGAGAGATTCAAATGTCGCAAGAGCTGCTTGAGCGTCATTGAGATAAAGAAGCTGAATATGCCCTTTTCTGTAAACAGCTCTGTTTACATCACCGCTAGTGTTGTATCGGTTTATGTACTCGTCATATTTTGCAACAGCTCCCTCCCAGTTTTTTCTCTGTTCAAGATTAACTGCCTGGTCATAAAGCTCTGTGCTGATTTTTTCGAGTTTGATAATCTTTTCTGTTACACGCGCAGGCTCAAGAACTATTGAAATATCGGCGCTCTCATATCCCTGAAAAGATGCTCGGATTGAATGTTCGCCCTTTACTAAGGAAACTAAAAGCGGAGATTTTCCGGAAGGCTGTCCGTCAATGACAATATCCGCCGATGAAGGTTGAGTCTGAATTTGAAGTGTTCCTATTTTGTTGTTTATCGCGTCTTCAATTTCCTGGGCTATTTTGCGCGCAAGAGGACGGATTCCGTTCAAACTTCCGATTTCAGAGAATCCCATATAAATGGTTCTTTCTTCTGTTGTTGAATTTACTTTGTAGCGTATGCATATTGATGATGGAAATATTTTAATCTCTCCATCGACTCTGTATTGTATTCCCCTTTCGCTGAAAGCTTTGTCTGTTCCTGAACCGTAAATGCCGCACATTTCGATTTCTTTAGCGTCAATTACAGATTTGAGATGAGTTCTTTCGACTGCAGCTATTTTTGAACGGGCGCCGAGTTCGCTGTTTAAAACTTCTGAAAAAGCTCCGCCGTAACCGGCATTCTGTGCCTTCAGGTTTCCTTCTTCAAAGCGGCTTACAGCAATTATAGGAAGATTTGCAGTTTCTTTTTCCTTCTTTTCAAGATCTTCGCGGGTGAGAGTTATTTCGACGTCTTTGTTGATGAAATTGCACGCACTTTCAACATCTATAGCGGAGCAGCCGGATGAATGCATTATTCCCCAGTTGTCGATATTAACTGATCTGGAATCTATTTCATAATGATTACCGAATTTCGCGACAGATCCTACGGTAAGATATTTGATCTGAAGACTTTTTCCTTTCGCAAGAAGAGCATTCTCGTCGCCGATTCCGGCCTGAGCCAGAGAAAGATCATCAATAAAAGATTGAAGTTCGCCGCTTTTTCTGAATTCGAACCATTTTCCGCTTGAAAAAGAATTTTCAAGAATTGACGCGGCATTTGTTCCGGCATTTTCCGCTTCTGCGCTTTCAGTTAAAGGAATGAAAGGTGTTACGGCAAAACATATTTTTTCTTCATCAGAAAGAAGAGAAAGTCCTGCGAACATGCAGATTATGATGATTGTTGTTATTAATTTTTTCATCTTAGTTCTCCAATGCCTTTATCCAGAATTTTACTGCGGCTCGTTCAGGTGCATTAGGCCGGCGTTTGAGATACTCCTTATAGCTCGCCGCGGCTTTCTCTTTATCATTGAGAACTCTTTCATATAATAAGCCCATGTTTTTGTACAATGGAGCAAAGTCGCTTTTGATTGACTGGACTTTTAGAAAAGCCTGTTCGGATTCTTTTCCTTTTTTGAGGACATATAAAGTAGATCCGAGATTATTATATGCTTCATAGAAATTCTTATTAAGCGAAACTGCCCGCTGATACATCGTTACGGCATTTGTGTAATTCTTTCTGATGTAATTAAGATTGCCGAGCTCATACCATGAAGGCGCGTGCTTCTGATCAATTGAAACAGCTGTGTTCAATTCGGTTTCTGCCTCAGAAAGTCTGCTTTCGATTAGAAGTGATTTTCCGAGCGCATAATGCGCGAATGCCGACTGTGGATAAAACTTAACAGCTTCATTCGCGCTTTTTCTTGAAGATATAATATCTCCTTTTTGGAATTCTATCTCCGAAATCTGACCGTGAATTTCCGATCTCTCAAAGTCGTCTTTCGCGGAAGAAAGTTTAGTTTTGAGTTCTGAAAGCTTTTTGTTGATATCTGCATTTTCTGCAATCTTTGTTTCGTCTTTCAGCATGTCCTCAACGGATTTTTTCTTGGAACATGAGACGAGGGATAAAATTAAAATGCTCATCATAATTGTTATAACTCTATGCACTATGATCCTCTCTTTAGATTATGAAATGAAATACATCATTTTTTATGATAAAACGGATTATTACAATGTGTAATTATACCTTTACTGTCAAGAAACTGTTTTTTGCAAAGTGAACTTATCATTCATTATGGCTATCTTGAAATTGTATATTAATTGAATAAAGAATTTTTGTATCTTGAGAAAAAAAGAAACTAACGATTGTACCATGAGAACTTTTATAGTTTAATGAAAAAAAATCCGTATTGCTAATTTCTTCTTCGGGTTTTCCAAATAATTGAATAATTGATGAAGAAGAAAGTCCGAAAAGTTTTAAGCAAGGGTCTTTTATTCCTTTTGAACGCAAAAAATGAACTGTTCCTTTATTTGATGTATCTAGGTAAGCAAATTTCCCATTTTTGATTAATTCTGAACTTATTTTTATTCTGCTTATTTTAGTAGGATCACCTGAATCGTTCTCGGAACTAATTTCAACATAGCAATTTTCTTCAACTTCATTATTCCAGAAAATTATAGTCTGTGATAAACTTGAAGATATGATGGCAAATGAATCTCCCAATACTGTAAGGGCTTTATCAATAGAATCGTTTTTTGTGAATCCGATAAAAGTATCAAAGGAATCTAATTTTAAAGGTTTGTAGATTTTGCCGGATATAACGGGTTCATTTAATCTAAGATTATTGATTTTCCCCGATATCAATATGCATTGTGCGGAAACTTGCATTGGAAATATGACACGTAATACAACTGATTTATCTCCTTGCTGAAGATAAAGATTTTCTCCCATTTCAAATGGCTCACTGGAATTATCATTTTTGACAGTTATTTCTTTCATTGTTATTTTTACTATTTTACCTGTATGTTTTACCTGACTTTGCAAGGAGATAGAAAAAAGAACAATAAAAAGTATCGAAAAAAAATAATTGATAGTTACCTGATTAAAATATAATGCGTATAGTAAATACTGCCGTTAAATATGATAAACATGATTCGTATAATAACCTCATAATTATTAATTAAAAATGTACAGTAGTTAAAACTGCATTTGACTATAAATATGTTTAAACCAATAGAAGAAAGTTACATCAAATATCCTCCTTTTTCCCCGCCTTCCGGGCCGAGTTCTATGATATGATCCGCTTTACTTATTATTTCTTTATTGTGTTCAATTGCAATTATGGTATTTCCTCTTGAGGTCAATTCAGAGAAAACATCTGCAATTCGATTAACATCAGCCGGGTGAAGACCCGATGATGGTTCGTCCAAAACATAAATACAAGATGTTGTTTTATCATTGGAGAGTTCACCGGAAAGCTTTATTCTTTGAGCTTCTCCGCCGGAAAGAGTCAATGCGCTTTGTCCGAGTTTAATATATCCTAATCCTGTTTTTTTCATAGATGATAATATTCCGGCAACAGCAATATCTTCAGCAAAAAAAGATAAGGCTTCATCAACACTCATTTCTAGAATATCCGAAATAGACTTGTTCTTATATTTAATCTTTAAAATCTTATCGTTATATCTTTTTCCTCCGCATTCAGGGCATACAATCCACATGTCAGGCATAAATCCCATTTCTATCTTTTTCTGACCTGAACCACCGCAAGAATTACATGCACCGCCTTTACTGTTAAAACTGAAAAGGTTTTCAGTGAATTTATTTTTTCTTGCTTCTTCAGTTTTTGAATATATTTTTCTTATTTCATCAAAAACGCCGGTATAGGTTGCCGGATTTGAACGAGGAGTTCTGCCGATCGGATTCTGAGTGATAAAAACAATATCCTGTATAGTTTCTAATCCTTCGATTGAATCATAATCACCTTTGATGATAGAACCATGTTTGCAGTAATGATTCAAAACCGGAACAAGAGTCTTTGTGACTAGACTGCTTTTGCCTGAACCGCTTCTTCCAATTACACAGGCTAGTTTTCCGATCGGGAATGATGCAGTGATTGATTTAAGATTATTTTTTCGAGCACCTGTAATCCGAATACAATTGGTATGATCAATATTTTGGTTTGAGGATTTATGTTTAGATTGCGGCAATAAATATATGCCTGTTACTGAATTGTTGTTTCTAATTATTTGTTCAGGTGTTCCCTCTGCGACAATTTTTCCTCCTTCGCTTCCCGCCCCTGGTCCGAAATCAGCAATATAATCAGCTTCCTTGATAACTTCAGTATTATGTTCAACTACAATAACAGTATTTCCTGAATCACGGAGTTTTTTAATAGAGTTAATAATATTTGAATAATCTCCCGCATGAAGCCCTGATGTTGGTTCGTCAAGGATGTAAAGCAGATCTGAAAGACCGCATCCGAATTGAGAAGCAAGTTTTAGTCTCTGGGCTTCACCTCCAGATAAAGTGGAAACACTTCTGCCAATTTGGAGATAATTAAGTCCGACTTCCCTTAGAGCTTCAGTTCGGAATTTGATTCCTTCAATTATGTCTTCACAAAGAACTTGTTCTTCGGGTGATAAAATTGTATGCAAAGAGTCAATCCAATCATACAAAGAATCAATTGAAAACAAATCGAGTTCGGGGAATCTTTTTTTGCCTGCCGTAACGAAACGCGCTTCAGCATTAAGCTTTTCTCCTTTGCATTCAGGACATTCTTTTTCTTCCATAAATTGTAAATAGAAATCCGCAGAAACTTTTCCATGTGATGATCTGAAAAGTCTTTTTATATGAGAAACTGCACCTTCAACCTGTTTGCAGATTTCACCTGATCTGCCGCTGCTTCCTTTATAAGAAAGAGTATATTTTTTTCCTTCTGTTCCATAAAGAGCTTTTTGTTTAAATTCTTCAGGAAGCTCTTTCCATGAAAGATCGAGATCAATTTTCATACTGCTCGCGAGGGCAATGAGTTCCCCTTTCATCCAGTTTGCACTCGGTTTATTGATAAATTTTCTCATGTCGCCCCACCACGCAGAAGCTCCGTCAAGAATAGATTTATTTGGATTATCTATAATGAGATCTTCTGATACTTCCATCTTTTTTCCGTTTCCTCCACATTCACGGCATACGGACTCCGGATTGTTCAGGCTGAATAATGAAGGTGTTAAATCGAAAAAAGATTTTCCGCAATGATAGCAATGATTCCGTGTATGAATAATATATTCATCTTTGTCAGAAGTGCAAAGTTTTAATGCGCCGTTTTCTTTTAATAAGATGTTTTCAATTTCTTCAATGAAGTAAGTTTTCTCTTTATTTCTACAATCAATTTCAACGACTTTTCCTGTTTTAACTGAATGAATTTTAAAAGATATTTTATCATGAAGCGTATAAATAATTTCAGCGATTTTCCGAGATGTTTTTGGTTCAACTGCTTTACCGCATGAAGGACAATGTCTGATTCCTATGCGTGAAAAAAGCAAACGGAGATAGTCGCTGATTTCAGAATAGGTTCCGACTGTTGAGCGCGAATTACGTGGAATAGATTTTTGTTCAACTGCTATTGCAGGAGGAAGATTTTCAATTTTATCAAAAGACGGTCTTTCAAACTGTTTAAAGGAAAGTCTTGCAGATGAAGATAGGGTGTCCATGAATCTTCTGCTGCTTTCAGCAAAAATAGTGTCAAATGCGAGAGAAGACTTTCCGCTTCCGCTAAGTCCCGTAAAAACTGTTATCTGCTTTTTAGGAATTTTTAAAGAGACATTTTTCAGATTGTTTTCGCATGCACCCGTTATAGTAATAAAATTTACGTCTGATTCTTCATTCTTTTTTTTAGCCTTTATAAGATGCTTAAGAATATTTTCATTTTTTAATCCATAAAGATTAACAAGACGACGAAAATCAGATTCAATAATATGTTCGGCTTTTGTATGAGAAAAAGAATCTTCGTACCATTCTCCCCAATGGTTTATCCATTCAGGGATAAAAAAATCTTTTACTCTGTATTCCGAGGGAATATACGGAAAAACATTTATTACCGGGGATTTATCAAAAGCATCGGTATCATTAATTTCTATTATTCCTGACTGCCGGTCAATCATGATCACTTCACATGTTGTTACTGCTATCGGATTAGGTCTGACTGGAGATCGGGATGCGAAAACTCCTGTTCGTGGAGCTTTTTCATACGGCGGATCACACTGTGTTATTTTTCTGTATCTTTCGCCGTCAAAACGGTTGAAATACCAGAGAATTCTTATATGAGAATGATTTGAGATTCTATCAATAATTGATAAATAATCATTAGATATTCTGATTCTGCAAAAGCCGGAACCCTTTTCGATTTTTCCTATAATTCTTAAACTGCAGGATGTTAAATCAAAATTAGCTATATCGGATTTTTTTGGATAGTTATCCGGTTTTTCAAAGTAAAGATAATCTTCAGTATTTGAAATTCCGCTTGAAATACACTTTCTTACCCTGTCTTCTATCGGAAAATAAGGCTTAATGTCAAAAATGAAAAAATTTCCGTAAAGCTTACCTTCGGTTTCTATTTCTCCGGTCTTTGAATTAATTGTAAGAATTTTCATGACACTTTCTTTTATTTCAGCATGCGGAACTGAATCTGTTTTTTCATTCATTATTTTTAATGCAGAAAAGACTAATATGTGACTGAATTTTTCAAGATGAAGAAGTGCCGGAATAAATTCTTCGAAAACGATAATTTTGACGCAATTATTCTGTCCGTTTGCGGAAGCTACCGCGCGGATTACACAGTTATCCATTATTACCTCTTTTTGCTTTTCTTTAAGTTTTCTTTAATGTGTATTTATGCTTTTTAATTTGAATTAAAAAACGATTAAGTTTAATTTACTGCAGGTACACATATTTCAACTTCAGTAAGTCCGTTTTTTTCATCAAAACATCCTTCGGAATAAATTTCAAAACATGAACCTTCTGCCGGTTGACATTTTATTTTCTGAAAAGAAAACCTGAAAACATGGCTCCAAGCTTCAGTGTATTCGTTTTCCTTCAGCTTGAAACGGCATACTAGATATTTATTCTGAGGAATTGTCAGTATTCCCGCAATGCCGGAAGCTTTTGTACCTTGAGGAACAATTATTCCGCATGAAATCCTGAGTCTGCTTTCATCAGTAATTTCAGGTGAATCATGATAAATAATAACCTGTTTCATCCCTTTTACTGCAAATCCTCTAGGTTCTGCCCATGATAATATGCGCCTGTAGAGTGAATGAAACAGATCTGTATCTCCTTTATATTTTCCTGTATATCTGACATAGGCAATCGTCATCTCCGGAATAATCCGGAATTCTGTTTTAACTGGATGTATATTATCATTCCGCATTTCAGTAATATCAGAATAATCCGTTTTAATTATTAAGTCTTGATGTATCTTGCTGTTTTCTGCTTTTTTCCAATTGCTTGCAGAAATTCCGAAATGTTTTTTGAAGGCTCTTGAAAATGTTGCAGAGTCATTGAAGCCGCATGAAAATGCTATATCAGTAAGATTTTTTTTTCCATTTAAAATGAGAAGAGATGCTGCTTTTTCTACACGGAGTCTTAAGATAAAGCCGTAAAGAGTTTCACCTGTAAACGCACTGAAAATTCTATGAAAATGAAATTTAGACATTCCTGCTTCATTAGACAGAATTTCAAGCGACAAAGATGAATCAAGATTGGATTCAATATAGTCTGTTACAGCATTAATCTTTTGGAGATATGTTTTTGAAGACATAATGTTCTCTTGAATAACCTTTTGGTTCATCTTTTTTTGAATTTTGCCTTTAATCAAGATTTTTTCAATGATAAATATTCGAAATCTGTAGATTGAATGAATTTTAAAAGAGACACTTAAAAGAAAGTGTATAAAAAATCATTTGACGAAAAAAGACCTCTTTATAGCCTTAAAATAATGTGAAATGAATCGGAGGAAAGATGAAAGTATATAAAGAATCGGATACAAATTTGTCCCTTCTTAAAGGGAAAAAAGTTGCCGTAATAGGTTATGGAAGTCAGGGTTATGGTCACTCTAATAACCTGAAGGATTCCGGAGTTGATGTTTGTGTTGGACTCAGAAAAGGCAGTCCGTCATGGAAAAAAGTTGAATCTGCCGGAATTAAGCCTATGGAAGTTGCTGAAGCCGTAAAATGGGCGGACATGATAATGATCCTTGTTCCGGATGAAACTCAAGGGTCACTTTACGATAAAGAAATTAAACCGAATATTACTGCAGGAAAGATGCTGATGTTTGCTCATGGATTTAACATCCATTACGGACAGATTTCTCCGTCATCTGACATTGATGTTGTTATGGTTGCTCCAAAAGGTCCTGGTCACATGGTAAGAGCAGAATATCAGAAAGGAGCAGGAGTTCCTTGTCTTGTTGCGATTCATCAGAATTCTACAGGAAAAGCTCTTGATCTTGCGCTTGCTTATGCTGCAGGAATCGGCGGTGCGAGAGCCGGTGTTATTGAAACTACTTTCAAAGATGAAACCGAAACTGACCTTTTCGGAGAACAGGCTGTTCTTTGCGGCGGTGTTACGAGCCTTATGAAAGCAGGTTTTGAAACTCTTACAGAAGCTGGTTATCCTGAAGAAATGGCTTACTTTGAGTGTATTCATGAAATGAAACTGATTGTTGACCTCATTTATGAGGGCGGTTTTACTAATATGCGTTATTCAATTTCTAATACTGCAGAATACGGCGACTATGTAACGGGACCTTTCGTTATCGGACCTGAAGTTAAGGAAAGAATGAAAGAATCTCTTAGAAGAATTCAGGAAGGGGAATTTGCCCGCGACTGGATGCTTGAAAATCAGACTAAATGCGCTTCTTTCAAATCTAAGAGAAATATCTGGATGCAGCATCCGATTGAAAAAGTCGGAAAAGTTCTCCGTTCACTTATGCCTTGGATTGAGAAATCAAAAATTGTTGACCAGACCAGAAACTGATTTTACTTCAAGAAGATATAACAACCGCCGAAAGGCGGTTGTTTCTTATCATAAATCATTGAACTTATAGATACTCATAATACTAACAATGTTGAAACTGTATTTTGTACTTGTAAAAAATGTATGTTAGAATAAACATGAAATACGGATTGAACAAAATGAAAGTAAAACATTCTCTTTTGAGCGTTACCCAGAAAGCACTAGCTGAATCCTTCGGGGTTGATATGATGGTAACTCTTTCCAGGATTCTGATACCGAATTATGATGTTTATCAGAGAACAGGATTTCCTGAAAATATACCCATTCCATCCAGAGACGCTGCCGCGCAGATCGTTCGTGATATGGCTGCGCTTGAACTTTTTCCGATTTTTGTAAATCTTCTGATAAAAATTTCAACAGAAGGATACATGGGGCGGCGGTATCAGATTCATAATCTTCGTGATATTATTCGTGAAATGCATAACAGCGGCCTGGTTTACGATCAGGTGAATAATACATTCGTTGAAGACGTTAAAATTGCAAAAACTCCCAATTGGGGGGTATTGAGAAACGGTTCGGATTATGTAATATCGATGCTTCGTCTTGATATTGTCGGAAATACAGAACTTGTCCGCAAATATTCTAAAACAGTAATCGAGTCTACTTATTCGGATCTTCGACAAATTGTCGAAATGGCTTCCGACAGACGAAACGGACGTATATGGAGCTGGGAAGGAGACGGAGGTATAATTGCATTTTATTTCGGTAACAGAAATAAATTTGCGACTCTTTGCGGAATAGAAATAGTAAATCAGCTGTATATGTATAATTTAAAACAGTGCCGTCTTGATTCTCCATTGAAAGTCAGAATTGCTATTCATAACGGCGCTTGTCAGTATACTAATAATCCGGAATCATTGAAAAAACTTGAGATAGTTAAAAAAGTAACAGAAGCAGAAGCTAATTTTACCAAACCAAATACTTTGACAATAACAGATTCTGTTCATCTGTCTCTTCCTTCAACATTAACCGCAAGATTTTCAAAAAATGCCTTTGATAACGGGACAATTTATTACCGATATGAAATTAGAACGGAGGAATGATGGTAATCTATCTTGTGAGTGATAACGCTAAACTTTCTCCGTTTAAAGACGTGAAGAAAGATAAGCCGGTAATATTTTCTTATAAAGAGATTAAGCAGGAATATCAGCGGATTGAGCCTGAGTCAATTTTGTATTTTGATATATCTGCAATGAAGGAAGCTGATTTTAAAAAGATAATAAAACAGTTTTCAGTTAGAAAAGATATCCGTTACGGAATAATAGATTCAAAAACAGCTTTTGCTGATATAGCTCATTTCTTTCATATGGGATTTTCTGATTATATAGGGAAAGAACTTCTTAAAACAGGAGTTTCCGTAAAGAGACTTGCTAATATTGAAAATTTTTCAGAAATAGATAAAAACGAAGCTAAGGAAAACGCTTTATCTTTGAAACATAAACCGGCGTTAAACGGGTGGAAGGATGTTAAGTCCGGATCAGAATATACCTTCTTTTTCATTTTTATTCAGCTTGATAACCAGAAAGATTTGAAAGGGTATTTCAGCGGAAACAGTTTTCATGGGTTTAGACAACAATTTCATGATATAATTGAAAGAAAAACCAAGGCAATTGACGGTAAAATATGGATGTGGGAAGATTTCGGCGGACTGATACTTGTTCCTTTTGACGGAAAACAGAACAATATAATCGAATTTATTTTCAGGCTGTATCTCGATAAAATATTCTTATATGCAGACGAAATGCAGCTGGATGAAGTTACTCTATCCATTAAAACGGTAATTCATATGGGAAATACTGTTTATAAGAATAGAGGAAATACCGGTACCGTAATTGCGGATTCCGTAAATTCAATTTATCATATAGGATATAAGTTTGCCGAACCTGATTCATTCCTTATAACTGAAGAGGTTAAAGAGTTTGTTCCTGAATTTTTAACTACTTTTTTTAAAGAAGCAGGAGAATATGAAGGCAGACAGCTTTTTCGCATGAGAAAGTTTCTGTAAGGTTGTATTACAATTAATGTGAGCAATGATTGATGGTTTTGTTAAATTCTTTTTTGACAAAAAATATTTTTAGTTATCAATTACTCTATTAAGAAAAATATGGAGGAAAAAGTGGTTATTAGAGGGTTTAAGTCATTTGTGATTCTTTGTCTCGTTTCTTTTTCAGTGCTTACTTTTTTTGGTTGTAAGAAAAAATCTTTAGGAGATCTTACTCTTATAAAAGAAGAAGTTCTTATTGAAGATCCTGAAGCAAAAGAAATAAAACAGGTTGAAAACGGTTCGGTTTCAAGAGGAATGTTTTTAACTTATTTTTCTGAAAAAGAAATAAATAAAATTAAATATTATGAAGTTGCGACTGAGAAAGGATTAGAAGGATGGATTCCTGTTTCTTCTGCGGAAAAAGGAAAACTTTCTTTTTTGACTGTTCTCAACGACGGTTCTCTTATAGAAGATCCAGGTGCTAAAAGTTTTAAATATGTTTCAAATTCAAGAGTTAAAAGGGGTGAGTATCTTACTATTCTTGAAGAAAAAACTTTTAACGGTGTAAAATATTTTAATGCAAAAATAGACCTAGTTTCAACAAAGGGCTGGATCAGCGAAAAATCAGTTAAGCCTGGTGTACTAAAATCGGTTACAGTTCAATCAGATGCTGATATTTATTCAAGACCATCTGAAAAAAGTGATAAAATAGGAACAGTAAAAAGCGGTCAGGTTGCTTTTCTTCTTGAAGAAAGCGGAGATTTTGCTCTTATTCAGTATCCATGGAGAGAGGCTTACGTAAAGAAAAGTGTTCTTGGAAATTCTGGATTTATCGTTAAAAATGTTTCTATCCCGGGAATAGGAACAGTTACAGTAACTTCTTCCTCTCAGCTCGTATCTACTGAAGGCGGAGAAATGGCTTTTGATCCAAGAAATGCTTTTGACGGAAGTCTTCAGACTGCATGGAGCGAAGGAAAAACTGACGGTCCCGGCATCGGTGAATCTATATCTGTAAACTTGCCTCAGTATATGCGTATAACTTCTGTCAGCATAGTGAACGG
>JAKPJF010000161.1 GCA_029554345.1 Spirochaetota bacterium | reverse complement strand
TTTCTTAAAGTTCATTTCCCAGCGATATGTCTCATCCGTAAAGGAATAATCTACCGATCCCCATTTCCCCGTGTCCGGTTCAAGATTCCAATCATCCGGTTCTCCCGAAAAATCCTGCCGGTATATAAATTCGAAGGATTCGATTTTTCCGTCGAACTGTGAAAATGCAATCTCGCTATTGAGAAGTAAAATGAATAACACTGGTATAATACACCGAAATCCGATCCCCGGTAGACGAATAAACTTATTTTTGGAAGCTTTCATCATTCCTCCTTAATTGGATATACGGAAGCCTTTTTCAGAAATTAACAATTATTTTACCGATCGATTACCTGTCTTAAATTATCTTAATAAAAAAACGCTGAATATGTTTGTTTATACATATTATATCTTGGGATAAGAAAAAGAAAATAGGCAAAATTATTGTATTACCGGACGATCAGCGGCAAAAAAAGGTCTCATAACAAAAGTGTCAACGTCATTCCGGCATTTGTAGTCTGTCAACGATAAATATCCTCTTTATCGCTGAATTAACGGCTTTCCCAAAATTTGTAAGTATCTGTTTCAAATTTCCATGGAAATCATTTAGGAAGGAAGTTCCGAATGAATTATATTCCTAAAAAGGTTAAAATAAGGGACAGAAGCTTTTCCGGCATTCAGGATGGGAAAAGAAGCATGCTGCCCGCAATATTCAGAAACTTTTGATTTCTTTCTTCGCGAAGTACGACCTTTTCGCTGATCTTTTGCTCTGATTTCCTGATATCGGAAGGTATGATCAGACAGTTCGGTGATATGAGAAAGGATGGCCACCATTGCTTCGGCACCGGATCGGGACCAGCTGCAACCTCGGGTTTTCATGCGGAGCGCAATGGATTTTCCGACATTCGATTCCATGCATCCGAGACCGGCCAGGTTCTCATAAGGTAATCCCCGGGCAGATAACGGCAAGATTTCATCTTGATGGTTTTTCAGATATTCAAAACAGCGATTTTTGGCTTTTCTTGTGGAAGCCGATCCCTGATCTTTCAACCTCTGCAGCTCTGTTGCGACCGCATCGAACCCGTCTCGATACAAAGTTTTCAAAGTGTCAGGGACATCGATTTCTTTCCCATACGCTTCTCGGATGGCTTTGTTGATGTGAAATGGATCCAACACGCGTTCGATCTGTTTGACCCCGACCCGGTCGAA
>JAKPJF010000149.1 GCA_029554345.1 Spirochaetota bacterium | reverse complement strand
GTTCTTCTTTGGGAGAAAACTATTGAATCAGACGGCAATCTCACGGAAGAAGGAAACAATTTAACTCTAACAATCAAAGGTAAAAAACGCGAAATCAATCCGGATAACGGAAAACTGAAATAATATACCGGCAGTTTGTCTTATCCTCAAACTGCTATAATATCTTCCCTGGATTCAGAAGATTATACGGATCAAAAGCCGTTTTTATGTTACGCATCAATTCAATCTCATCAGTGGAATACATAAGTTTCATGTATTCCTTTCTTGTATAACCTACACCGTGTTCACCGGTAATCACTCCGCCCATTTCTATTGCATAACTATAAATCATCCGGCGGATTTCGGGCTTCATTTTATTCCATTCAATATCATCCATGCCGCCCTTTAAAATATTGATGTGAATATTTCCATCACCTGCATGTCCGAAAAAAACAGCACGAATCCCCAATTCGCGAAGAGAAGAATTTACTTTTCTTATAAATCCTGCAATTGCCGCGCGTGGCAGTGCGGGATCCTCTGCAAAAAATACAGGCGATTCTTTTTCAATAGATGTTCTGATTTTTCTGCGCGAATTCCAAATCTTTTCTTTCGAAGTTTCGTCATCCGCACGGACAAAATCATCAGCGTTTGATTTCAATATCTCAGAAAGAAGACCGAATTGATATTCGAGATCAGCAGTGTTCATTGAATCAAGCCTTATCAGAAGGAGAGCTCCCGCGTCAGGAAAGTAAACATCATCAGGAAAATGCCTTGCGACAAATGAAGCCGCGCTTTTATCAATAAATTCAAGCGCTGCGGGAGATATTTTCCCAAGTAGAATTTTATTAACGCATGAAACCGCTGATTCAATTGAATTAAATGATGCGAGAATATCACAAGAAAACTGAGGTGCTGGTATAAGTTTCAAAATCAGTTTTGTAACAAATGCAAGAGTACCCTCACTGCCGACAATCAGCTGACCAAGAGAGAACCCTGCAGAGTTCTTAACAGTCTTAGCTCCCCAATGCATTTTTTTGCCGTCGGCAGTTACGAATTCCATTCCGAGAACATAATCCTTGGTTGTACCGTATTTTACTGCATGCGGACCTCCGGCACTCACGGCAACATTGCCCCCTATTGAGCATTCATTAAGTGAAGCGGGATCCGGCGGATAAAACAGTTTTTTTTCTGAAGCGGCTTTATTTATTTCCGCAGTGATGACTCCAGGCTCTACGGTAATTGTCATATTATTTTCATCGAGTTCAATTATCCGGTTCATTTTTGCAAACGAAACAACTACTCCGTCAAAAGGAACAGCACCTCCGGTAACTCCTGTTCCGCCCCCTCTCGCAAATAAAGGAATTTTTTGCACAAATAACATCTTTAATGCTTCTGACAGTTCATCAGCATCACCGGGCACAATCGTAAACAATGCTTTTCCGGTGAGCGAAGGAGTTTTATCTTTTTCGTATTCAGAAACATCTGACAAAACTTCAACACCGAGCGATTGAATTTTCTTTATAAGTTCATCAATATTCTCAATATTCATAAATTAATGATTGCCCACGAATACTTTCTGTCAAATAAATAAATCAGATTTAATTAAATCACAAATACTTCTTGATTGACCTTGCGATATATATTAAACGGATTCATGCAGCAAAAACAATATAAAATATACGAAGCTTCTGAGGCAGACTGCATCGAAATACTTGTTCTTCAAAAACTATGCTATCACCAGGAAGCTGAAATTTATAATGATTTCTCTATTCAGCCTCTCTCGCAGACAGATCAGGAATTGAAAGACGAATTCACTAAATGCATCTTTCTAAAATGCTTATGCGATCAAAGTATTATCGGATCAGTACGGGCATTTGAAACTGATAAAACATGCTTCATCGGCAAATTGATAGTTCATCCTGAATATCAAAATATCGGTATCGGAAGAGAGCTGATGAATCAAATCGAATATAAATTCTCAAACTCCGCAAGATTTGAACTTTTTACAGGCTCAGAAAGCATCAAAAATATCAGCCTATACCAAAAACTCGGCTACAATATTTTTAAAAGAGAAAAACTCAAACCGTCATTAGAATTGGTGTTTCTTGAAAAAATCAATTCAGGTTTATAAGATTATTTTATTGACGCTTTAACGTTTTATTCTGATTACTTCCATAACAATAATTATTTCAGAGGAAAACATGCAGAAATATATCGATAAAATAAACACGCTGATTGAATCTTTTCCTTACATAAAAGAATTTTACGGAAAGACATTTGTCATCAAATACGGCGGCAACGCAATGATTGACGAAAACCTCAAAAAGCAATTCGCAAAAGACATGGTTCTTTTGAAGTATGTCGGAATAAATCCCGTAATAGTTCACGGCGGCGGACCGCAAATCGATTCAATTTTAAAAAAAGTCGGCAAAGAATCACGTTTCGAAAAAGGACTCCGCGTAACAGACGAAGAAACGATGTATTATGTTGAAATGGTTCTCACAGGTCATGTAAACAAAGAAATCGTCAACAACATCAGTCTCGCCGGAGGAAAAGCAGTCGGACTCGCAGGCAAGGACGGCAATCTCATTCTTGCGGAAAAACTTTATCACGAAGAAAACGGCGAAAAAACCGACATCGGACTGGTTGGTGATGTAAAAAATATTAACACCGGAATCGTCTCTGCTCTTGAAAGCGAAAGATATATACCGGTTATCGCTCCTGTCGGGGTTGACGAAAAAGGAAATACCTACAATATTAATGCCGACACAGTCGCAGGAAAAGTAGCCGAAGCTCTGAAAGCAGAAAAACTTATTCTGCTGACCGACATCGAAGGCGTTAAATGCGAAGGGAAACTTCAGAGTTCACTGACCATAAGCGACGTAAAAAAATATATCTCTGAAGGCATCATATCAAAAGGAATGATACCGAAAACTGAATGCTGCATCAGCGCTCTTAACGGCGGCACAGGCAAAACCCATATAATAGACGGCAGAGTAGAACACGCAGTCCTTCTTGAAATTTTTACCGATGCCGGAATAGGAACCGAAATTATAAGATGACCGGATATTATAGATATTTCTGTTCGTCGGAAAAGGCTTTCTTTATCGAGCCGACAAGTTCAGAGGGATCATACGGTTTTATTATATAATCCGAAAAAACAGTTTTCTGTGCACGCATTTTAACTTTCGGGTTATTATAACTCGTTATATAGATGACCCGCGGATGGGAATTACCGTTTTTTATCCGTTCAACCGTTTCTATTCCGTCAATATCGCCGCCTAAGTTAATATCCATCAGAAGAAGATCCGGCAGACTTTGCTCGCATTTCCGCAACGTTTCTCCGGGCGAAAAAGCCGTATCCACATTTGTGAAGCCGTTTAATGCAAGGTTTGTTTTTAAATCCAGGGCTATCAAAGCTTCATCTTCAACAATGAGAATTCTCCGTGAAGAACACATTGTAGCCTCCTATGCTTTAAGACATAATATCAGCAGGAGGATGTAAAGTCAACACTGCATTAGTTTTTTTTAAGTTCGTCTTTGTTGACTTCAATGAACGCAGTAATCTTTTCTATCTCTTTCTGGAAGGAAGCTTTCGTTATCTGAAGATTTACAGTGAGAGTTTCCATATAACCGACTTCATGACCGCAAAGTTCTCCGTCAAAAAGACACATAAAGAGTGCGGCATCCATCGCTATAATTGATTCATTATCATTTTTTTTCAGAAGCTGGCATGACTTTGCCACCTCTTCAACAATACGTCCCTGTGATGCAGCAGATTTAATTTCAGCAAGAGTCTCATCTGCAAGACGGCGGATCTTCTCAACAGTCATATCTCTGAATAAATCAAAATGGATCAACGCTTTAGAAAGAACAGATACATCTGTCTTTTCGAGAATAGCTCCGTCTGACGCAGTCGCCGCGATAGCAATTTTAATTACAGCTTTTTTGACTTTGCTTAATCTGAACATAAGGTCTCCGTTTTGACCAGAAGGTAAACCGTTCAGAAATTCACGCAAGAAAAAATCTTGAATACACTTATTTTTCGGAGGAGGTTTCTTTTGAAAAGAACACTATGCCGGCTCTGTCAATATGTTCTCTTAGGCTGTTGTTTTTAATATCATCATAGATGCGGATATCCGCAAGATAAGGGAAATCAGACTCATCGATTTCATCAATCATACGAGAAACAGTCGCATCATTGATTTCATTACAATCTCTAATAACTATATCAATATCGCTTCTATCTGTAAAATCACCCTTCGCCCGTGAACCATATACCACAACCGAACCTGATTTAACATAATTTCCGATGATATCTAACAGAATACGATAGTTCTTATCACTCAGTCCAAAATTCAAATTGAATTCCTTTCATCAAGAAAATACATGAAGAGTTCATCTAAACACGGATAATAAACACTTTTGAGTCTGATTAAAAGCGGATCCAGCTTCAAAAAGTCATAAGTATGACTCATAATATTTCTGTCATTAGTCATGTCGATCCAGTCTTCAACTCTATCGATATACTTACTCTGATATGCCGTTTTGAAAACATACTTCGGCGATACCTTATCGATATTCAATCCGTCATCAATCATCTTGTCCTTGAGGGTTTTCCACGCAAGTTCAAAAGTATACTCAAACCTCTGAATGATACCTTCTTTTACTATAGATTCAAGACTGCAAATATCATCCGTTGAATCAAGTATTTCTCTAAGCAAAACAAAAGCTTTGCTGAAATTATCAAAGCGCTGAATCCACCTTATATCTTCTTTCACTGCATCTCCCGCATTTATCCGATGAAGCTTAATATAAATATTCTTTTTGTCAACATGTAACTATGCTTTTAATTCTGATATTATCGCTTCATGAATAAGCTTGCTTAACTCAACAATACGGTAAGGCTTCTGAATAAATCCTATTGTGCCAATGCCTCGTATATCGCCTGCAACAGCCTCCGGGCTGAAACCGGATGAGAATATAACCTTAACCGATTTATCAATTTTCTTCAACCGTTCAAAAGTTTCCTTTCCGCTGATTTTAGGCATAACCATATCGAGAATAACTAAATCAATTTTTTCATTTTCCGACTTATAAATCTTCAGAGCTTCTTCCCCGTCCTGAGCCAGCAGAACTTCGTAACCCATTGAAGACAGCATTCCATATGCGGTATTTCTAATTACAGATTCATCATCCACAACCATTATACGCCCTTTACCTGGAATTATTATACTTTCATTTTTTTCCTTTTCATAATTTCTTTCAGAATCAAGAGGCAAATAAAGCCTGAATACCGTACCGACGTTTTCTTCGCTATAGACTCTTATAAATCCTCTGTGCTCTTTGACTGTTCCGTATACCGCTGCAAGTCCAAGCCCTGTCCCCTTGCCGACCGGTTTTGTAGTAAAAAACGGATCAAATATTTTCGGAAGATTCTCACGGCTGATGCCGGAACCTGTATCAGAAACATCAATTTCAAGATAAAGTCCCTTATCTGCATGCGGATATTTCTTCAAGAACTCATCATCAAGATATGCTTCTCTGGTAGCGATAGTAATCGAGCCGCCGTCCGGCATAGCATCTTTCGCATTAATCGCGAGATTCAAAAGAGCATTCTGAATAAGTGTGGGGTCTCCGGTAATTTTAAATCTTTCTGCCAAAAGTGATTCTTTAATTATTATGCGTTTATCAATACTTCTTTTCAAAAGCATGATTACAGACGAAATACATTCATGAATATCTATGACACTTGAAATTATTTTTCCGCGGCGCGAAAAGGCAAGAAGCTTCGAAGTCAGTTCAGAAGCTCTTTCAGCGGCATTGATTATTATATTTATATATTCACGCACTTCGCTGTCAAGATTCTGATTCATGCCTATTACTTCAGCACTTCCGAGAATTCCCGAAAGCATATTGTTGAAGTCGTGCGCAATTCCGCATGCAAGCTGACCTACGGTATCCATTTTCTGTGATTGAGCCAACTGTTCCTGAAGAGCCTTCTCCTCCGTAATGTCAAAAATCATAGAGACAAAACATTTTTCACCGTCAAAAACAATCGGCACAATTGAATAAACAAGATCCTTGCGTGCACCTGATTTCGAAGTTATTTGAAAGTTTATTTTTTCTATTTCATGCGGTTTATATGTTTCAGTTGAAAATTTCTTTTTTAGTTTTTCATATTCTTCCGGTACAGGAAACAAAAGATCACGATATGATTTACCCGTAAGTTCAGACGAAGATAAAGATGCAAGCGTTTCAAAAGCGGGATTCACTTTTAGAATTACATCATCCGATATTCTTATGATCACTATTGAAAACGGACTGATATTGAAAATTGCCTCAAACTGTTCTTCTTTGGTTCTGACTTTGTTTATACTTTCAGTAAGAGCATTTTGCGTTTTTTCAGCATTAATTTTGGAGCGGACAATTGCGATTGAAAACAAGAGTGAAAGAATAAAAAAAGCAACAGCGAGAATTATTCCGATAAGCACAATATCAAAAAGAAGACGGTCAATATCCCCCTGAATATCATCAATAAATACTCCATTGCCTATTATCCATCCCCATGGTTCATAATATGACAGATAGCTCATCTTCTTCCCGTAAGAAGCTGAAGTATCATTATACCAGTCATAAATGATTGACTTATTTTTCTTATCAAGAACAATGCCGTCAGTCATTGTCATGACCTTACGCAAAGCCTCCGAGTACATCGGATCTACATTTTCCGGCGTCTTGTTTTCTAAAGCCGTTATCGGATGTGAAATTACGATTGATTTATCATTCTGAACCCAGAAATAACCCGTGCTTTCCGTACCGTACTTTATTTGTCTTATTCTCTCAAGCGCGGTCTTCTGCGCAGTTACAACGTCTCTTTTTCCTTCTTCAACAAGCTTATTCTGTACGTCGATTACGCTTAACGCAACTTCAGAAAGATTTTTAATCTGAATTTCGCGCTGTGAAATATACTGAGATCGGGCTTTAGGAATAATAAAAAAGAAAACTGTTATTATAAAAACAATTAAAAGAAATAGAGAGGGCAGAACCATCTGCCCGAATTTTCTCCACAGAAGCCGTGAAGTCCACATTGATTTAAGTCCGGCTTTTCCCATTGAGAAGAAACTCCCTTTATGATTTTATCATGCGGGGCTCTCAATGTCCAGAAAAAATTAAACGCTTTTCGGACGGACCTTTATGTAATCATTCAAAACTGCGTCCCAGCTCCGCGGAATAAAAGAGAATTCATTTTTAATTTTTTCTTTTGAAAGAACTGAATACTTCGGACGTTCTGTTTTAGTCGGATATTCACTGCTTGAGACAGGATTAATAGGAATTTTTTTACTAATCAAGCCGGCATCAAAAGCATATTCCTGTATGGCGCAGGCAAAATCAAACCATGTCGTTTCGCCTTCATCTGTGCAGTGATATATTCCGTATTTGTCAGAATCTGTCTGAATGATTGTCATCAGCAACGAAGCAAGAGTACCAGCCCATGTCGGAGTTCCTTTCTGATCGACTACTACATTAAGAGAATCTTTTTCAGCAAAAAGACGCAGCATTGTGTGAACGAAATTATTTCCGTTTTTTCCGTAAAGCCATGCTGTTCTTATAATGAAATATTTATCTGTCTTTTCAGCAACAAAATCCTCTCCGGCAGATTTTGTTCTGCCATAGGCTCCGAGCGGCTGTTTCGCATCGCTTTCTTTGTAAGGAGAATTTCCCTTTCCGTTAAAAACATAATCAGTTGAAATATGAATCAGTTTCGCTCCGATTAGAGATGCCGTTTGCGCAATATTAGCCGCTCCTGAAGCGTTTATTGAATATGCTTTAGGTTCTTCTTCTTCACTTTTATCGACATTGGTATATGCCGAACAGTTGATAATCCATTTTATGTTTTTGTCTTTCGCGAATTCTGCAAGAGCCGAAATATCCGTAATATCGCATTCAATATCAGTTCCTATAAACGGAATCTTGTTCTTTTGAAACAATTCTGAAACTTCGCGGCCGAGCATTCCATTACATCCGATAATCCATATCATCAGAAAAGCCCCCTTGATGAAGAAAGTCCCGGAAGAATTTTATCCTTGTCGGAAACAAGAACATCATCGCAAGGCCATTCAATTTTGAGATCAGAATCATTCCATATAATTCCGCCTTCGCTTTCTTTATTATATTCAGCAGTACATTTATACAGAAATTCCGCCGTATCACTTAACGTAACAAAACCATGAGCAAATCCCGGCGGAAGATAAAACATCGTTCTTTCAACATCATCGAGTTTTATACCGAACCATTTTCCAAAAGTCGCTGATTTCTCACGAAGATCAACCGCAACATCCCACACACAGCCGCGCGTAACGCGGACAAGCTTGCCCTGAGCAAACGGATTCTTCTGATAATGAAGTCCGCGGAGAACACCTTTGACAGAAGATGAATGATTATCCTGAACAAATTTTTCATTTATTCCGGCGGAGACAAAATCTGATTCCTTATATGTTTCTACAAAAAAGCCGCGTCCGTCCGGAAACACCCTCGGCTTTATAACAGTCAATCCTTCAATCGGAGTCTTTTCAAAAATAAAAGGCATAAATCCTCCAGCCTATTTGCAGCCGGTTTTACCTTCAGCCTCGCAGATAATGCGGGCAAGATATTCGCCGTATGTAGATTTCTTTGTTTTCTCGGAAACTTTTCTTAATCCTTCGAAATCGATATATTTCATTCTGAATGCGATTTCTTCAAGACACGCGACCTTGAGC
>JAKPJF010000143.1 GCA_029554345.1 Spirochaetota bacterium | reverse complement strand
TCTCCTTGGATCAAATTCAACTATTTCGGATTATTCGAAGATACATCCTCTTCCATTAGAAAGAGTTTCTGGCCGTCATCCTTTCCGCCGTGAATTATTCCGTCTTCAACATAAACTCCAAGTGTGCGCTGATTACTTGCAGTCATCCGCTTAATTCTAATAGTATCAAACAACGAATCATCTTCATAAAGATAAGAAAGCACTGCAGGAAAAACATCCTGAAGTATTTTGATATCGTACTTAGCCGCGGAATTTTTTTCCGGCCATCTTATTGCCAGAAACACTCCGAATCTGTCCTGGATGTCATAACGGTCAATATCTTCAGGCTTGTATCCGTCATTGTTATTACTCACACCGTAACCAGTTTTTGTCATAAACGGGCCATGATCTCCGGCGAATATGACTATTGCATCAGGATTATTCTTTATGATTTCTTCGACATCAAGACGCATCTCATCATTGGCTTTTTCTATCTTCGAAAGATATTCCGACATTTTTTTGGGTTGTTCTTGAAGGGTCATTCCCTTTCCACTTGGGCTATGCCCTGGATAAGAACTATGTGAATACATAAAAGCCGGTTCTTTAATAATCTTTCCAATTACTTTCTTTTTTTGTTCAAGATATGAATTATAATCGATTCCTTCAAAGCTGACAGCGTCACTGAATTCTCCCTTGAAAATAGCTCTGATTAGTACTTCCGAATCCATTACGCCCGTAGAAGATGGAAAGGTATAATCATACTTCAGCTGATTCATCGGAAGACCGCGGAGATTCCAGTTATTATCAAATACTCCATGAGTCTTGTATCCCTGAGCTGAAAGAAGAGCATGAACAGCCGTATTTCCTGCAAGATATCTTTTATGCCGGGAAACATCTCTGTCTATATTGAAAAGTTTTGAAAGCGACTGTTCTGTAGGCGCACCTATTGAATATATTCCGTTATAGACATTGAAACCGTTGTCTTCAAGAAACTTAAGCTGTTCGGTATTATCGTAACCGTAATATTTCAGTGTCTCATTATCAACGTATGCTTCAAACACAATAAAAAGTATATCGTTCTTATGTTTAATAGTCTTTCCTTCAAGAACAGATGTCACTTTGAATTTTTTAACTTCAACTGATTTACTTTGTGTAGATTTTTCAGAATCATCAGACATTGCTGCAGTTACGGCGTTTACAGCAAAAAAAACAGTCATTGCGAGAATAGCTATCTTAACAGGAATAAAGCGTATAATAAAACATATAATTATAATTAGACCCATTACCGCAATTTGAATTCCGAATGAACCCTTGATGCTCCATGCATTCATCGATGACAATGAAGCCATATTAAATATCATTGTAAGAAATGCGATTGAAGCAGTCATCACAATTCTTTTTGAAGCGATTTTAGAAAGACAAACAGGAATTATTATTCCGCAAACAATGGAAAGAATGATAAATACAGCGAATAAAATCACAGTTCCCTGCATTGTAACGGAATCCTGATTTGACAATATGTACTGTGACACCGGAGTCATCGGCAGAAGAATAAAAGCAAAGTCCGAAAGCCTGAAAGGTTCAAATTCCTTTTCGAGAGCAAAAGCCATTCTTCTTGTGATAATTTTCCAGAGAATAAATATCACCGCCAAAAAAGCTGTAATACCGGAAAAAATCCAAATCAGATAAGAAGTAAAAAGTGCGTTAACCCCTGAAGGAATAAACACCGAAGAGGCTAGAGAATATAAAGCAATGATGCCGTTAAAAACAACTATGTTAAAGAATAATGAAGACAAATTCCTCTGCATCATTCTTTTCATAAAAATATCAACACTTCCTGAAAAAGGGAAATTTATCATAATCACCGTACCGTGAAATAATCAGATTGTCTTTATAACCGACTGAATAAAATCAGCAGCTCGTTTACCGGCTTCGCCGGGATGTCTGGCAAGAGCGTCTTCGGCTTCTTTGACAACTGAACTTAGTGCCTGCTTTTCAGAAATACTTGAATTAATAATCGCCGGTATTTCAGAAATATCAGATTCAGTCAGAGTTTTTCCGATACGGTCAAGAATCTTGATATCATAAGAATCATCTTTCAAATCCATCGCTTCGCGGCCGCGTTTTTCGAACTGAGATTTAAAAGTCAGAACCGGACGCTCGAAAAGAAAGAGGTAATCGAAAATGATTCCGGAGAAATCACTGATCATTATATCAGAATGAAACATTGAATTCAGGCCGTCCTTTTCCCTGTCCCATTTAAGGTTTTCCGTTTCAGGAAAGTTTTTCATAAGCTCTTCCATAAGATTCTTTTCAGAGATAAACGACTGAGGATGAGGTCTGACTATGATATTGAATGTTCCGCAATCAGAAAGAGTCTTGAGAAGTTTCTGCCCGTATTTTGAAAGAAGGCCGTGATTTCCCCATGTCGGAGAAACAAGAACCGTAGTCTTTTTCTCACTGAACATATTATAGACATAACCGCTGTTTTTAAGCTTTAAGCGAAGTTCATCAAGATAAGTTGAACCGATCATTTCGACCTGTTTCTTCGCAGATCTGCGTTTTTCTTCAAGCTCGGCAATCAGATCCCTGTCTGCAGTTCCGCCGACTAAAACGCTGTCAAAATAATCAAGAGAGAAAGCCTTATAGCTGAAACAAGTTCCGGTCGCGTGAGTTATATGAGAATAATGCTTAACTCCCTTGCTTCTTTTTATCTGAAGAACGCCGAGCCCCGGAGTAGTCATCAGAACCATTTTTGCTTTAATTTTATTTAGAACGAAAAAAGCATTGTGGCCTTCACCTATAAACTTCTTTTCAACATTAGTAAAATCAACAGCAAGACCCGGATCATCATTACGGCTTGTAAAAAACATAGTCGGAATGCCGCGCGCATCAAGCTCTCTCAAGATCGGGTGAAATACATTCCAATATTGTCCGCCCTCGGAATAAACTACGACATTATATTCGCGCTTTGTATCCGTCATATCGCTCTTCTTGCCGAGAGCTTTCATCTTTCCGTAAATAAAGCTTTTAGTAACATAGATAAGAATAGTAACCATCGCGATTATAACGGATACGATCATACTTCCTGATCCCGGATCAAGATATGCGTATACATTAGATGGAGTAACAGCAAAAAGAAGAAGAGACAACATTATCAGGTGATACATAGAAACCCCGTTATTTTGTTTTATTAGCAATCATCAAAGCGCCGATGCCGTTTTTTTCTGTCTTTGCAGAAGTTTCACGAACACAACGCTTTTGAAGAAGCTGAAAATATTATTGCATGTCCAGTAAAGCAGTAATCCCGCCGGTGAATTATACAACAGAACAAGAAAAAGCACTGCGATTACATATATATTGATCCGTTCCATTTTCGAGAGCATTTTGCCGTAAACAAAGCTCGAAATAAGATTTATTGCAGTCATTAAAAACGGCAGAACATTTACGCCGATTCCGAAAAGCGGCAGAAGCATATCAGGACTACCGAGGTCGGATATAAAAAGAAAAGAAACTCCCTTTATCGCGCTGTAATGCGAAAGAAAATGATATGTAGCTACAAAAAACGGAAGCTGGATAAAAAGACCCAGAAGGGATCTGAAAGCATATATCGGATGGTACTTGTACTGCTTGTGCAGATTTGAAATATAAAGATGAAGCTCATAGCCTTTAAAGACTTCTTTATATTCATCGATTTTCGGTTTCATTTCGGCTTGAATATTGCGCTCGCGCTGCTGAAGTTTTTCAGCATACCAGAAAACAGGAATCATTATAATATTAATTGAAAAGCTGGTAAGAATAAGAGAAAAACCCTGCGAGCCTATAAGAGAATTGAAATGCCCTGCAAGAAACTCCATCAGCAATTCTATCGGATAGCAGAAAATCATGTATAAAATATTCAAAGTCGCACCTCTAATCACATGGATTTGTTTCTGCGATGCAGATTACACTGCAAAGTGCAGGCGCATTATTGACAAATTCCATGCTGAATTTGTCAATAATATTAGGTCAAGGCGTTTCAGACACCGATTGACCGCATGTAGTCTTTCAATACCACGGTAAATCTTTTCATTTCTTCCGGTCTGATATCACCCATGTTCGCTATTCTGAACGTGTTAATATTACCGAGTTTTCCGGGATATATCGTAAAACCGAAACTACGGGCATAATCGTGAAATTTTTCAAAACAATATTTTTCAGTTTCGGGATTCAATACAGCCGTGATAAAATGAGACTGGTGCTCTTCTTTCACGAGCATTTTGAGCCCTATTTCTTTAACTGCCTTCACAAAGATATTCCAGCACTCGGTATAACGCTCGTAACGTTTCTCAATTGTTTCGATTTTAGTTTCAATAACCGCCTGACGGAGCGCATAGAAAGTCTGAACCGGCGGCGTAAAACGGGTCTGCTTTGTTTCACAGAAATACTGATACTGATCATAGAGATTTAAGTAATAATTACGCATCGGCCATGTTTTCTGCTTTTCAAGTTCGCTTATTCTGCATGTAACAAAACCGATTCCGGCCATTCCCTGAATGTGCTTATTCGATGTAGCTGCCATAAAATCAATGCCGAGTTTCTTTAAATCCATCGGCATTCCGCCGTATGCGCTTACAGCATCTACGATAGTTATCAAGCCGTACTTTTTCGCCATCGGACAAATCACTTCAAGAGGATTTAATAATCCAGTTGTGGTTTCATGGTAAACGATAGCAAGCGCTGAATATTTACCGGTTTTGAATTCTTCTTCAAGCTTAGCAATATCAATCGGTTCATATGTCGAACTCTTGAATACCGTCATATCGATTTTATATATTTCGGCTATTTTTGCCAGACGCGATCCGTATGAACCGTTGTCGACGACAAGAAGTTTACCTTGAGGCGGAACACATGAAGACACCAAAGCCTCATCCGCTCCCGTACCCGAACAAGCGAACATTACGGTTGTATATTCAGCAGGATCGGCAACAAAAGAAGTCAAATCATCTCTGACTTCTTCCATCAAATTTCCGAATTCCATTTCGCGCGGACAAATGTCAGCTACAACCTGAGCGTATTTGACGCTGTCGGAAGTTGTTGAAGGACCCGGATTCAAAAGCACTTCACGGCGTATATCGTGAATAGATTCATTTTCCTTTATGCGCGGCCATACGTCTCTTACTGCACGGTCAAGCATCGCCTCACCGTCTATTTCAGTCCACGCGTAATATTCAATGCGGCGCATATAAATACGCTCTTTTTCAGCAACGGCTTCCATCGCATGCTCGTAATCAAGTTTCGGCAGTTCTGAACGGTGAGACACGTAATAGTCATTCATCGCCTTAAGCGCAGCATGAGAAAGTTTTGTTATACCTACAAGCTCTCCGCAGATTTTTCCAAGTCTGTTATGATCCTTGCTTACTTTGATGAGAATGCCGTCGCTTGCGCTTTCAAGATAAACTTCATCTTCACTGTTTGTCTGACCTGAAGCCAGAATAACGTTCTGACGAGGATCATTGATGAGAACTTTTAGTCCGACCTTGTCATAAACAAGATCACTTTCAAGCAGAAGGAAATCTCCTTTGATGAAAGGAACACAGACTTCAAGAGTTCCCATACTGCTTGTATTTTCATAATTCTCATTCTTTATAGTTGTGATGCAGCTGTACTTTTGGGCAAGACGGTCATACCATTCATTGCAGTGGCCCGTACCGATTATGATATGCTCAATGCCCGATTCAATAAGTTTTATTACGGAACGTTCAACCATGGGAATTCCGTCAATTTCGATAAAACCCTTAGGCATACACGCAGTGCGGTTCCCGAATCTTGAACCGAGTCCGCCTGCAAGAATTACAGCTTGTTTAATCATTCAGAAACTCCATAAACGCTTTTTTGTTTTCAGCAGGCGTCGATGTCGGACGTCCGAGATCCTTACGCGCACCCTTTTTGACTTTAATTTCAATAAAAGTAAGTTTCTTTCCGACAGCATCGGATGAAAGAACTTTTTCTAAGTCTGATGCATTTGAAACAGAAACGATATTTTCGTAGCCGCATGATTTTGCTACACCGCAAAGATCAATGGAAAGACCCACTGTCGGCTGACCGCCGACCGAATCATGCGCTCCGTTATTGAGCACTATATGAACATAATTCGGAATTTTTCTGTTTCCGACTATTGCCATGCCGCCCATGTGCATTATCGATGCGCCGTCTCCGTCAAGACAGAACACGGTGCGTGAAGGTTTATTCATGGCGATCGGCAGAGCTATCTGCGAGGCGTGACCCATGCTTCCCACAGTCAGAAAATCTGAACCGTGCCCCATGCCGTGTTTGACTCTCAGTTCAAACAATTCACGCGAAGCCATACCTGTAGTTGAAACAAAAACTGATTTGGCCTTTGCTGAAAGAATTATCTTTTCTATCGCATCTTCTCTTGTCATTTCGGCTTCAACCGGGATGTTGTTTTTGAGCTTGTATTCGTCAAATGAATCTTTTTTCGCGATTAGCGCAAAAGGAGTATTATTTTTTGATATAAAATCATAACATTTTTTGATCTTTGCCGAAATTTCATTTTCATCGCCTTCAAGAATCTCATATGGAATCTTCATCGCATCAAGAAGATCGCATGTAACTTTACCCTGAGTCACATGCTGAGGCTCATCATGAATACCAGGAAAACCGCGCCATCCTATCAGTAAAACCATCGGAACAGAATAAATTGCTCCGTCTGCAAGTGAAAGCAGAGGATTTACGGTATTGCCGAGTCCCGAGTTCTGCATATATACGAGAGGAATTTTTGAAGTAGCAAGATAATGACCTGATGCCAGGCCTACCGCACATCCCTCGTTTGCCGCGATGATATGTGAAGATTCAGGTGAATTGTCCGTTACATAAGCACAGAAATTTTTAAGAAGAGAATCAGGCACTCCCGTAAAAAAATCGGTTCCGTTATCTTTAAGCAGTTCAAAAAATTTTTCAGGTTTAATCATAAATAATCCTTATTTTGTTCCCGGAATAAGTTCCAGAATTTTCTTAATAGACATACACATATCATCAGCTTCAAGAGAGCGTTCTGATTTAAGAATCGTCTCTGCACATTTAAGCATTGCAGGATAAGACGCCCTAAGCATGTGGTTTGCGTAAATTATCACATTCGCGCCCCACTCGGCAAGCTCGTCTTCAGTGAACTGATTATATGTAGTCGGAACCAGAACAAGTGGAATATTCTTATATTCTTTCCGGAAACGCTGACAGAACTCTTTTATATCCGAGCCTGATTTATCCTTGCTGTGAATCATCACCCCGTCCGCACCGGCCTGCACGCTCGCGAAAGCTTTTGTCAAAGCTTCATCAACGGAACGTCCGGCGATAATCTCTTCGATTCGCGCGATAATCATGAAGTCTTTTGTAATCTGTGCTTTCTTTCCTTCGCTGATTTTATAGCAAAAATCTTCTTCTGATGCCAAATCCTGTTTAACTTCGGTTCCGAAGAGTGAGTTCTTTTTAAGACCGACTTTATCCTCAATAATAACAGCAGAAACTCCGTTACGCTCAAGAGTACGAACTGTAAAAACAAAATGCTCAGCTATTCCGCCTGTATCTCCGTCATAAATGATCGGTTTGGTTGTACACTCAAGGATTTCTGTCAATCCCTGAATTCGTGTTGTAAGGTCGACAGCTTCAATATCCGGCTTTCCCTTGTCAGTTGAATCAGTAAGACTCGATGACCACATTCCGTCAAAACCGTGAATACCGTCATCTTTCATAATTTCCGTATTTTCAATAATGAGTCCGCTGAGACCGGAATGAGCTTCCATTATTCTGACGATTTTCTTCGCAGAAATGAGTCTTCTGAGAGATTTCAGTCTGACGTCGGGAGTCGTGCCGATAGTTCTCGCGTTATCAACCAAGGCGGTTGAATTGACTCCGCTGGTATAAGGAACTTCGATAACCTGACCGCCCCATTCTTTCATTACTTCAAAAACTTCGTCGCGTATTTTTGAAAGATAGTTCGTTTTCCAGTCGTCGCCGTGAATTATATAGTCCGGTTTGATTTTTTTGAGATTATTTACATAACTCCACTCTTCCTGAGGCACAACCTCAGTCACGAATTTGAGATTTTCAACCACTTCTTTACGCTGTTCATAGGTCAAATAAGGGAGTCTTTTGTGAGACACAATAGCGGAGTCAGTAAGCAATCCTACTATTAAATCGCCGTATTTCGCGCCTTCTCGGATGATGTTAATAATGCCGTGATGAATGATATCCCCCGTCATGCCGAGGTAAACTTTTTTAGCCATTTGCGGGCGTCTCCTGATAATCGGAATTGATAAAACAATCTGTTTTTCTAATATAAACAGTAAAATTAGTACTGAATAATAGCGTCAATAAAAATATTTGCCTGTTTCCCTTCAACATTGAATTCAGATTATTCCAATCAATGAACGGAAAAGTTATTGCTTGCCAAAATCAACTGTATTTTTTAGTGTAATTTGTATTGCGGTATGGTATAATAATGAAATAAATTCTTCTCCGCAGTGTTTCCGAAGGAGGAAACTTAATGGATTACCCTTTTCTCAAAAAACTGATACGCCTCCCTCAGCTGTTTTTATCCGTAATTATACTTCATACTGTTCTGTATTTTTCAATTATTATATATTTAACTGATAATACCGATTTCATCCGTATTCTAAAAACAGCATCCATAACACTTCCGCCGAATATAATTATCTTTTGCGGACTTTTTTTCATTCTTCATAAAAAATTAAAAAGAATATTGAAAACAATAACCGAGTCCGGTTTCAACGCTGTCCAAAAAAACGAAGAAAAATTTATAAACTCCTATTCATTCAGGGGAAGTGTATTTTTAGTACTATCATGCGCCGCAAGCCCTGTTATAGCTTCCGTTGCAGGTTATACTTACGGCGCTTTTGCAACACCGATTGAAGCCGCATACAATATTATTCTCGGAGAACTTCTTGCAGTTTCTCTTTGCACCTCATTCTATTTTATCTCAAAAATAATACTGTATCCTCTTGCCGGACACATCAAATTCAAACCGCTTAAACTGCTCTACAGATTTCTGATACCTATTCTCTCGTCAATTTTTCTGATTCTTACTCTCGTTAGCGCCCAGATATACAAAAACAACAGCAGCGAAGTTCAGGATTCTTTTCAAAAAGAATCGCAAATAGATCTCGAAAAGAAAAAAATATTCATGGATCTTCAATTAAGGGGATTCATTGCCGAGCTGTCAGCTTATTCTGCAGGAGCCAAAACCGAGATAGACAAAAAGACTGCATGGGAATTTCTTGATAATGTCGCTGTAAACGGAAAAAATCCCATGATTGAAATGTTCTTCATATCCGACAGCAAAGGCAGAATTTATACAAGTGCCGGAAGCGAAGCCGACATATCAGACAGGGAATATTTCAAGCATGTAATGAAAACCGGAAAAACATTAATTTCCGAACCGCTGAAAAGCAGAGTAACACACAAGAATGTTATAGTATGCGCTGTTCCGTTCAGAATCAATGGAAAAGTAACCGGGATTCTCGCTGCTACTATCACGCTTGATTATCTTAAAACAGAACTGATCGACAACAATTTCAGAGGCATGGACTTTATGCTTCTGTCCAAAGACGGAAGAATATTTATTTACCGTGATGACAATCTCATCAATAAGGTGATAGGAAAAGACATCGTAGATAATGCCGAATTCAAAAATGTAAAAGCCATAATGGACTCGGAAGAGAAAAAATCATTTCAGATAAGTTTTCAGTCAAAAAGAAGCACCGCAATGAAGATAACTCTCAGTGAAAGCGGCATGATTCTTCTTCTAATTGCAAACAATCAGCAAATGCTCGAAGGTTCGGACAAATCACTGATCGTTTTTATGCTTTTCATCATTCTGATTTCAATCGTTATATATTTTATTCTATGGCAAATAACCAGCCGCATTTCTAAACCCATTCACAACACGATTAATCTTTTTCATGAAATCGCGTCAGGCAACCTTACTGTAAAAAGCACTGATATCGTAAAAGATGAGTTCGGTGAACTTATCAGAAATTTCAACATCTTTCTTTCGAAAATAAAGGAAGTAATGAACCGTGCACTCAATTCATCATACCAGCTTTCTGCATCGGCTGAAGAACTTTCTGCTACAAGCAATCAGCTTGCAGACGGAGCTCAACAGCAGGCGGCTTCGGTTGAGCAGAGCACATCAGCCCTTGAAGAAATCTCAGCTTCCATAAACAGTATTGCAATCAACGCTAGAGAGCAGTCAAAATTTGCGGATCAGACTTACTCATCGATGGAGAATCTTAGAGTTAAGGTAAATGAAGTCGCGAATAATTCAGAAGAAGCAATGGCAACCGCGCATAAGGCGACAAATGAAGCCGAATCAGGAAACCAGCTGATGACTGACACAATAGAAAGAATGAATAATATCGATAGAAGCACCGCGGAAATCGCTGATGTTGTTGATCTTATAAGAGGAATATCAGAACAAGTAAATCTTCTTTCTCTTAATGCCGCGATTGAGGCGGCCCGCGCAGGCGAACACGGCAGAGGATTCGCGATAGTCGCGGAAGAAATAACCAAGCTTGCCGTACAGACGGCAGAAAGCACCAATGCCATCAGCCTTCTTGTAGAAACAGGCCGTAAAGAAGTTGAACTCGGAAGAAGTCAGGTACTTGCTACATCCGAGTCTCTTAAAAATATTCTCGAATACATAAACATCACCGAGGAAACAGTCCGTAAAATTACCCATTCGGTAAAGGAACAGAATGCTGCAAGCATAGGTGTTTTAAATGACACGCAGAGAGTCAAAGAAATGGCCGACAGCATATCAAAAGCAACATCAGAACAGTCCATAACCAATTCAGAAATGGTGAAAAACATGGACAAGATAAATGAACAAACTCAAACTGCGGCATCTGCTGCAGAAGAAATAGCATCATCAGCTGAAGAAATATCAGCGCAATCAACTCTGATGCGGGAACAGATGGAATTCTTCAAGGTATCAGAATAGTTTTTACATATTCAGCAACCAACATTATGCGGCTAAATGATAAAAATGGCGATTAAATTAAAAAGTATTATTCTGTTACTTGTCTTTTTTACATTCATATATCATTCCAAAAGCTATAGTCAATATGCTTCAGGCTTATTTCTAACAGCGGCAGAACCGCTATTCCCGGATATGCGCTTTTCAACATCAGGAACAGATGGAAGTCCATATCTTATTTTAAGCTGGCCGCTTCATTTTGTTATACATGACAGCTACTCGACATTTGAAACGATTTTCATTGAGCCACAATGGTCACGCCGGCAAAACAATAAATCTTTCCTGACGGGAATGAGGCTTTGGCACGAATTTGACTATGGAACTTTTATAATAGAAGGCGGCGGATTCATTTCAAAAAACAGCGAAATAGGCGGTTTCGCCGGCATCGGCACAGGTATTGGCGAACACAATGCTCTTGTCATCCGCGGATATAAATCAAATAAAGAAAAGAAGTTCGATGTCTCGCTTGATATATTCTTTATCATTCGCTAAATTTCAAAGGGCGTTCCCCCGGATATCTCTTCTGCCAAGGAAAACTCCAAAATCTGTTCCAAATCCATTCTTGGCGGTCTTCATTATCACTACTTTATCAAGGAGTCTGCATGAATTTAATTTAACACCCCTAAGGTATTTAATATATCTTGTTCTTATAAAACCAACGCCTTAAACTTTGACTTCTTAAAGGACCTGTATTTCTATTATTTAAATCATCAAAGTAAACTTTTTCAGGGTCACTTCTCATAAACTTACATATAAAATCATACGTCTCATTATTATCCAATATTACTCTAACATAATAGCGAATATGATATTGGGGGTGATTTGGATAATCTTCATAGGATTTATTAATGCTCTCAATAAAATCATTGATTATTGATAACTCAGTAATTTCATTTTTAATATCATCATTATTCAGCTGAGAACCGCTATTTATCTGAGAACCATTATAGATAATAATTTTTTGAATTTTTATATCTCTAAAATAATTATTAATTTCATATTTTATATATTTGGAATAAGAATAATCATCGCACAATTTATTAACGGTCATCAGACAAATAAGCAATATACCTATAGTAAAACCATAAACCTGCATTTTTCTAACATATACATTTTGAAACATAAAACCTCATTTCAAATCTATTTATTTAAGACTAGAGTTAATATTTTTTATAATTTTTTCCAGACTCTTAAATATGGAAATCGAAGCTGAAGAGTAAAGCCCGATTTTATCAATTTTAGTTTTTGCTTTGATTCTGGCAGTGGTCAGAATTAATTAGACACTATCTAAAACCTCTAACTTTTCCAGTTTATCTTAATTTTCTTTTGAGAAGAGGCGCAATCAGTTAAATACAAGTTTATCAGATTCTGATAAGTTATGCCGGTTTCCTTCGCAAGATTCTTGAAATATTTAATCGTTTCATCATTTATTTTAATAGTGATTTGTTTCTTCAAATATTTGGCATAAGGATTTTTAATACTTTTCATTTTTGAGAAATCATATTCTTTTTTCATATTTCATCTCCCTTGTAAAACTTAATCTCGTTCTTTGTCGCCTATCTAGCAGATATTATCCGTATAATATTCTTTTTCTCTATGATACAATGACAAACAATTAAAATTCTTAAATTTGTGCTCATTCCGAGCAAAAGGTATCTCTCTTCATCCTCAGAATGATCTTCATCGAAATACAAACTCGCATACTCATCGAAAAAGACTGTTTTCGCTTCATCAAATGATATTTTATGCTTTTTTAGATTTGTCTTATATTTGTTGTTATCCCAAATGAATTCTATCGATTTCATAATAATTATATTATAATTATTTGATTTATCTCCATACGAAATTTCAAGTGTAACTTATAACACTTGAAATCCCCCCACTCACCTCAACTCTCTTCATTGCTTCCTTGAGTCTCTGTTTCTCCGCTCTCATTACCTCAAAATCATATTCTTCTTCGGCCTTCTTCTTCGCCTTGTCCTCTTCTTCCATCACTATCGCTCTCAGTTCTTCGTCTTCGATATCTACTTCCATAAATTCAAGGTCTTCTATCTTTTCTTTTTTTAGAAGCATTGAGGGCTCCTTTATTCTATCCCGTTACTGTGTTCAAATACACCTCGGCTTGTTGATGATTTGGCTCTGGCGGGGCAAAGCCTAGAATTAGCGCCCATTAATTCAAATAATTCTTAAAAACATTATCTTCTAAGTCTTTTAAAAGTTGTTCTTTATTAAATTCCATTTTTTTCTTTTTCATTTTATCTGCAACTAGATTCACAGCTAAAATGATTGATTCAACAATATATTTTTTTCGTTCCTCTTCATTCCTTTTATGAAACTTTTCTTTTGAAACATCAATAGCTACAGATATTGATTTTTCTTTTGAATTATAATTTGATACTTTACCATTCTCAATTGGTTGATCAAAATACTTTCCCTCAACATAAAACATAATCAGCAATAAATCTAAATGTTTTGAATATACATTCGGTTTTATATACTTTTTAACATATGGATCAATTCCTACCGTAGACCAAATATATGGTGAAAACATTCCATCAACATCAACATCTCCACTTTTAATAAAAAAACCTATCATAATTATTTCCTTTTTCTTGCCCAAGGTTCATTATTTAATGGCCCTGGTTTTTTTTCAACAATAGCTCTTTCTTTCGCAAGCATTTCTGCTCTGCTACCTTTATCTCTAGCAACCATTTTTTTATCCGCCATGAATTTATTTGTATAGCGTTTTTCTGGTTTTACCATGGAAGTTATTCCTGTTTTCAAATAATTGCCATCATTTTGATATAGCTCATATAATGTTGTAGGTTTTGGACTTACTTTTGAATTTCCATGTATTGCCTTAATTGGTTTTATTGCATTTGTTACCCGGGTTTCAGTCTTAACTACATTCATCATAATTTTTAGACCTGCCAAGCTATACGCTGCCATGTCATCAAAAGGTATTGGTGTTGAAGCCGTCATGGGTACAAGAGCATCTCTGTTAACTCCTGCTGCATCACATCCCATATTAGTTAATTCATTAAGTACGGCAGGTGGCGTATAAAACAAATTTGTCGTTAAATTTGCAATTCCTTTAAAACCACCAAGCACAAAAAATCCAGCATCTTTAGCAAATGATGACACTGGAGATTTATCATAATCTACATTATAGGAATCACTACCAAATGCATTAAACTGACCGAGATAGGTTACTGTATTATTTCCACTCCAATATCCTGGTCGCTCCTCACGTCCATCTGGGTCTATAACCACAATTGGTTTATTGTGGCAATAAGAATACAAATTTAAATCCTCTGAATTATTATAATTCATTACCGGATCAGTACTAATCCACTTACAGAGCTTCGCATCGTAATACCGCGCCCCATAATAATACAACCCAGTCTCCGCGTCCATCTCCTTCGAGGTAAACCTGAACTCTGTCTTATCTACCGTAGCCGCTTCATCATAAAGAGTCTCACCATAAGGAAGATATTCAATCATCTCGAAGAAGTTTCCTTTCTTGTCCGTCACATAACTCGAACTTCCAAGATGATCCGGATGGAAATACATCGTATTCTTTTCACTCACCGTTCCGCAGTTATCCTTCATGCTCACAGTACTCGCCACACGCTGATTTCCTGCGAAGATGTGTTTGGAGACTACGGTTTTATTGCGCACGATATAGTTCGCGCTGACGTACTGAGTCTCGCCCAATTCACTTTTCTTTATTATCCGTTCACCGTTTGCATCATATCTGTAATCCGTCGTATGTTTGTTATCGACGGATACGGGCGTTCCCGTGCCTCTGTTCCTTCTCACGATTCTTTGATCTTCCATGCACGGTCGCGGTCTCCGCTTATATCTTTTGCTTCGCAAAAGGATACCGCTTCGATCGCTAACGCAGGATGGTGTAATTTACCTCTATTCTATCGTTTTAAACTGATTCGGGTAAGAGATAATCCTAAATTTTATTCAAAATCATCCAAAGATCCATCTCGATCAATATTTCCTGTTTTATAATTTTCTACAATACGTTTGACTTTACCATTATCAAATTCCTTTGTTATAAACACAGAATCATACCCTTTACTTGAGACATATTCTTCTCGAATTAGTTTACTTTTGGAATCAAAAAAACGCACAACAGAGATATCTTGTATTAAATATTCTATGGGAATATGGTAGTCATTTTTTTTATTCTTAAAATATTCAGCAATTTTTTGCATTACATCTTTCTTTTCCGGGAATTTATCGTTAACTTCATATAATTTTCTTCCATCTTTGCCATATTTTACAATTATAAACCCTGTATTCTTATCTTTGGTATATATTTTGTTAATTTTATTACTATCATAATATATTATATCTCTCACATATATTTCTTCATCATTTCGGATATGATATTCAGTATAATACATCAATTCTGAATTTTCTAAAAAATAGAATTCTACTTTTTTAACATAGTTTTCTTCATTTATCTGATATGTCCAGGCATTTGATTTTAATTCAGTTTGTTTCTTTTTTATAAACTTTTCAAGATCAGAATTATTAGCATGCAATACTCCGAAAAACATAATACTTATAAATATTATAATTTGATGAAAATTCATTACTTAACCTCTGAAGACTTAGATAGTTTTTTAATTTCTTCAATATTCTTGCCTTTCAATTGATTCATGTCGTGATCTATAAAATTCCCTTCAGAATCATAAATATTAACATCAACAGCAGTATTTCGTAATTTCGCATTATCGGAAGTCTCTTCATCTGTCATATAAAGAAATAACACTTTTCTTTTATCATGCGAAATTCCATAATCTTCTTTAGCTTTCTCTGCACCTGCCTCTCTTTTTCTTTTATCTGGTGATACATTAAAATATGTTATCTTACTTGAATACGAACTTCTTTTTCCATACTTCATATCATCTGCCAATTGTAACACATAATCACTTTCTTCTTTTCTTTCAACTGTAAACCAAGCAAAACGACCTTCTGCACCAGAATTACTATCTTTTTCAAATTCATCAACCCACAAGTATCGAGAACCCTCATTTCCATGTCGTTGTACAACGACCATCCCGGCACCAGTACTTGTTCTCCCTTCGTTAGTAAAACTATAAAAACCAGTTATTGTTCCATTATTATCCACAATCGGCACACATACAGTTTTATGATAACTGCCTGCTGCTACCATATCTATAATTTGTTCCATCGTAGCATATCCATAACTTGCTTTATTTTTCCCATTAGGATCAAAATATTTAATAGGATTGTTTCTGTCTCGCTTCAAATAATTTGAACATTTTGAAAATAAATCAAGAGGCAAACTCCATGCGCTCCTTATTTTTTGCCATACGGCATTTTTTTGCAAGCATTAACTTGCTTTTACGCTCATTAAGTATGTTTTTATCACGTCCA
>JAKPJF010000142.1 GCA_029554345.1 Spirochaetota bacterium | reverse complement strand
CTGATAAGATTTCCTTTTCTGTCAAGAAGACCGAAGTCCATTCCCTTATATGTCCAGTATGAACGTCCGATTTTATACCGCTCAAAAAGAGATACTGCATCGCGGCACCAGTTAATGCGGCTTCTCATCGGAGTCGATTCGATTACACCGAATTCGCCGCAATAAAGTTTCTTTCCTGTTTTGTTTATGAAATCAACGGCAGGCTGCATGTCTTCAATCATGAGCGAAATATCAAGCTCCTTCGTAAGATATCTTTTTACATCAAACTGCTCTATATCTCCTATTTTTCCGTCTTTTACATCTGATACCAGTTTATCAAGATTATCAAATGTTCCGGGATAATTCAGCGTCTGATTATAATGCACCAGAAAAGGCATCCATACTGCTCTCTGATGCGTAAAAAGTATCGGCTCGTAAAAATGAAAAGTATAAGCGATATTTTCATCATCATAAATTTCAATATCCTTGAGAGTAAAAATTGAATTATAATTTATTCCGCCGAAAATCAATAAACGTTCAGCATCTATTTTTCTAATTGAGGCAATACATTCACGTACAAGTTTATTCCATGGTTCAGGTGAAGGAAGAACCAACTCGTTCAAAAGATCAAAAGCGATATGTTTTTCGTTTTTATATCTCAGAGCTATTGTCTCCCACAGTTTTATATAAATTTCCTGCTGAGTTCTGTTTTTGAAAAGAGTGCTGACTTCATAGCTTCCGAAACTGAATCCGGGGGCGGAATGCATATCCAATAGAAGAGATATACCGTATTTTTTTGACCATTGAACCGCGTTATCGAGATATTTGAACGCCCTTTCATTAAACACAAAAGGATTATCCTTATTCTCAAGTATTTCATAATCAAAAGGAAGGCGGATATGGTCGAAGCCCCATGAAGCTATTTTTTCAAAATCCTTCTCGACAATAAATGAATCAAAGTGTTCATAACCCTTATTGAAGTATTGCGAAATCCACCCGCCTACATTCAGTCCGTTCATATAGTCTTTCATATTAACCCCCTAAATAATTTTACGATTGCGCAAACGTTTGCTTGACAAATTATGCCGACTGCATATAATCGTCAACAATAAATATCTGGGGTCGCAAAGGGAGGAAAAAATGAAAATATCAGTGAACCATCTCGGATTCAAACCGAAATCAGAAAAGAAAGCTGTCATCTGGGGAGATGAAGAATTCGACTCATTCAGCGTAATTAATCTCACGGAAATGGGATACAACGAAATCGGCCCCAACACAAAACCCAACACCGTCATTTTCACCGGAAAACTTGAAAAGAATGATTATCCATGGGGTAAGTACGCTGTTGCAGATTTTTCAGAACTCAAAACTCCCGGAATCTATCTTATTTCGCTCAACAACAAATATAATTCAGTACCATTTCAAATCAGAGAAGATATTTACGGACGGACAATACGAAAACCGTTCGACTATATCCATGCTCAGAGATGCGGCGATCATGTTCCCTTTTATCACGGTCCTTGCCATCTCGATGATGCCGTATTCCGCGACACAAAAAAATACTGCGACACAGTCGGAGGCTGGCACGATGCTGGAGATTTACGCAAATGGACAGCGCATACCATGATGCTCGGAATCGCGTTAAACCATCTCAAACGTATCGGAAATCCCGACTGGAGAGTTTTCGACCCTGCTCACGGCGATATTCCAAGTGAACTCAAATGGGGTAATCAGTATTTCCTAAAAGCTCAAAGCGAATCCGGTCTTGTATACCACGATGTTGCAGGCGGAGTCGAAGGCGACAATTCCGACAACCGGTGGACAAAAAATGTTATCGGAGACGGAGACGACAGGCATATCAATACAATGTATGACGGAGTCGTGCAGTGGGAATTCGTTTACTTCGAATCTATGAATGCACTCACATTTTCTGAAAGCGATCCGTATTATTCGGATATCTGCAAAAAAGCCGCACTAAAAACTTACGGCTATGCGCTTACAAAGGACATAAACAAATGCGAAGAAATATCATGGGCAGTTCTCGCGCTGAAAGAACTCTACTCGGCAACCGGCGATGAAAAAATTCTTTCCGAACTCGAAAGCAAAACAAAACTATTACTTTCCCTTCAGGAAAATGAATTTAAATTCGGCCAGAAAAATCTGCGGGGATTCTTTTACGCAGACAATTCAAAAAATGATTTCTTCAGAAATCCGAGAGACGGAGGAATTCCCCTTATAGCGCTTGCGGAAGTTTTTAAATACCTGAAACCGGCAAAGCTCAAAGAAGAAGTGAAAACTGCTATTGAACTTTACTGCGGCAGTTACCTGATTCCATTAATGCAAAAATCGCCTTTCGGGATTATTCCTTACGGAATATATTCCAAAACAGTTGAAGGAGAAGTATACCGTAAACTCGAAGGAGAACTTTCGTACCGATTTTTTGCCGAGGTTGTAGGAAAATGCGCTTTCGGCCTGAACAGCCATCTTCTCTCAAACGCTGTCGGCCTCTTTCTTTCTGCTTCAATTCTCAACAAGGATGAATATAAAACACACGCAAAAAAACAGCTTGAATGGGTCATGGGATTCAACCCTATCAACACCTGCATGATGACCGGCGAAGGAGTAAACAACCCTTATCCTCATTCGCGTTTTCTAGGACTTATAATCGGCGGCGTCATGAACGGAATCGCCGGAGAAGAAGACGATATGCCTTTTATGGACATGAACAATACCATGGACTGGAGAACAACAGAATACTGGAGTCCTCATGTAGCGTATTACATATGGATTTCATCCCTTTTAAATGAAGACTGCAGAATTGACAGTCTGCCTTATTAGCTTTTTAATCATCAGAATAAAATCGGGAGAGTTTCAGCGGAACACTCCCGATTTTATCAATTCATATATTAAAAGAAGCAATATAATATTTATTTGACATTAAATTCATCATATCATATTATCCCTATTGAGTCCGTTTACAGAGACAATTCACAGAGGGTTTTATGAAAAAAGCAGTTATATCGGCAATTATTCTTTTCACCGCATCCTGCACAAGCACTCAGCAAGGCGGAAGCTATGTACAGCGAACTGTGCCTGCCGGAAGCAGTATCGGAGTGATAGTTGACGGTTCCAATCCGATGAAAAATATGATAACCATGCGTTTCATGGCAAAGGGATACAACGTCAAGGCGATAAACGCCAACGACATTTATACGATGAAAGATTATTTTAATATCAGCGATTTCAAGTATCTTGCCTATAACGAACAGCTTCCTGTTGTCGGAGAAAACGGAGATCAGCCGATTACAAGCGCACAGAAGAGCTTCGACAGCATATTCAAACTTCATGTTTACAATTACGAATTAAACAAGGCCGAAACTCTCAGATCTATCAGAGACAGATGGGATGTCCGCTATTTGATAATTCTTGAGATGGCAGATTGGGAAAAATACAGCTGGGGAAGAGCAATAGATCTTTCAACAATGGACATTATATGGGTTCAGAACCACCCTACCTCATATAATGACACAGCTGAAGCCATTACTGATAAATTTATTTCTGTTCTTTCCGGAAGATAATGAAGAAAACCGCAATAGCATTTTTTTTTCTTATTATTTGCTCGGTTTCTCCGGCCCGCGACAGCAAAGGTATTATAATAGCCTTTTTACCGTTTTCGAATATGACCGGAAACCGGAATTATGATTATCTTTGCGAACTGATTCCGAATGGTCTGACTTTTTCATTCAGAGGAGCTAATTATACAGCAATTAATGCTTCATCGTCATCAAAGTCAATAAGACAGAATTTCAAAGAAGATTCACCGATAAATCCGGACCGCTACATGGAAATTTCAGATCTTCTCTCTTCCAATTACCTGATTCACGGAACCTTTAATGTATCCGCTTCAGGAAAATCTTTTGTAATACGCGTTTACAATAGAAATCTTGATGAATATATTTCTTTCGAAACAAATGGAGACATTGAAACAGAAACTGAAATTTTCGGACTCGTAGACAAACTTAAAAAACTCCTGAGCGAACTAGCAGGCAGTGAGTATATTTATAAAACTGAAAAAATCCGCAGTATGTCCAGAATTGCATTGTTTTCGAATTTATCAGGCAAAAACTATAATGAAATTGTGATGGAGTTCCTAAAATCCGGTCACAAAGTCGCATCCTTGCAGGGAAATGAAATCCGCAATGATTATTCCTCTCAGGAAATCGGATTTTTCTACTCACTTTCCGCGAAACAATCTTCAATAGAAAAAACGTTCAAACATAAACCCAAAGTATTGGTCATAAAACCATGGGTATCGGGAAAAGATATTGCGGAAGAAGAAGCGGCTATTTCTCTAAAAAATAAAATGCTTTATGCAATAAAAGAAGAAACTATAAAATCAGTTGCTTCGCTATCCGCAGAATACGGCGGACTGGATTATATTTTTTTCATAAACATCGATGAAAATACTGAAAAATTCTGGCTGAGATGCATAAATCCCGCTTCAGGAAAACTCATCTGGATTGAAAGCGGATCTGTTAATAAAGACGGCAGCAAAAACATTTACGCATCTGCTGTAAAACAAATCATTTCAAAATACGACGAGAGCACAGAATAATAATCAGACTCTTTTTTTACTTTTCCGTAACAGCAGACTGCAGAACAATTATCTTGACAAGCCGCCTTAATTTGAATCACTTGTTGACGTATGTTATGCATCGAAAGGGGTCAGCATGAACACAGAAATTCAATCTCTAGGAAAAGCATCAATACCTTCTCCTCTTGCTGAAAAATACAAAAACAGCAGTGAAGCTTTTGTCTCGGATTCCGACAGAGTAGTTTACGAATCTAATCTGAAAACGATAATCGAAAAAAAAGACTGTTCGGAAATAATATCTTTTGAAAAAGCCGGACCGAGAAAAGAAATATATTTTGATCCGTCAAAGGTTAAAGCGGCAATAGTCACATGCGGCGGCATATGCCCGGGTCTCAACGATGTTATCCGTTCTATTGTAATGGAATCTTACTACGGCTACGGAATAAAAAACATATTCGGTATCCAGTACGGTTACGTCGGACTGCTTCCCTCAAGAGGTTACGAACTCATCCAGCTTCATCCGAAAATGGTTGATACGATACACACCTCCGGCGGAACAATCCTTGGTTCATCCCGCGGCGGAACTGATGATATGGAAGCAATTGTTGATTCACTCGAACGTCTCAACATCAACATACTTTATACTATTGGCGGCGATGGAACACTCAGAGCCAGTCAGAAGATTGCAGACATCGCAACAAAACGCAATCTAAAGATAGCCGTCATCGGAATTCCGAAAACAATCGATAATGATATCAATTTTGTTTCAAAAACATTCGGATTCGAAACAGCATTTTCGGAAGCAAGCAGAATTCTGACTCTAGCTCATATCGAATCAAAAGGTGCACCGAACGGCATTGGTCTCGTTAAAGTTATGGGAAGACATTCAGGATATATTGCCGCAAATGCGGCCCTCGCGACAAATGTTGTAAACTTTGTTCTTATACCCGAAGTGCCTTTTGACCTTGACGGCGAAAACGGATTCCTCAATCATCTTGAACAGCGTGTTCTAAAAAGCGGGCACGCGGTAATATGCGTTGCAGAGGGAGCTGGTCAGGAATTTATTGCGAATGAAAGTGTTGAACGCGATGCATCAGGAAATCTCAAACTAGCGGATATCGGAATCCTTCTACGCGACAGAATAAATAATCATTTTCAATCAAGAGGGATAGAAGCAAACACCAAATATATTGACCCAAGCTATATCGTAAGAAGCATTCCGGCGAATCCCAATGATTCTCTTTATTGCGCACAGCTCGGCCAGTATGCGGTACATGCGGCCATGGCCGGAAAAACCAACATGCTTGTCGGATCATGGAGATACGATTATACTCATCTGCCTACATCGCTTGCTACAGAAAAGAGAAAACAGGTAGATTCCAATTCGCGATACTGGTATTCAGTTCTCCAGGCAACAGGTCAGCCGCCGGTAATGAAGAACTGATCAAAACCGGGTTTCGTTTTTTACATTAAAACAGATGTCTGCGGTTGCATATGTAAACGTATCTTCTGTTATATCGAACTGCAAAACAGATGATTCGCAGTAACGCCAGCGGAAAGCATAGGTATTGCATACAGTCGGCAAATCCAGACGTTTTACTCCGGTATCATATATGCTCGAATGAATATAAAATTGAGCTATTACGGCGGTATTCTCACTTATTGCGTAACCGCCGCCGATGCACACGCTGGATATATATTTTTTGTCCTGATTCAGTTCATCACGGAACGAACCTTTACCGAATAATCTTACAAAAGCAAGAGAGCCGAATAAATAAATTCCGTCTCGCCTATAGTCAATACCTGCAGATAATCCGAGATCAACCGTATTCGAATTAATAAACTCTTTGTTTCCTATTGAAGGTTTAACAGCCGCAGAAAAATAAAAACCTAATTGATCCGAAACAAAACCTTTTTTAAGAAAAAATGACGGATCAGTTATACCATAAAAGCTCTTATTTGAGCTGATGCTTTTTCCGTTTCCTTCATAGTATATTTTCATTTCATTACGTTCTACATGTTCGCGTCCGCCGTTAGGAAGGCCTGAACCGAAAACCGGCAATGAATGGAAGTTTTCAATTGGTCCATCCAAAAAGCCGTTCCAATGCCTGATGAAAGATATTGAAGCAGATAATTCAATATCATATAATATTTTTTCAGAATATAACAAAGACATACAGCTTGTCTCAACATCGATTACTGCATTCTTATCTTTATTTTTAAAATATACAGGATCATATATAGTATTGGATTCAGAAAATGAAACCGAGAACATTCTTTTTGTATAAAATGAATTCGAAGAGAATTGAGGCATGAAAAGATGCGGAATGTAAAAAACAAAAGTATTTTTTGTGTCTGCCGGTTGAAGCAGATCCGATGCAAAAAGATTAAAGCTGAGAAAAAAAACAGCAAAGGTGATAAATATAATTTTCATGATGTTCTAGACGCGGAAGCTTTTGAAGCTTCCGCAAATCCGGATTACAATTCCGTCACATCTTCAAATGTTTCTGACGAATAACTATTTTCAGACTCTGCTTCATCATAATCGACTCCTGAATCGTATGACATCTTCTCATCTTTTGGAGCATCCGGTTTATTCTCATAAGAATCTGACCCGAGCTTTTCTGCATGTTCCTTCTGTGATATCTCTGCCAGTGCCTGTTCTTTCCATTTAGATGCAATTGAGAAATATTTACCGTTTCTATACTGCTCCATATATCTGTCATAATCTTTTACTGCTGAAAGATATGATTTCATTGAAAAATATGAATGCCCTCTTTTGATAAGAGAATCTTCATCTTTATGGTAATAAGAATTGCTCAAAGCTTTGGTAAAAAATGCTACTGCATTTTTATAATTGCCGAGAGCATAATATCCTTCGCCGGCCCAGTAATATGAATTTTCCGAAAGCTTTGATTGAGGAAAATTGGCTAAAAGACGGCGGGATGCCGCAACTGAAGAAGAATATTTTCCGCTGCGGAAATAAGAAAGCGAACAATCATACAGCTGTGAAAGATAAGCCTTTCTTACATCCTGCGCATACGGCGAAAATTCACCTTTGAATTTCAAAAATACGTCATATAGTTCAAAAGCCTCTTCATATTTACCTAGCCTGATTAAGGTACGGGCCTTTCCGAGAACAGCTTCTTCGTTTTCAGAATTTTCGCCAAGCGCAAGATTAAACGAATCCAGAGATTTATTCATGTTGCTCTTTTTCAGACTGTCATATCCTATTTCTGAATAAATTCGTGCACGAAGTTCTTTTTCGGAAGTTTCATTAAGTATTGAATAGAGCTGATTCAAACCTTCATCCGTTCTGTTCTGGCGTAATTTTAATACAGCAATTCTTGATATAATATCATGCCGCAAACCTGCCGAATCAACACGTTTCGGATATGTTTTTATCAAATAATTATAATTGATATAAGCAAGACGGTAAAGACCAATCTTCTCATATAACTCGCTTATTGAAAGGTATGACTTAAAGGAATATGAACTTTTAGGATACTGAGCCATAATTTTTACATGCATATCTATGGCCTTATTATACGAAGTACGGTCGCATCTCTGGGCAACTATTACCGCTTCCCTGTATAATTTTCCTGCTTCTATTTCGGGCTTTATTTTGTATTCATATACAGTGAATCCTCCGATTCCCAGAATAACCAAAAATGCACCGATTATAAGAGTTTTTATGTTCATTTTCCGCCTCATTTCCCTTTTGCTTTCTTGATGCAGTAATCCTGCCAAAATGCCGCCTGCTTAGGCATACTTGCCTTAACAGATTTATTTATAAAATATTTAAGCGCCTTATAGTACTCTTTTTTCTCGACATAACAGCGTCCGATATAAAAAAGAGCTTTTGCGCTTTCGGGATTCTTTGATGAAGATAAAGCGGACAAGTGCTTTATCGCTTCATTATATCTTTTCTTGTAAAAATAGTTTTTGAGTACTAAATCAACAGAATCAGAAGAATACTCAATCTCTTCGCGCGGTATGTCATCTTTTTTCTTTTCAACAGGAATTTTTACATTACCCGGTTCTTTTTTCTTTTCGATTTCCTCTATTACAATTTCTTCGTCTCTTTGCGATGAACTCGACTTCATGAACATCACGGGTACCGGAGTTACATTCACGCCCTTTTGAAAACGAACGCTCTCATTTTTCAAATAATCTTCGGGAACAATTGCATAATAATATCTTCCCTGAGACTCGGGTTTATCGCTGTAAAATTCGGATTTAATATCAACTGTTGCAATTAATACGGCAGAAGATAAATCTTCCTTTGTTTTAGGAAAAGATGACAGTCTGAAAATGGAATAATTGCTAAGCCCTTCGCTTCCGCTTATATTCCATGTCAGCCTTATTTCCGAAGCCCTGTCATTTCTTACGGCACTTAACGAATGTACAGAATAATTCAAATCAGCAGAATCATTTTTAATTTCAACAGGAATTGATGTGACATTGACTCCGTTCTCAAGAACAAGATTCTTGTCAGAGTAATAATTCTCGGAAACAAGCGCGTAATAATATGATCCGGTAGGAAGATTAATGTCCTTATAATAGTTTCGTCTGAGATCAAAAGCATCAACAAGCGAAGCTTTAAGTAAATCACCTTTGCTTTTAATCGGTGCATCACTTCTAAAAAGAAGATGGTCTTTATAATCAGTACCCGAATATTTCCAGATGATGTTAACATCAGTGCCTTTTGCTTCAGATTTCAACAAAAGAACCTGTACCGGATTTTCAGCTAGCGGAACTGATACCGGTTCGACAGTATAATTATATTCCGCATAAAGATCTCTATTCAGACTGCCGGATTTATTTCTGGATAATACCGCATAATAAAAAGTTCCTGCACCGCTTCGTTTGTCAGAAAAAGCTGTTTCATATGATGGAAGAGAAGCTATGAGTTCGGCTGAATTGAGTTTATCCTCTGATACAACCGGCTTAATGCTTCTGTATATTTCGTAACTTCCGTCAAAATTGCTGATATTAAGCCATGATATCTTTACATAACCCTTTTCGTCTAAAACCGCCTTTATAGATGAAACTACTCCTGAATCGTCATTGTTGAAAACCTTTATGCCGCGGACAGTAAAAGACTCATCAGGCAAAAGAGAAAAATCTTCATTGCCCGAGTAATCATCTGTCGTAACCGCATAGAAATATGTTCCTGTAACCGTGTTTCTGTCAATAAAACGGTCACGGTCATTCAGTTCTGCGATTTTTTCCGCTGAACGGAATTTCTCCGGAGTATTCAGCGGCTCATTTGAACGGTATACTGTATATTTAACACCGCCGAAGTTTAAAGGGATCCATGTCAATAAAACGTTTTTACCTTCAACAATCGATGCGTTTATTTTACTTATCTTGGGCAGAGTCCCCATTCTGGGATTTTTTCCGTCATCAACAATCAGCGGATTTGTAGTATAATTTTCATTTGGAAAAAGTTCTATTTTTTTTGCTGCAGAAAGTTTTTTTGAAAGAACTACGTAATAATACTGTCCTGGATCAAGATTTTTATCTATTATAAAATTTTTATCCGAAGAAGAAATAATACGCACAGATAATGCATTCAAAGCATCGGAGGTATTATTTATGACGGAAGAAGATCTGCCGACTATGAAAGTATCGCTTGATCCCCGGCTCAAATCCCACGAAATACGTGCACTGTTAGGAGATCCCGGCACGGGAGTAACCGTAATATTCAACGCGGTGTCAGCCGGAAATCCTACGCTGTTGATAACAGCCTGCGATTCAACGGGCTTTATTTTTCTTGGTTCGGGATTTTCATCAATAAGGAATCCGGCATTAATCGCTGAAAATGCGGTTAAAACGGCTACAGAGAAAATAATCTTCGTAATTTTTATCATTACTTATACCGCTGTTTTAAAGATACAATCATCCTTTAACATTTTCGGCATCGTAAGCCGAAAACTTCAACTGATTAGAAGTGTATCGGAAAAATCAGCGGCGGGTCAGAAAAAAAAGCGCTATCAGTTCAATTAGAGCATAAAATAAACGAAAAGAAGGCATCATTATATCAGATGAGCCGGCTAAAGAAAAAATAAAAACAGCTATAGAAAAAGGGATATGGACATCAAGAATAAACGGAAATATCCTGAACGCCCTGCTGTTTCCGAAAAAAAGCAAAACCGTCAGAGAACCAACCGCAGAAATAAGAATCAGGGCAGTCAAAAAGACCAAAATTTTTGAAATGAAAGCCGTCAAAATAATCGAAAGTAAAGTAATCTCCAGAAGGTAGAATACCGGTAAAAACGGAATCAGTTCATTAAATCTTTCATTAAACAATGCTACTTTTTTACTATAACCCGTCATTGCCATTTATACCGCCGTGCAAGTTCATTTCCTAACAATTGTTTAATCAAGTATTTTTTGAGGTGCTTAATTTACCTTTCTAAAAATATTTTGACAATTAGCACCCCGTCAAAGCTTTCTGTATTATCATGCAAAATAATGTTTTAAACGCAGACGAAAATGATTCAGGAACAAGACTGGACGTTTTCGCATTCACAAATCTCGGCGGAAACTATTCAAGAAGCTATATCCAGAAGCTGATTGATGACGGTCACTTCAGTCTTAACGGAAAACCTGCAAAAAGAAGTTCAAAACTGAAAGCAGGCGATGAAGTCTCCTTTTCAATACCTGAACCCGGAAAAGTCTCCCTTGAAGCTGAAGATATACCTATTGAAATCATCTACGAAGATTCATCAATTGCCGTCATAAACAAACCATACGGGATGACCGTACATGCCGGTGCAGGCATCAATTCAGGCACTCTCGTTAACGCCCTGCTTTACAAAATAAAAGATCTCTCCGGAATAGGGGGCGAAGAAAGACCGGGCATCGTGCACAGGCTGGATAAAGACACTGCAGGTATTCTGGTCGTCGCAAAAAACGATATTTCACACAGAAAACTTTCAAAAGACTTTGCCGAACGCAGAATTTACAAGGAATATGCCGCAATTGTTCACGGAATAGTATATCCGCAAAACGGCATTATTGAAGAAAAAATAGGAAGACATCCTGTTAATAGAAAAAAAATGGCAGTCACTTCTTCAGGAAGAGATTCTATAACAGAATATTTTACTGCACAGAATTTCAAGACACAGGCAGGAGATTATACTCTTCTAAAAATAGTTCTGCACACCGGCCGCACGCATCAGATACGCGTTCATATGGCGCATAAAAACAATCCGATTGCAGGAGACCCTCTTTACTCAAAAAACACAAAACAGCTGAATATTCCTCTTATGCTGTCTTCAGTGAAACTTTCGTTTGAACATCCTGAAACCGGTAAAAAAATGACTTTCGAAATTCCGTATCCCGATCATATGTCAAAATTTTTAATAAAGCTCGGAAAGATTCCGCATAGATGAAAGTTTTTATTTCAAATAACGAAGACGAATCACGCCGAATCGCTTTTGAACTGGGGAAAAAAGCAAAACCCGGTGAAGTCTACTCGGTAACAGGAACACTTGGAGCAGGAAAAACTCTCATGGCAAAGGAGTTCGCGCGCGGTCTCGGAATAACAGATGATATTACCTCTCCTACTTTCACCATCCTCGAGGAATATTCCGGAAAGATTCCATTTTATCATTTTGACCTTTACAGAATTGAAACTCCGGAAGAAATTGAACTGATGGGTTTTGAAGAATATTTCTATGGAAACGGAGTTTCATGGATTGAATGGGCTGAAAAATGCGGTTCACTGATGCCGGAAAAACATATTTCCGTTACAATCGAAATCATCAGCGACGAAGAAAGGAGAATTACCCTTGAATACCCTTTTGATTGATACATCCAGCGAATTTCAAATATGCGCTGTAAAAACAGATAGCGGCATTGTGAATGAAGTCATTGATGCCGGAACCAAACATTCCGCGATGTTTCTTTCATCAATCGATGCAGTTATAAAAAAATCCGGGATAAACCGGAAAGAAATCAATAGATTGATATGCGGAACAGGACCCGGTTCATTTACCGGCATACGAATCGCAGTTTCTACTGCACGAATGCTTTCACAGATATTGAATATTCCCGTTATGGGCATTCCTTCACAAATGATTTTTTCAATGCTTACTGCAGATGAAGGCGAAACAGTATTAAGCGCCTTTGATGCAAAGAAAAACAGAATTTTCGCGGCTTGTTACACAAAAACAGATTCAATGCCTGTTGAAATTATAAAACCCGGCGATTATTTTCCTGAAGACATTCAGAAAATGATATCCGGCAGAATTATTGCTGCAACCGGAAACGGTGCGCAAAAATATAAAGATATACTCGGCGGAAGTTACAGAGAATTTAATCCGGTGCATTTTGATGATTTGTTCAAATATGCCGAAACAAACAGCGGAAATTTTCTTTCATGGGATAAACTTCTGCCTCTTTATGCGAGAAAATCTGATGCGGAAGTTTTAAAGAATTCAAAGTGAACTATTTACATTAAGTCTGGCGCTGTTTCATCTGAAGAATAAGCTTTTTCTTATATTCGAGCTCCATCGGTTCAAGAATATCATATAAATGCTTCATCTGATCTTTTCTCGAAGTATTGCCGACAAAACACATTCCCAAAATCAGATTTTTCTCGTCATCTGTTCCCGTAAAACGTATTTCAGCATAAATAGTAATAGGAGCCTGCAGTTTAAAAACTATATCAAAAACGAACCCGCGCGACTTTATAAGATAACGTTTAAGCTCGTCATTATCGATTAAAAGCTTCAGGCCGCCCCGGCTGATATCAGTTATACGCTGTTTCTGTGAAAGAAGAACAGTATTTGCTTCGCGAATACGTTCTACAAGGCGGAAAGAGTCCTCCTTCATCGAAAAAACATCATCCAAATCATATTTTTTTATCTTAGAGTACATTCTGATGTAAGCAAATGGAATTACCGACTCGGAATCAGAAATATAAACAATGGGAATCATTGCTACGGAGATGTAGCCCTTTTCTTTCAGCTTCGAAATATAGTGATCAGATTTTTCGCGCAAAACAGCCCTGAAATCAAGAAAACCGTCAATCGGAGGAGAAAACGTCGAAGGATCATTTAAATCTGAAATCAAAAGTGATGAATTTGTTTTCTTCATAGCAAGAAGAATTTCGTCTTCCGTATCGAAGTAGCCTATTTCATAGAAATCGGCGCTTGAACGCTTGCTTGATTCAAACTGGTCGAGTATTACCTTTATGCTGGTTGGAAGAGTATATGTATTTAAATCAATTGAATACTTTGAAAATCTGAAATTTGTTGCAACAACATCATCCTCATTGACCTTAAACCGGAGATCGGATCTTCCTGTAGTCGCGATACGGCCGCCGTGAACGGAGCATTTAAAATAACCGTCGGTCTTTTTTTCTAAAATTTTCAGATCTGCTTCAAAATATTTTTCAAGAAGAGCCGAAACTACAATAATGCCTTCGGCGTTGGGAATATAACTTTCATCGGTAACAACCATGATTGTATGATCGGAATCATTGAATTCATTAAAAAGAATTTCGCGCGCATCAAGATCAAACTTTATTTTAAGAGACTTTTGATTGAATTTAACCTTTAATATAGAGTATATCTGCTCTTTATTGGTTATCTCACTGAAAAATCTCTGCTTGCGCTCTTTGTATGTATACACAAAAATCTCCGAATATTAGATTCCCTTTTTTATTTTCGGAAGAATTGAAGACTAGCTTTAGAAACATGAAAAGAAGACGGGGTTAAGAAAAAAAAAGACTGCCCGAAAGCAGCCTTTTAAAAAAAGATAAAACGAATTACTTCTTTTTAACAGCTTTTTTAACAACTTTCTTGCTGTTTTTCTTAGCAGCTGCTTCTTTAGCTTTTGCATCTTTGATTTTTTCTGCAAGAACTTTGAGAGTTTTCTGATCAGCTGCGATCTGATCCTTAGCTTTCTTGATTTTGTCTTTGCATTTTTTGTCATCTGCAAGAAGCTGTTTGAGAGATTTCTCCGCCATTTTTAACTCCTCTAATTGATTAATACATTCTTCTATAATAATCAAGTTTAATTATCAAGCTTTTTTTTATATAATCACATAAAAAGTGCTTTAATAATGTTATGCAAGTTAAAAAACTGGTATTTGAAATCATTCAAATGATATTTTTATCTATTGCCGAATCAAATCGATCAAAATATATTTCTCTTATTGAATAATTATCAAAAATAATTTTACGCGGAAGAAAAAAATGAAACAGATACCACTTGTAGTCATCATAGGAAGAAGAAATGTTGGAAAATCAACGCTCTTCAATTCACTCATAAAGAAAAAACACGCGATCGTTGATGATCTTCCGGGTCTTACACGCGATATTTTGAATTTCAAAGTCAATCATCCCAAGTGTTCATTCATTTTATCCGATACTCCGGGACTTGATCTGCCTAAAGATTCTGAATTATCTTCAAAAATCATTTCTAATGCAGAGAATCATCTTGAAAATGCAGATTTGATAGTATTTCTTCTTGAAAATCCTTCAGTTGAAAAGTTTGATCACACGCTTATTTCAAAAATCAGAAAACTTTCTAAGCCAATGATTGTCGCAGTAAACAAAATGGATTCATCAGATGAGCTGAGAAACATGTCGAACTTCTACGAGCTGGGAGTAAATGACATTCTTCCAATCTCCGCGAAGAGCAATTTCAATATTCCGATGCTTCTCGATAAAATAGCAGACCTGCTTCCTCATTCACCGAAAAGTATCGGTGAACCTGATCTCAAAATTTCTCTAGTCGGAAAACCGAATGCGGGCAAATCGACGCTTCTTAACGCTTTCATGGGCTGCGAAAGATCAATAGTTTCGGATATACCCGGCACAACACGCGATTCAGTTAATGATTCTTTCCGTTTTGAAGAGAAAACAATCGAAATAATAGATACAGCAGGCATAAGACGCAAAAAAAGAATAAAGGAAGACGTTGAATACTACTCACTAAACCGTTCAATTCAGTCAATAAAGGATTCAGATGTTGTTGTTCATCTGATTGATGCAGCGCAGGGACTAACCGAAGCAGATAAAAAAATCGCCGATCAGATCCTTGAAGTTAACAAACCTCTTATAATTGCTGTAAACAAATGGGATGCGGTTACAAAAACCGATAAAACTTTCGAAGAATTCAAAGAATACCTTCTCTTTAAGTTTTATCGAACTGCAGACTTCCCTATCATTGCCATATCTGCAAAAGAAAAAACAAGAATTCATAAGCTCTTAAAAACAGCGATTGAGATGAAAGAGAAAGCTTCCAAGCGAATAGGAACGGCAAAACTGAACAAGGCGCTTGAAGAAATTCAAAGAGAACACAAACTTCCTTCACTCGGTAGCGATATTAAGATTTACTATGCGACTCAGGTTGACACGATTCCGCCTCAGTTCAAACTTTTCGTTAATAACGAGAAAAATTTCCGCGCAGATGCAGTCCGCTTTCTGCAGAAAGAGTTTCAGAAACTTCTCGGAATTCACGGCATTCCTATAGTAATTAAGCTCGAAGGAAAGGATAGAAAACGCAAAGAAGCGGCAGCTGCTGAAAATAAAAGCAGAGTTAAGCCGAAACCGAAAACCAAAACTGAAAAAAATAAAATCGCGCAGGCTAATAAATTTCCGAAAAAAAGAGATTCCAAAAAAACAAAGGAAAATGCCGGCCGAAGAGGAAGAAACAGAAACGGAAGAGGTTAAAAAACCTCTATCCTTTCATCGAATGAACGCGCAATAGTTGCAGTATCGGCAAAATCGAGTTCACCGCCGACAGGAAGTCCGCGCGATATGCGCATCACGCGGATGTTCATCTCTTTAAGTTTATGCGTCAGGTAGAGAGATGTTGCGTCACCTTCAAGAGTCGGATTGGTAGCGAGAATAATCTCCCTCACCTTGCCTGTTTTACATTTATCATAAAGCTCATTGATTCTCAAATCATCCGGACCTATTCCGTCAAGAGGAGAAATAACTCCCTTCAGAACATGATAGACACCTCTGAAAATGCGGGTCTTTTCGATGGTAAGAATATCTTTTTCGTCTTCGACAACGCAAATAACCGAGGAATCTCTTGAATGATCAGAACATATCGAACATATGTCCGCATCAGATATTCCGCCGCAAACCGAACACTCACGGATTTTTTCTTTTATATCTATCAAGGCGGATGCAAATCTTTTGACGTCCGAATCTTTCTGCTTTAAGATATAAAATGCCGCACGCGCAGCGCTCTTCTGTCCCATTCCGGGAATTTTAGAAAATTCTGCGATGAGAGCTTCAAGATACTTTGAAACCATTAAAACAATCCGTCCATTCCAGGAATTTTCAGTCCGCCTGTAAGTTCTTTCATCTTCGCGGCGCTTGCCTCTTTATTGGATTTAGCAGCTTTGTTATATGCATGAGAAACAGCCTTTTCAATCTGACGCTTGTCAGCAGTTTTCAAAACATCTTCGTCAATCTTAACAGAAACAATTTCAAATTCGCCGTTAACGGTAATCGACGCGAGTCCGTCATCGCTTATGCCGACAGATTCCATCTTCTTTAAAGTCTTCTGAATCTTGCGGATCTCGCTCTGCATTTTCATTAAATTTCCGAGTTCACCGAACATACTACTCTCCGATATTTTTATTCATATTATTTTTCTTTTGAGGCTCAACTATCTCGCCCTGAAAAAAATTCACAACCTTCTCTACTGCGGGATGCGGTTTTTCTTCAACTCCGAAATCAACGGCAGTACGCACATCTTCTTCCGGCAAAGGCGCGTCGTCTGGTTCGTTTTCTTCGGCTATTCTAACCGAAAACGATTTTGCCGCAAACCAGTCCTTTATGAAAGCGATGTCATGAGCGTCAAGAATCTTTCCGTCATTGATTTTTGAAAAAACTACTACGGACGATTTGACTTCGACATTGTAAGCGGCTTTTATTTTCTGATAAAGATAAAGTTTAATCTTTCGCGACTCTTCAAAAAATGAATTCAGAATTCCGTCTGCGGCAATATCATTTTTTTTTTGAGGCTGTGAACTTGCCGGATTTATTCTCTCTGGAATATTTCTTACAGGGACTTCAGGATTTGCCGTCTGAACGCTTTTTTTTTCAGCAGTCGGCAAAACTCCCGGTGATGATTCAAGTTTTTTTATTATTTCGGCAATGGAAGGTCTTGAACGGAGTTCGATCATGTCGAGAAGACCCATTTCAATACTTAAGCGCTCGTTCTCTATTCCCTTAATCTCAAAATATGTGCTGGTTAGAATTTTAAAAAATGCTGATAATTCCTCATCAGAAAATTCATCTGAAAATTTCTTCAGAGCTTCGGCTTCCTCTTTTGAAAAAGATGAAGCGTTATAAAGATAGATTCCGCTTTTGAGAAGACGGACACATCTTATGACCTCAGCGAAACCAGAAAGATATAATTGAAGATTCGCACCGCTTTCGGCAATTGAATCAATCTCTTTCATCAGAGCTTCTTTTGACAATGAAACAAGTGCCGAAAGAAGTCTTGAATAGCTCGAAAATGGAACGATGCCGAGAGACTCAAGCGCGTTTGCTTCAGTGATCTTTCCGTCAGAAAAGGAAATAGCCTGTTCAAGCAGAGACTGCGCGTCACGCATAGAACCGCCGCTCGCACGAGCGATGGGAAATATTGCCGAAGGCTCGTAATCGACCTTGTCTGATGAAAGAATTTTCTTAAGATGATCCGCAATCGCTTCAACCGGAATCTTTTTGAAATTGTATTTCTGACATCTGGATAAAATTGTATCAGGTACTTTATGAATCTCTGTAGTCGCGAAGATAAAGACTACATGAGCAGGAGGCTCTTCAAGAGTCTTCAGCAGAGCGTTAAAAGCCCCTGTAGACAGCATGTGAACTTCATCTATGATATAAATCTTAAACTTTGACTTAACTGGAGCGAAGTTGACCTTTTCGCGCAGGTCGCGGATATTATCGACGCTTGTATTGCTGGCACCGTCAATTTCATAAACGTCGAAGGAAGTGCCGTTTTTGATTTCGACGCAGTTTTCACAAACACCGCAAGGATCAGGAGTCGGACCTTCAAGGCAGTTGAGCGACTTGGCGAGAATTCTCGCAACGGTAGTCTTTCCGACACCGCGCGGTCCGGTAAAAATATAGGCGTGGGAAACCCTGCCCGAAGAAATGGAATTGCGGATAGTCTTCAGGACATGATCCTGAAAAACGACTTCATTGAAATTCTGCGGACGCCACCGCCGGGCAATAACCTGATAAGACATTTTTACCTCATCAGAAAGATAGAAAACAAGAGATGATGGTCAAGCAGATTTTAAGGGAAATGAGAAGGGGAATAGCATCATTGTACACATCATTGTTCAGTTATTTATCATTTTCAAATATTGGATTTTTATCATCACAAAGTAATTCAGTACTTAATCTTGACAGAATTTTTCGACATCTTATCAATGATTCATATAATATTTTACAATCAAAGTATATATCTTCAGGTAAATATGGTTTATCCTTTTTATCATATGGATATCTAAAGGCAAAAGAATCATTATCATTCTTAATGAAAAAATTCATTTCTTCCTTTATGGCATCCATTGTGACTGAGATGTCTTTAATTAACAATCTATGTCCTAATCTATCACTATGCTCACCATAATATTCAGTAGCCCGAATCTCTACTTTATTTATTAGTAAATTTAAATTGTGATTTTGTATTAAAAAATCTTTATCATAAATATAACCGAGATTAACCAAAATATCTTTTAATGACAATTCATAATAATGCCTCATATTGAATAAAATAGGAAAAACTACCCACTTATTTTGATAACTTTCCGATTGAATAATTTCTTCTAGCAACAATTTTGCTGACCAAAAATAACCTTCTGCCATGCAACCCCATGAATCAGGTTTAATTCTTAATGATGATATTTCTATTGATTCATTCTCCTTAAAAATATTCCGCATATAAATACCCCGCTATATAAAATTCATTACTTTAACATACACGAATAATTACTATTATTTCAATGCAAGACAACTTAAGATCGGAACATAACAAAATGAACAACACAGATGAAATCGCCTCCAAAAATCCTATCTTCTAACAAGTAAAGAAAGAGACTCTATCACTGCGTGTGCAAAAGATCCGATAAATTAATCAAATATAGAAAATTGAATGATAAAATTACTGAACGAAACAAGAGACCACATCCGAGTAAAGTTATTCACAGTCGGCAATAATTCTCACTATAAAATAGAGCTGAAATCCATCCCGGAAGTTTCCCAATACCAACTGCCCGGTAGATGTAACTGTAATTGCGAACTGCCGGGTCCTACGCCATTACATCCTGAATCAGAACTACGGAAATATAATTCATCCATTGCACAACTCTCATTTGCAAAATCAAAAAGAAATTTTGCAAACAGTATTACTCCAATATCATTATTTACCGGGCCAAGATTATTATTCGGACAAATTATTGTATCAGCTTCTTTATACTCATCATAATTGTTAAAAGAATCTTTATTACTTTTAACTAAATTAAAATAAGGCATTTGATGAACTTCTATTGAATAATCATTAAAAGGATTTACATTGAGCTTATCATTTTCTGGAAAATATTCGTATGATTCTGGAAGTGTTTTATAACCATAATTATCAGAAATGCTGTTATAAACAGGCTCAAAAACTATTTTTTTGATATCAGATTGACTATTTGTTATTGATAAAACTATTTCAGAATTATCCGGATTAAATACTGTTGATAACAAAATATAACCGATTTTCCGGTATACATTTTTATTTGAAAATACATGGATATGCGGTAGAAAACAATTCCCATATTGGGACATACCTTTCTTTAATATTATTTGATCTGTTTCAATTTTACCCGGGATTACAAATAAATTGTTTTTTGAGAACAAAACAGATTCGCATTTATCTTCATCATATTTACTTGATACAAAATCTTCATAAATGAATTGCAGGTCTAAAATATTCATTTTATCCTCAAAAAAGTATTATTACTTACGCATAAATTAGCTGTCAAAAGAGTTTCCCGTGTTCACAAAGTTCATTTCCGATTCTATAGTGTATATCTAATTATTTACATAGACCATCGATTATCATGAAGACATAGACTATATAAAGCTCATAAAAATCTAATAAATGTTTATCAAGCATGTCAAACCCAAAACAAACCGCCCGCCGCAGAAAAAAAAGAATAACAGCAGTTAGCCTCTAGAATTCGACGAGAAATTAGAAACATATTTAACACTTTATGATTATCGAGCTATTCTTGCTTTTATTATCCGGCCGTGATATAATGTATCCGGAAAAGGAGGAGATTATGAAAAAGAATATGGGCATTATCGATAGATCAATTCGGATTTTGCTTGCAGCAGCTGTTGCACTTTTTTATTTTACAGGTCAGCTGACCGGCATTGCGGCGGTTGTACTCGGCGCTATCGCGGTAATTTTTATTCTGACAAGCGTCATCGGCGTTTGTCCGTTGTACTATCCTCTCGGGATATCAACCCGGAAAAAAGGATAATTGACGCATACTTATCATCAGATTTTGCCTGCTAAACTAATTCAAAACCGCTGATCTAAAAAACTTTAATTCGTGTCTTTTGCGAAAAAAGCGCTATATTGTCAATGTAGCCTATGAATAGAACTGTACGGTCATATTTATAGGAGGTGATTCATATGAAAAAGGAGAACGGCGGTTTTTTAAATAATCTAAAACAAAAATGGATCGATTATTTGAAACGTCTGGGAAAATCCAATAAGGAATTATTCGGCGATGGTCACTTAAGCTGCTGCAGCCTAAACAGAAACGAACCTTACAGACATAAACATCAATAGAGTTCCTTAACGATTTGAAAAAGCAAACACCTACCATTATGACCTTACCTCACCCAGCAGTGAATTCGTTATTGATTTCATGCAATTATTGCTATTTCTCAGCAGACATCGCATCTGCTTCGAATCAGACTTAAAATTTACTTTAAACCTCAAACTCTGAGGCAATGCTTGCGTCGTCCCGCTGGGAGCTAAAGCTCCTCTCGCAGTCAATGTTTCTACATCCTGTAGAAACTCGCTTGCCCTCTCCCAGAATGAATCGCATATTGGCAAAGCAAAAAAAAGACCTTTCCCGGGAGAGGGCTTTCTGGCATTATTTTCACAATGATTATTCAATTATTGAATGAGCGATAAAACAACTAAATCGTCCGACGCAGTCGGACACAACTCGGGCGACCGCAGCATCCGGCAAAGCCGGTGCGAGGAATTCGCCCGAAAAGCCCCGCGCAGCGGTGCCCTTTTCTTTCGTCCATTTCTTTTGGGCAACGCAAAAGAAATGGACAAACGGATTTAAAAGGTGCGGAGCACCTTTTGCGTATCGCATGACACCATGCGAAACCTGATTTTAAAGGTGTAAAACACCTTTGACAACAAGTCCGCTGACAGGACAAACGGGATTTCAAAGGGAGTGAAACGCCCTTTGATCTTTTGAGTGAGACCATACCCTCTATAAAAAATTTCTTGACCAAAATCCCTCTTAAAAATAGTCTAAATGGTCGGATTAATTTGAAAACGGCGGTTGCTATGATTGATAAGGAAAACAAAATCAAAGAAAAAAAGAAGCTCATTCTTGAAGCTTTGAAAAACTGCCTGATGAAAGACGTCTATTCGAATATTACCGTTCAGCAGGTGGCAACCGAAGCGGGATTCTCAAAAGGCGGACTTCTTCATTACTATAATTCAAAAGAAGAAATGTATGCCGACCTTATCAAGGAACTGTTCGAAGAAATCAAATATGAACACGAAAGACTTCTGCGCGGAGAAATTCAGAGCAAGGTAAAAGTATCTCTTTCTGCCCTTTATGGAATTGAAAAGTTTTTCATAGATAAAAAGACCACAAGAATATTCATAAACATCATTCTTTACGCTTACGAAAACGAAAAGATAATGAAAGAAATTCAGAAATTTGTCAGAGAGAACTTCGATCTCTATAAAAATATTATAAAAGATTCACGCAAGGAAATACCTGCCAGAAGAAGAAATGACATGAGCCCTGAAGTTCTTGCCAGAATCGCCCAGATAATAGTAATCTCAGCCGGACTGATAGAATCTATTGATCCGATTGACTTCGACCACACCAACCTCGTGCAGTATGTTATAGCGATGATGAAAGGCTGATGCCGAAAGCTTTCTTCGGAGATAATGCCGCAATCGCCGAATCGCTCTTAAAACATTCAATAAACACCATTACTGTACCCAATGCTCCGGGGTTCAGATCATCGTTAAAAAATCATGCTGATATACAGCTATGCCAGATTGAAGACCATTGTTTCATTCATCCATTGTTCGACTCTATAACAGCTGATGAAATAAGCAATTGCTCTAAAATTGTAAAATGCACTAAACCGATTTCGGAAATTTATCCTTACGATGCTTCATATAACGCCTGCTATACGGGGAAATATCTAATCCATAATCTAAAATATACCGCACCGGAAATAATCGATTTCTGCAAAAACAGAAACATTCCGTCATTGCATATCAATCAGGGATATGCCCGCTGTTCAATTTTACCCGTAAATTCAGAAGCAGTAATAACTGCTGACTCAAAAAGCGCGGAAATATTAAAACAATCAGGCATTGACGTTCTTTTGATTCAAAGCGGTTTCATTAAACTTGAAGGATTCAAATACGGATTTCTCGGCGGATGCTGCGGCATTTATAAAGACAAAATTTACATAACCGGAAATTTCAACAATCACCCCGACAAAGAAAAAATCCTTTCTTTCATTGACAAATACGCAATGAAAGCGCAATTTCTTTCAGAAGAACTTATTGACATAGGAAGCATTTTTTTTCTGAATCAGTTATGACTATTACTCCTGAAAAAGCCGTTGAAATTTTAAGAAAATCCGGATGCCTTCCGAATATCATGGAGCATTCACTTCTTGTAGCGGAAGTCACAAGAGCCATCTGCGATAATCTCAAAGACAAATCCCAAATCAACACGGATATTGCCGTATGCGGAGCTATTCTGCATGACGTTACAAAAACTCAGTCGCTTCAGACCGGAGAGCATCACGATATTTCCGGCGGAATTTACATGAGAAAACTCGGTGAAGAAAAAATTGCTAGCATCATTGAATCACATGTGGCTTTGAAAGAATTTTCAACGGAAGCACCTCTGAATGAAGAAGAGATAGTTCATTATGCCGATAAAAGAGTCAAACATTCCGAGATTGTGACAATTAATGAAAGAATAGACGATTTGATTATCCGCTACGGAAATACTCCCGAAAGAAAAGAAGACATTGCGTCAAGAATACATTTTCTTAGAGATCTTGAAAACAAAATCCAGAGCCGGATGACAGCAAGTATAGATTCGGTTATTCCTAAATGAAAAAATTTCTGATTCTCGACTGCTATGTAGATGAACCTGCATGCCTCGGAGTTCCCCCGTTTGTTTCACCTTATCCGCGTCTAATCGCCGGCGCATTAAAAGATGCCGGTATAGCAGATGAAAACATAACTTACATGACAATTGACCATATCCGTCCGGAATATAAAATTAATGATTATTTCGATGAAGCATTTATCATAGGCGGAGCGGCAGTTCCCGGGCGTTATCTCGGCGCTAAAATCGGAACATTCGCGGAAATAAAATCTATCATTGAAAACAACCGTCTTTTCTTTTCAGTCGGAGGCTTAATAAGCAGACTGCCGCAGTTCGGTTCGATCAATGGAAATTTCCGTATAATCGCAAATGATATCGAGGCGGCGGCGTTTCACAGCGCCAAGGATGAATCAAAGGACAGACTGCGCGATAACGCGGAGTGCACAAGATGGGGAATACTCGGAGCATCAATAGTAAAAGCTCATCAGGATTATCCCCAACTGATTGCAGAAATCGAAACATACCGCGGTTGTCCGCGCGAAAATAAATGTTCTTTCTGTTCAGAAAATATTTATTCAACGATTGATTTCAGAAATGAATCAGAGATTATCGCGGAAATAGAGTCATTGACCTCTTCCGGAATATCGCGATTCAGACTTGGAAGACAGGCTGATATAACCGCATACGGATCTGATTTAAATTCTTATAAAAACGGATTTCCCAAGTCCAATCCCGAAAAGATTCGAAGTTTATTTGAACCTCTTAGCCGAAAAATTAAAACCGGTGAAATAAAATCCATTTTTATTGATAATGCAAATCCGGGACAGCTTGCAACCTATGAAAACGAGTCTAAAGAAATTCTATCTATTATCGCCGAAGCAGTATCTGAAGGAGACACGATGGCTCTTGGCGCGGAATCTTTTGATCCCTCGCTGATTAAACCCAATAACCTGAAAGCAAACCGTGATGAAATTATTAAAGCGGTAAAAATAATCAACGAAGCCGGATCACTTAGAAAAAACGGAATTCCGTCTATACTTCCCGGAGTAAATCTCATTCACGGACTGATCGGCGAAACAGACAAAACATTCAAGCTGAACTACGAAACATTGAAAGAAATTCTTGATAGTGGTTATCTCGTCAAAAGAATCAACATCCGTAAAATTCAGCCGTTTCCCGGGACGGCTCTATACGAATCAAAGTTCCGTCCTTCACAACGGGTTATTAACAGATACGAATACTATAAAGAAAAAATCCGGAGTGAAATCGACTCTGTGATGCTTGCAAAAATTTATCCTGCCGGAACTATCATCAAAGAAGTCCGTACGGAAGAAACCAATTCAGGATATTCATATGCGCGTCAGATCGCATCATATCCCATAATCTGCAAGATTCCGCTTGAGCTTGAACATAGAACTGTTTTTGACGCAGTAATTCTCGGAAACAAGGAAAGATCACTCCACGCACTTCCTTTTCCTATAGAAATAAACAAACTAAACTCAAAGGCTCTTGAGTACATTCCTCACATTGGCAAAAAAACTTCTGATATGATTATCAATAAACCTCTGACGAAAGAAAAAGTACTCGCCTTAACCCCGAATATTCCCGTTGACATTCTCAATAAATTTAAATTTTAAAATTTTTGCCGGAAATATTAGCATATAAAATCCGCAACAATACATTTGATTTTATGTTTGACTAAAAGTTTCTTACACATAAAATATTTATATTAGGGGGTTCTCGATGAAAAAAATATTAATAGCTTTTTTTCTTGCCGCAATTTTTTCACAAACGGTTTTCTCAGGAGATAAACTGATATCGGTTAACCGTATACCTGCAAATACTGAAGAATTCGTCTACATGAGAAACGTGCAGTCAAATTCTCCCGAAGGCGGAGCTGCAATGTTCATCATGTCGATGATAATATACACAACCGATAAAAATCTCGGAATGCAGTGCGCGACTATCGCACTTGACCAGACACGTCTCGTTTCGGGATCGACATATAAAGGTTTCACACCGGATAAATCAGCCGCAGAAAAAATAGCCGCGTTGTCCGAAAAAGCAAAAAGTTTCATACCGTTTTCATATATCGTCAAAACTGATCCGGATAGAGACTATAAAGCAGTTCTTCCTTTCACGTTCAGTTTCAGAGAAATGCCGAACAATCTGCGTTCGGAAAACGAAGCAAAAGTGTTTGTTGTAAGTTCAGGCGACCAGGCTCCGAGAGCGGTGTACATGAAGCGAAACGACAAAGGCATATGGAAAGTAACAAATTTCGACGGTTTAATGAAAGACGTCATTCAGCCCGTGCATAAAAAAGGTGATGATCTTTAATTTCATAAAGCAGATGATGTTCATTCGAACTGATTCAACATCATCTGCAAATCAAAAATAAATTGACAAAATAATTCCACCCGCTAGATTGTCGCAACTTATGAAAAAATACGGTATAACAAACGCAATTTCTATCATCAACCAGACTGTCGTCGTGGTCGTCCTTCTATGCGTTAAACTGCGAGTTGTGCCGTAAGGGTTGACCTGATTTCGAAAATTCAAACCCCTGTTGGCACCGCCGACAGGGGTTTTTTGTTATTTGGAGGAAAAATGAACGGTGCAGAAATCTTAATTAAATCTCTGGAAGAAAAACAAATAAGGATATTAGCGGGCATCCCCGGAGGATCAAATCTTCCTATCTATGATGCTTTGGCGAAATCAAACATACGGCATATTCTTGCCCGCCATGAACAGGGAGCCGCTTTCATCGCCGGAGGTATGGCAAGAACGACCGGAAAAACTGCGGTATGTCTCGCAACAAGCGGTCCCGGAGCAACCAATCTGTTGACGGCATTGGCAGACTGCAAAGCCGATTCGATACCTGTAATTGCAATCACGGGTCAGGTTCCGAGCAGTCTTCTTGGAAAGGATTCTTTCCAGGAGGTTGACATAGTTTCATCTGCATTGCCTTTGTGCAAACACTGTTTCTTCATTTCTAAAACCGAAGATATTCCGCATATAATCGATGAAGCTTTTCGGATTGCGGGTACCGGACGCAGAGGACCTGTATTAATAGACATACCGAAAGACTGTCAGATGAACGAATATATTCCTTCTAAGTATAATGAAAACACCAAGCGTCAGTTTGAGACTGACTCGAACGGCATCCGTGAAGCTGCGGAGATAATCAATTCAGCGAAGCGTCCGGTAATTATATCGGGAGGCGGAGTTATGGCAGCTAACGCCGAAGATGAGCTTTTAATCATGGCGCAAAAAAATTCAATTCCTGTTTCTCCGACTTTGATGGGTCTTTGTTCTTTCGATGCCGACAATCCCCTTAATATCGGATTTTCAGGAATGCACGGCGCCCGTTATACGAACCATATAATAAACAAGGCTGATCTTATAATTGCAGCCGGATCGCGTTTCGGAGACAGGTCAACGGGCAAAACAGATGAATTTGCGCCTAACGCAAAAATAATTCATATCGACATCGATTCAACCGAAGACGGAAAAATATGCCCGGCTGAAATTTTCATACGTCTTGATGCTCATAATTTTTTCAGAGAAATTATTCCTTTGATTGAAAATAATGAACGCAAATCATGGATGAATGAGATAACGGAAATTAAAAAAACTTTTCCGCTTCATCAATACGCTTCAGCTCATCACCCGTCGAATATAATCAAATTCATTTCTGACAATTCTCCCGAAGATGCAATTATCGTTACCGATGTTGGGCAGCATCAGATGTGGACAGCTCAAAGGTTTTCATTTTCAAGAAAGCGCAAACTGCTCACAAGCGGCGGACTGGGAACAATGGGCTTCGGTCTGCCGAGTGCAATAGGTGCTGCACTTGCAGAACCGAACCGGAAGATAATTCTTATAACCGGTGACGGCTCATTGATGATGAATATTCAGGAATTGGCTCTTCTCGGTGAAATCAAATGCAATCTGACAATTGCCGTTATGAATAACGGACATTTGGGTCTTGTACGCCAACAGCAGGAATTGTTTTACGGATCCAATTTTTCTGCATGCCGGTTCGAGAATCAGCTGTCTTTCGCAAAAATCGGTTCTGCTTTCGGCATAAATTCTTTTGAATCAGCGAATAATGATTTAAAAGAAATTGCGGAGCTTTTCAGCAAAAAAGGAACTTTTATAGCCGATATAAAATGCGCTCCGGAAAACGTACTTCCGATGGTACCGCCGGGAAAAAATAATATAAGCATGATAGGAGAAGAATTATGAATAAGTATATAATCGAAATTGAAGCCCGTATTAACAAAAAGATGTTTAATCACATTGCCGCAATTTTTTCCAAAAGACATGCGGAAATCGAATCATATCATAAGAACGAAGAAAACGGCATTTACAGGATATGTATTGAGGCACCGGCAGATATAAAAAGCCGTATTGCGATCAAAGATCTGATGCATCACAATGATATTATATCCGTAAAATCATATCCGGCCGCATGAATCGCGATGCTGGTGTTTTACCGTTTGCAGGATAAGTTTTTCTGCAAAGGGGATGAAGTTTCATTAAAAATGCTTTACGATTTTTGATTATGGATTTCGTATGCCCCGATGAAACATTTTGGCTCATTTCTTTTTTTTCTGCTTTTTTTTATGTTCGGATCAACCACTCCGATATTGGGACTTTATTTCACAAAACATCTCGGTTTCGGCGGTCTTGAAAGCGGCATCATTCTTTCACTTGCTGCTGCCGGAGGAATAATAGCTCCGACAATCGGACTATCAATTGCCGACAGACTGATTTCTTCTGAACGTCTTCTTGCAGTTATGCTTTTCGGAGCATCGACAGTATTATTCTCGCTCTCTTTCATAACCGAGTTTAAAATATTCGCACCTGTTTATTTTTTGATGGCGCTTTTCACGAGCAATATTCTTCCTCTCGGCAACGCTGTTATCTTTCATCATTTAAAAGATAAAAACAAATACGGAAGGATACGTCTTTGGGGAACTATCGGCTGGATTTGCGCCGCATGGTTTTTCGGATATGTATGGATGAACCCTTTCTTTAATCCGCATCCTCAATTATCACAGGCATTCATACTCGGATCATGCGCATCCTTAATTCTCGGAATAAGCGTATTGTTCATCAAAATAAAACGTACGCATAAACCTCAAGTTAAAGCAAAATTTAAGGGATTTATAAACAAAGAAGCATTGTCAGTTCTCAGAAGCAGCAAAGGAATGAGATATGCAGCGGTAATTTTTATCGCAGCATGTTCCGACAAATTTTACATGTATGCCGCCGCGCCGTATCTTAAAGCTTCAGGAATAAAAGAGAATTCCGTATCGCCTTTTCTTACACTCGGTCAGCTTTCTGAAATATTCGCGATGATTTTTCTTTCTGTAATAGTTGTCAAATTCGGTTACCGCGCCACAATCATTGCCGGAAGCGTTTTCAATATGATCCGCTATGCAATGTTTATTTTACCATCAGGTGTTTTCATTTTCCCCGGAATATTCTGTCACGGTCTTGCATATACTCTGGTTTTTCCTGTTATAACAATTATGGTGGATCAGCTTTGTTCCGAAAAAGACAGAGCAGGAGTTCATCAGATTTACGGAATGATAACAGGCGGAGCGGCAAGTATCGTAGGAAACATCTTCTGCGGAAGAGTTCTGGATTATTTTACGAATAACGGTATTACTGATTTCAAAAAATTCTGGCTGATACCTTTAACAATGACCATGATTCAGGTAATTTCAGTATTTTATCTGATCGAGTATAAAAGAAAAAGCAAATTCTTCATCACACAGGAAATCTCAGAGACTTAAAAAAACCGCTTCGTTTGAAGCGGTTTTTTTAAAATTATAATTCAAAATTACTTATTCTTTGCAGCTGATATTATAAGCTTTGTTGGAAAACTCTGCTCAATCTTTACAGTAAAACCGAATTTATCAGCTTTTGCGGAAAGCTCATCAGCAAAATCTGTTGTTTTGCCGGCAAACTGAATTTCGATAACAGCAAGCTTACCGGATGTTCCTCTTGAATAAACCTTGCTTACTCCGCGTACTCTCTGCTCAATCGCGTTTCTGAATTTTGCGAGATCAGCATAATCGAGTCCTGCTATATTAAGCTTGATCATTCTTCTTGTGGCCGCAGCGAGAAACTTCTTGCCTATATCATTGATAAAAGCGCCGGTCTTGCCGTCTTCGCCAAGAGCCTTGCTCGAAGCCAATGCTCTCTGGACTGCCTGCTGGGAAGCGACTTCATCGGAGATATGAGCTCCCACTCCGTTAAATGCAACTGAAGCAAGAATAGCACCTGTATAAACATCTATTGCTTTCAAAACAATTGTTGCGCTTTTAGATTTCATGCTTGAATTAGGAAATTTTTTCTTCAGCACTTCAGTCTGATCATTTACCTTGATGTCCCCAAGAATGATAACTTCAGCACCTGTGTCAGTTAAAAGCTCCTGAGCGTCTCCGTCAGCAGAAATCTGACCTTTGAGAACGGAATTCATTTTTGCCGACTCTTTCGCGACAAGACCTTTTACTGTTTCAGCATCTACGAATTCAAAACCGGCCTTACCCATTATATTCATCATTTCGTGTTCTGCAACAGTTGAACCGATTGCATTGGTTTTACCCTCAAAGTTCTCTTTAACAAGAACCATGAATTTAGGTCTTCCGTAGTTTTCGATCGTTGCTCTTATAGTTTCATCAACGGCCTGCGGATAAACTCTTCCGGCAACTCTAACGATAAAAGTATCCCCATCCTTTTTTTCGTTAACGACTTTCCAGTCTTTTACCATACCGGAAGTTTTAGCTTCAATTACAGATTCTACAAGCTGGAAGTCCTCAACAATGGATTTTCCGGATATTGTCATACCAAGTTTGACTTTAACGAGCTTATTCATCGCATCGTCAATAGCTCTGTCTCTTGCAAGAGCAGTATCTCCGTCAAAGATGGTAGCATACCCTTCTTCTTCACCCCACATGTCATCTTTTGTCGGCGTATTGTCCTTCTTTGTATTTTTCCCTCCGCAAGCTACTGCTCCGATGAGAAGAAACAGAAGAATCAGTGATATTTTTTTCTTCATAGACTACTCCTTAATATACTTAACAATTTCACCTGACTTCCGGCAAGTCAAGAAATTTAAATATTCATATCATAACTACGTAACACTGATTACACTTTTGTTACTCCGATTTTTTAAAAATCAGAAAAATTATAAGTTTTTTATTAAAAATATAAATTGACGAAAATAACAAAACCGGTAATCATATAGCTTCATGAATAATAAATTAGGCATCATTATCGCAGTCAAAGACGAAGCCGGAGAAATTCTTAAGGATAATTTTTATTCCTGGAACAAACTTACGGATAATATTTATGAAAATGACAAAGCCGTTCTGGCCCTATGCGGAATTGGAAAAGTTTTCGCTTCTTATTATACCGCAAAGATCACCGAACATTCTTCAAGAATTCTCATAATGGGAACTTCCGGCGGTCTATCTGATCAGAATGTCGGCGACTTATATCTGTGCGATGAATTCTGCGAACATGACATGGATGTAACCGGTCTTAATGTTCCGCATGGAGTTACTCCTTTTTCGGAAATGAAATCCTCCGTGATGAAAAATTCATCCGCCGAATTCAAAAGCATTATTGAGACTTCTGCAAAAAAATCAGGGCAATATCTGAAATACGGACGTATCATCAGCGGCGATCTGTTTATATGCGATCCGGTTACCAACGACTCCAAACGTACAATTTTCGAAGCTGATCTTGTTGACATGGAATCAGCTGCAGTGGCAAAAATCTGCAGCCTTATAGAAAAGAAGGAAGTTCTTGCTCTAAGATATGTTTCCGACAATGCCAATCACTCTGCCGCGCAGAGCTGGCAGGAGAACGTAAAAAAATCATCTGTCATTTTCAACTCAATTCTTAAAAACATTCTAAACCATTAAGTTTAGAAAAACTCGACACTTTTTCTTTCACCTGTAACTCTCATTTCAGAAATAAGAGAGGCAATCATCATACACTTATAATCTCCTGAAGAACAACCAACCGAATAATACTCAGAGACGCTTTTCAGCAAATCGCCGTACTTTTCAATTATATCTTTCTTTCCGGGAATATTACTAGAAGAATATTTTTTATTTAAATCGTCAGAGCATGAAGAAAATGTCAAAAGAAGAACATTCACATTATCAACAAGACTTCTAACATTGCAGATTTTTTGGCCTGCTTCAGTCAGAAAATCATTGTGGTACTTCTTTGACTCAAAAACCTGCACTGAAATATCACGGACTAGTTTTATACTTTTTTCGAGAAGTGCTTTCTGTTCTTTAAATTTTTCATCATAATAATTCACTGAATTTTCAAATTGTCCGGAAAGTTCATTAAATCTTATCCGGCCTTCAGAGACAACGGCTTTAATTCTATCAGGAATTGAACTTACATCAGACAACGCCCCTCCGAGAAGAGAATTCAGCGAATCATGGCGGGAAAGTTCTATTTGAGTAAGTACAATAATAGTCTTAAACATACCTGAAATATCGATCATATCTTCAAAAAACTGTGCAAAACCTGATATTTCTTTTCTTATATCGCAAAGAAAATCATACATCTCTTTCTTCTTAGAGATTATTCCATTAATATATTTTTCAAAATCCGTCTTCAAACTTTCAAGTTTTGTGTAGAGCAATTCAAGGACTTCGGAATTATCCGATGATTCAACTCGTTTATTTTCTGTGCAGCTGAATGAAACAAAAGAAGAAAATGCATCAAGAACCGAAATAACTTCCGACAAAGCCTCAGAAAGCTGATTACGGAGATTGTCTATATCACCGGCAATCTCCTTCATCTTTACTTCACCTAAAAGATGAAATAATTCTCTTGGTAAATCCGTGTTGTACTTTATTTTAAAATCTGAAAAATCACCGGACGTCGCTTCTTCCTGAGCATAAAGTATTTTTTCAAAATTCTGTCTAACAATGTCTTCATGCTGAAATTTTTCCGTAATTCTTTTCATGCTTTCCTGAACTGATGAAACAACAGCATAATCCGACAAAACCTCTCCCGACAAACGCGTAAACTCATCGAGCAGACCCTTGAATAATGATTTTGAAGATAAATGTATTAGCGTAAGACTGTTTTCATGAAGCATTTCGATCTGTTCTCTTTTCTTTTTAAACCCCTCAACGGAAGATAATAGAACTGCCATTTTTTCGGTAACAGATGAAGAAAGAGCACTTCCATTATGCGACATCTGAGCCATCTCTTCGGAAATTGCGGCAAGACCCTTACCTTCATGTCCGGCTTTTGCAGACATAATTATTGTGTTAACGGAATAAGTCGTAATTGATTCAAGCATCTCTATAATGCTTTCAATGCTGCTTTTAAGCGAAAGAACTTTCATTAAGGAATCACTTACAGAATCATGAACTGAAGAATCGCCATGCATAATTGCTACAGCACTCTCCATCGCTTCCGAAAGATTTGATTCTGAAGGAATGACGATATCACCGATAAAAGTATTCGCCCCCTTGCCTCCGGAAAAAAAATACTCGATATAAGGATCCATCATGGTAATAAAATGCGAAAATTCTGCAATAGTTCCGTTTACACCAGATGAAAGACCGGTAAAAGATTCCGCAATATCATCCTTCATTTTTCTTATAGCGGTCATTTCCATTTGATGCCTCTTAAAATCATCGATCGGTAAAAATTGAAACGTCTTTCTTGATTTTTCGTCTATGATGAAGAGTTTTTTCCTCTTCAGCAACAACATGTTCCAATGACTTCGATATTTTCGCCATCAGTATTTCTTTTGTCTTGATAAAAAAAATAACTTTACGAGCATAATCTCCGCCGACACTGCACGCGGTAACCGGAATCTTTTCAGCTTCAAGAAAGCGCAGGGCAAATTCGACGTTTTTTTCTCCAACAGTTGCTTCTGTTGAATCGAATCTTAGTACATTGCCCCCGCCGAATACTTTCGCTTTTAAATGCTCTTTTTTCACTCCCATTTTATAAAGAACATTCATCATCATTTCCATTGAGTTTATTCCGTAAAAGGCGGCGTCTGTATGCATGATATCCTTTTCATTTCTATAGCGCTCGCCGGCTTGAGGAAGCATAAAGTGATTCATTCCGCAGTAAGGCGAAAAATCCGAATACAAGCAAACCGCAATGCATGAACCAAGAACCGTTGACACGACAACATCATCCTTGCTTACAAAAAAATCACCTGCGACAAGATTAATATGTTTTTTCCCGAATCGGTGATTATGCGTGTAGCATACCTTGGAATCTTTGCGCCCGTGAATGCATTCGTGGATCTCTTTCATGTCCGGCGAAGACTTCATGACAGCGAATATTCTTTCACGGCTGTGATACTTTTTTTCTTTTGTATTATCGGTTAACTTATCAGACATATTATTCAATCTCTGTAACGCGGACTACTTCCGCTGCTATCTTATCAAGACCAATTATTTTATCTACTGCGCCGAGCTTTATCGCTTCTTTCGGCATCCCGAAAACAACACATGATTCTTCATCCTGCGCTATATTAAATGCGCCTGAATCCTTCATTTCCTTCATACCCTTTGCTCCGTCATCACCCATCCCAGTCATTATGACGCCGACGGCATTCTTGCCTGCAAATGCCGCAGCAGAACGGAATAGTACATCAACAGAAGGTCTATGTCTTGTTACAAGAGGTCCTTCTTTTACTTCAACATAATATCTGGCTCCGCTTCTCTTTAAAAGAGTATGATAGTTTCCGGGGGCAATCAATGCCTGCCCGCGAAGGACACTGTCGCCGTTTTTTGCCTCTTTAACGGTTATTCTGCACAATGTATCAAGTCTTTCGGCAAATGAACGCGTAAAATTTTCAGGCATATGCTGAACAATGACAACACCGGCTATATCTTCAGGCAATTGCTGAAGAAAAAGAGTCAATGCTTCAGTTCCGCCGGTTGAAGCTCCAACGACAATCACTTTGTCCGTGGTATCGGAAAGATGACTCCGTTTCGCTGCGGGAAGAACAGCATCGGCAGTAAGCTTCGGCTGAACCGTGACTGATGAAAATCCCACGAGCTTTTTCAGATTCGAAACGGCAGCACCGCGTATAGCGTCGGCGATAGTAATACGCGATTCTTCAAAGAACTGCTTTGTCCCGATTTTGGGTTTTGTTATTATAGAAACTGCTCCGTAAGATAATGCTTTAAATGCCGAATCAGAACCTTCTCCTACAAGCGTAGAACATATTATCACAGGAATGGGATGCTGCGACATTATCTTATGAAGAAAGGTCAAACCGTCCATTCTCGGCATTTCAATATCGAGAATAATAACATCCGGAATATCCTTTTCAATTTTTTCTGCCGCATAAAAAGGATCTGAAGCTGTACCAATAACTTCAATGTCTTCTTCGCGTGAAATAACATCACTTATAGTCTGCCGAACAACAGCAGAATCATCGACTATCAGAACACGAATCTTTTTTTCTGCCATCATTTACCCCTCAGTCTTTCCTTATATATGATGCAGGAGCAATATTAACCACGGGCAGATTGAATCCGATAAGAGTCTCGGAGTGCCCGACTAAAAGGTATCCTTTATTGTTAAGAATCCGTATAAGTTTATCAGCGACTTCCTCCTGAGTTTTTCTCTCAAAATAAATCATTACATTTCTGCAGAAAATTATATCGAATTTTTCGTCAAAAGGATATGATTTATCAAGAAGGTTCATCTCCATAAATACAGATTTTTCCCGTATTTCAGGTATAACACGTATAATCTTCTTGGATGGATCTTTGCTCCTCATAAAATATTTCTGTGCATAAACAGGAATTTTCTCAATGGACTGCGCCTTATACATTCCTGAAGCAGCAGCTTTTATCGCATGCGTTGAAATATCCGTTCCTGTAAGTTTATATCGGAGTGACCTGATTTTATTTCTTGATGCAAACTCTTCAACTACACATGCAATGGAATATATTTCTTCACCGGTTGAACACGCCGCACTTAATATTCTAAGATCTCGGTCACTGCCGGCACCGGCTTTATATAGTGCCGGCAATGCCTCATCCAGCATAAAATCATAATGCCCCGGCTCTCTGAAAAAGCTTGTTTCGTGCGTAGATACTAGATCGGTGAAGAGTTTATATTCCTCACGTCCTGCCGGAGAGTGGATGAAATCAAAATACGCTCCGAAAGTATTTACTCCGACAGCACGAAGTCTTTTTGAAAGACGTCCGATTAGAAGCGGTTTCTTTGCTTCAGTCATCTTTATACCGAATTCTTTTTCGATATAAGAGCTTATTCTGATGCGTTCATCTTCAGTCATTTCAAATGAACCGTCTTTGATTACTCCTCGGGTTTCAAACATCAATCAATCCCCGGAATCAGCCGGTGAATTTCCGGCAGTATCAAGAATATCCTTTGTCAGCGAAATATCTTCATCTGAAAGGACCTTATCAACGTTAAGAATAAGAACAAAATCCTTTTCAGTTTTTCCAATAGCATAAATAAGATCAAGGTTCAATTTCATTCCGACTTTCGGAGGCGGTTCAAGCTGGTCTTCCTCGAAGCGGCGGACTCCTTTGACTGCATCAACCAAAGCTCCGACTATTACAACTTCACTACCGCTGTTTGCTTCAACGATAACAATTGAAGTATTTTCCGTATACGGACTTTCGTGAAGTCCGAATTTTTTTCTCAAATCCATTACCGGAACAACACTGCCTCGGAGATTCAAAACTCCAGTCATATAATCAGGCGTACCCGGAATCGGAGTAATCTCGATCAATGACAAAACCTCCCGCGTTTTGAGAACGTCAAACGCGAATATTTTTGAATCGAGAAGAAAAGTAAGATATTGGGCCCCGTCTTTTTTGTCATCAATTGTCATAACTTACCTCTGAATTAGTATCTTTCGAATTCGCCGTCTTCCGAATCAGCCTTACCCATTTCAATGTGAATTCCTTTTTTAGCTTCACCTTTTTGAACGGCCTGAGATTCATGAGCTCTTAGCGGAGCAGCATGGACAGGGGCTTTAGCAGCCGGCGCATGCTTCTCTGTATGCTGAACTGATGCATAATTTGAACCAAGAGGAGTATGATAATCGACTCCGGATCTTCCTGTTTTTAGATACATGATTGAATCTTTCATTGATATTGTCTGCCCGTTCAGCTCCTGCGCGGTCGCGGTCAGTTCTTCTGCTGCAGAAGCATTCTGCTGAACGACAGTATTTAACTGCTGAATGGCACTGTTGATCTGCTGAATTCCGTTTGCCTGCTCTCCGCTTGCCGCGTTTATTTCAGCAACCAGCTCTGAAGTCTTCTGAATATCCGGAACAAGCTTCATCAGCATTTCACCAGCTTTCTCGGCAATTTCAACACTTGAATTCGAAAGTTCACTGATCTCACTTGCAGCGTTCTGTGACCGTTCTGCAAGCTTCTGAACCTCACTTGCTACAACGGCAAATCCCTTGCCGTGATCACCTGCACGTGCCGCCTCTATCGAAGCGTTCAAAGAAAGAAGATTTGTCTGACGTGCAATTTCCTGTATGATTGAAATCTTATCTGCTATTTCTTTCATCGCTTTTACCGTCTGCTTAACGGCCTCTCCGCCTTCCTTCGCGTCATTTGCACTCTTTGTAGCAATTTTTTCAGTCTGGCTCGCGTTATCCGCGTTCTGCCTGATTGTAGCGGTCATCTCTTCGACCGATGATGATACTTCTTCGACACTTGCGGCCTGTTCGTTGGCGCCCTGCGAAAGCTGTTCAGATGATGAAGATATCTGCTCAGCGCCTGAAGAAACCTGGCTGGATGCCGTATCAACAGTGTTAATAGTTTTCAGCACATTATTCACTATAAGCATCGCAAGGATTATAGCTATTGCTACGGCAACAGCTATAACAATTATTTCTATCAATGTTATCTGAGCTTTAAGAGCTTCGGAATTCACCAATGCTTCTTTTGCCGAATCAGCATTATGTTTAACAGTCTCATTTATAGCCGGTAAAAGTTTTTTATTATATATCGGAGCTAGATCGTTTAAAAATACTTTAACAGCTTCCTGATCATTGTCCACAAACGAATATTTTCTAATATCTGACCATATTCCCATATATTCAGCGATATTTATTTCGAGACCATCCATCAAAGTTTTTTCACTGTCAGTGGTTATTGTCTTTCTGTAATCCTGAATAGATTTCAAAAAGTTAACTCTAGCTTTTTCAATATTATCATCCATTACTTTTCTAACATTGTCATCCGAAGTCACAACATGATAAAGAATAGAAACCCTTATATTCAGCATCTGCCTGTCAATATCATCAGCGAGACGTACACCCTCAAGATTTTCATAATAAAGCTTATTCATCATGTCATCTACTCTGCTGACTCCCCACATCCCGACGGCACCGACCGTCACAGTAATTAGAGCAGTAATAATGAACGCCGTTAAAAGCTTTCCGCGTATTCCGAGTTTCATTTTTTAGTCTCCTTATCTTTTGTATTTATTTTATTACAGAAATTCTCATCAGCACGGACGTTTGTTATGAGATGATTGATATCCAGCACAAGAGCAATGGAACCGTCACCCAATATAGAAGCCCCGGAAAACATGTCGGCCTGCTTCACTCCCTTGCCGAGAGGCTTGATTACCGTCTGGCAATGCCCGACAACCTTATCGACAAGAAAACCGATCTGCGTGCCTTCGATCTCGGCTACAACTATCTGGGGATAAAGTCTCGGTTCGCCATCAACTCCGAAAAGACGCCGCATGTCGATAAACGGAATATAATCTTCGCGTATGCGGACAAGACCCTGTATCTCGGAAGATTCTTCCGAAGCATTATAAGCGATACATTCTCTGACATGCGACAAATTGAAAATATACGCCTGAGAACAAACCTCGGTCATAAATCCGTCAATAATCGCAAGAGTAAGAGGAATGGTTAAGGTAATTGTGGTACCTTTGCCTTTCTCTGTAGAGATATCAATTGAACCGCGGAGTTTTTCAATATTCTTCTTAACTACATCCATTCCGACGCCGCGTCCGGATATATCCGTAGTCTTTTCTGCTGTTGAAAAACCAGGCTCAAATATCAAAGAAAATATTGTTTTATCATCGGCATCGGAAGCCACAGGCAGTCCTCGCTCCAGAGCCTTTGCCAAAATCTTATCGCGGTCAAGACCTATGCCGTCATCCGCAACTCCGATGCGCACATTCGCGCCTGTATATTCCGCCCAGAGTTTAATAGAACCTGTTTCATCTTTTCCATTTTTAATTCTCTCTTCAGGCATCTCAATCGCGTGATCCGCGCAGTTGCGTATTACGTGCATCAAAGGATCACGTAGTTCTTCTATGACATTTTTATCTAACTCTGTATCACCGCCTTCAGTAACGAGACGCATCTTTTTGCCGAGATTTTTAGAAAGATCAAATACCAGCCTGTTGAAGCTTGAAAATGTTTCAGTTAGAGGAACCATTCGCACACTCATCGCGATATCGCGAAGATCAGCCGTGAGACGTCCGAGGCTTTCTGCGATTGAAATAAACTCAGGCATTTCAGCCTTATTGGATTCCTGCTGAAGCCTCGCATGAAGCGTCACCATTTCGCCGACGAGGTTTACAAGAGTATCAAGTTTTTCATTTTTTACGCGGATCGATGTTGAATCGCTTCTCCTGCGGTCAACTACAAGATTTCCTTTCTGTGCGGATTGAGTTTTTTGATAATCCTGTTTTGCAATGCTTCCAAGCTTCTTTATTGAAATGGAAGCATAATCTTCGATAAAAATAAAAACAGAACGTATGTCCGCTTCTGTTTTATCCGTCTCAATATTGATGTCCCATGAGAGATAACAATGCTCAGGATCAAAATCATTCAGCTCAGGCACAGATGAAATATCCGCTTTAACTGAGGTTTTGCCGAGTGTTGCAAGCTCATCAAAAAGCGGAGGAATGCGCACGCCGCGCAGAAGTATTTCTTTCTGAGGAGTAAATTTAACATTAAACGCAGCGGATTCTCCCGGAAGCTCATCGTGCTTTTCTGCATCATGCTGAACACTTTTTCCTTCAGCTTCATCTTTTGACAGAATAGAAACCGGAGATACATCCTTTTTTTTAGATCCGCCCGTGATTTCCGCAAAACGGATAAGAATCATTCCGCGCTTGTCTCGTTCTTCATCAGAATCATTTTTATACAGAAGTTCGCGGATACAGTCTTTTGCCTTAAGAGTCAGTTCAATAATTTCTGATGTTAAAGCAAGTTCACCTTTGCGCACAAGATCGAACGTACTTTCGATATCATGAGTGAAAGCAGAAATATCATTGAAACCGAACATTCCCGCTGAGCCTTTAATCGTATGCATCGACCGGAATACGGAATTAATTAGCTCTGTATCATCAGGATGCTCCTCAAGCTCCATGAGCGGAAGCTCTATATTTTTAAGAAGATCGAGAGATTCTTCAATAAACAATTCGCTTTGAGCTTCAAATCCCATAATCCCACCTCTGAAAAATCTGCTGGTCTATTCCGATTTCAGAAAGACTTCCGGCAAACACGTGCTCATCAGGAAGTTTTGTGATGATAAATGTTTTTCCGACTGAAACCATTGTTCTCTTAAATGAAAGTAAAAGTTCTATGAACGACAAATCTATGCCTTCGATATTATGAAGATCCAGATAGCATGCGATATAGTCTTCCTGCACGACAGATTTAAAAAACTTATAAGCCTTCGGCGCATATGAAATTGACAATTCGCCTGATGCTTCAACAAGAAGGGTTGTTCCCATTTTTTTTGCAGTCATCTTAGCCATAATCACCTAACCTATAAGCCTTTTAACAGCCGCAATTATTTCTTCAGGCGGAAAAGGTTTAACGACCCATGCAGTTGCACCCGCATCCTTCCCCTTTTGTTTCATGTCAGCCTGACTTTCGGTTGTCAGAATTATTATAGGTACCGTTTTCAAAGGAGCTTCACCGGCGCGGATAGTTTTAACAAGATCAATTCCGTTCATTTCCGGCATGTTTACGTCGGTTATCACAAGATTTGTAGCCGAACTGATTACGCTCATTGCTTCTTTTCCATTAGAGGCATCTGTGACGGTATAGCCTGCATTCTCAAGTACGTAACGCATCGACTGGCGGATAGCCCCAGAGTCATCAACAACCAAAACATTCTTTCCCATAGAAATCTCCTTATAAGTTACATGATGGTATATTATCAAAAAACATGACTATGAAGAATTCATCCGCACAAAGTCACCTCAGCGTTCATAAGCACATAAAACACCACCGGGTAGAACACAATTTCAACCCGATGCAGTATTGTAGCAGTTAGAAATGATTAATTCAATAAAAATCTTTGCGGAAATATGAAAGAATGAGCAGAATATAATTTATTTGTATATTTTTCGTTTATATTCCTGAATTAGAGCTAATATTTCTTCGCGTTTTTCTTTTACAATATATTTTCTGTCATTTGTTAAAAGAATAATCATATCAGGAGTTTCCTCCATTGTTTCTATATGATCTTCATTCAGTAAAAATTCCGATCCGTTTAGCCGGTGCAGTACTATCATATTCTCTCCCTCAGATATTTTAAATATTTTTCAAATTGAACATTGATTATATTTGTTCCTCTGCAGCCCGGAACAGAACATTCTATCAATGATAAATTGCTCTTGGAAAACAAATCCTCAAGCCAGTATTTAGCTGCAAGAAACTGGTTGTGAGAATAAAAATCACCTATTGGAGTTTTCACAACAAACTGTCTCGATCTTCTCACATAACCCATTGAAACGGTATCACAAGTCGCAAAACGCGAATAATTCAACTCATCCTTAATCGAGCGGAAAGTACCTTGCATATAATATGAATCTTTATAACCAAGATCATTTCCTATCAGCGCGAGTGATTTTATCCCGCATCCCAGCGCCAGTGAAACAGCCTGTGAAATAACCGTGCTTCCGGTTGAAACATAGCCAAGACCTGTTCCTGCTTTTGCCCAGAGATTTTCATATTCACCCTTCATCATCCAGTTGTAAAAACTCATTTTGCCTTTCCATCTGCGCAGATTGCAGTTTGACGAACACGAAAAAGCAAGAAGATGGGAAGAATAATCTGATACGCTAAAATAATCATTCGGCGATGTTTCGCATGTAATAACAAAGTCAGGTATGATTCGACGGCGCAAAAGCGGAAGATATGACATATCCGCACAAATAAGAATCACATCGTTAAGAGAAACCGCTTCGCGGAGCAAATCCATTTCTCCGTCAATTGATGATCCGGCTCCTGCAATGATAACATCTTTTCCGCGCAGAACAGGAACAATGCCGAGAAGTCCCCCGAACTGATCAATTAAAGGTTTATTTTTTACGACATTCTTTTGAAAAAGATGAAAACGTTCATCGATAATTCCTTCATTAAGTCTTTTAAAAAGTTCAGTCCGTTCCATAAAAAAAGGGAAGCATAGGCTTCCCTTTTGTAAAGACATTTTGTTTCTTGATAACTCTAAAGCTTCAATTTGTTCCGCTTTTTACGGCTTCTTTCTGTTTCTTGATATCATCAAGAATATTTGACTTATCCGGTTTAGTCTCCTGCATCTTGCTTTTTGCATCACCCGATGCTTCGTCTGCAGAAGATTTTGCTGATGATTTTGCCTCATCAACATTTGCCATATTACTTTCTTTCTGGTCAGTTACCGCCTGCTTGTCTTTTTCTTTTTGGTCGGTTACAGCCTTCTTTATTTCTTCTTTCTGCTCTTCATACTTCTGTTTGATCTCAGCTTTCTGTTCTTCATACTTTTTCTTTATATCAGACTCTATTTCTTTTATTTCTGAAAGAATCTTGAGGCGGTTAATTTCATCAGCCTCGATCTGCTTCTTTACTATATCAGAATCGGCAGAAACAATTGCCTGTTCATTTTTTTCGAGAATAACCTCAGCGCCTTTTAAATCCGATACAGCCACTTTGCCGTCAAGACATGAAACATTTGTTTGTCCGTTTTCATCAGAAACAAAAAACTCTGTTCCGCGTACGGCAGCAACGGTTGTTTTCGTTTTGACGGTATAACTGTCTTCTTTTGAGAGCTTTTTGATGATTCGGTTGAAAGTTCTTCCGTTCTCAACAATTATTGAAACAGTTTCTGAACCTGTTATACCGTCGGCAATAAGAGAATCAAATAAGACGCTGCTGTCTCCCATTATCTTAACAGCATTCTCTCCGATATAAATATCGGTCATACTTTTTACGCCTTTTGTTGTTATTACAGTACCCGAGAGAATCTGATCTCCGACAACGGCTTTTCTTTCTCCAGAAGAATCTTTCAGCAAAACATCTCCAACCGTAAAGTTAATGATTCCGCTGATTGCTACAGTATATTTTTTTTCTTTTTTTGTGCAATATGAAAACAAAACGACAGAACTCAAAGCAATAATAACAAATTTTTTCATTTTATCCCCTCTTTAAAAGCATAATAATCATTAAAATAACACAGTCAAGAAAGATTCAATATGAAACAAGTTCAATATTCTCACTGCTGGTTATTCTTATGATATTGTTTAACATAATCAATTCCGCTTAATATATAATTTCTGTATTTTAATGCCGTATCCGCTTTTACAGAAGCAAGATTATTCTTCTCTTCCGGGTCGCTAAACAAATCATAAAGTTCTTCACTGCCGTCCTTTATGCGGTAAATATATTTCCACTTCACATCGCGAACCGCGACTAGATCATCTTTCCATGAAGTGTGAACAAAAGCAAGTTTCTCTTTTCTCTTGGTAAAAATCGGAAAACCTTCCCGGGGTTTATCATCCTTGATACCGATGATATCAGTGATGGTCGGGAGAATATCAACATGTCTGGTTATTCCGTCAAAATAGTATCCGTTTTTAAACAAATCCTTATTATAAATTATAAAAGGAACATGGATATTCTCTTCATAAACGAAAAGAGGATGATTATAATTCTGCGGATGCTGATAAAAAGCCTCGCCGTGATCAGTAAGCATAAAAAACAATGTATCTCTCATGAGACCTTCTGCTTCGAGTTTATCAACAAGTTCACCGAGAGCATAATCCGCATAATGCAGAGAGTTAAGATAATTTTCCCACATCTCATCGCGCTTAGTTCCGGAAGGATCATGCTTTGCAACTTTAAACGAATCATCAGGAACCGCATACGGATGATGAGGATTCATCGGCGACATGATTACAACAAAAGGCTCACTGCTTTCCTTCATGAAATCAACGGCAGGATCAATCATCGCCCGTTCATCGATAGCCCAGCCTACATGCTTTTTATTATACCGTTTGTCCTTCGCTAGATCTCTTGCTGTTATAAAGCGGTCGATTTTTCGGTTTTTAAGATATTTCATCTGACCGGCATAACTTAAATCGCCTGTATGAACATAGCACGTTCTGTATCCGTTGTCCTTTAACACTTCAGTAAGTGAATAAACCTGAATAGACGGATTTTTCTCAAAAACCATGTCCTTTCCTATTATTGGATAAGCAGATGCAGTAATTGAAAATAATGCATTTGCAGATAATGGATAATTAGTTATGTGATTGGCCGCTAAAAAACCGTTTTGCGCAAGACGCTCCATTACAGGCGTCATAGATTTTCCATTTGATCTCAATCCGTAATAACTGTATGCAGTTGACTCAAACAGGTATATGACAATATTATATTTTTTATTTTTCGGAATTATTTTCGATAAATCATATTCCTTATTGCTCTCAAGTGAATCCGTTTGAAATTCTGATGATGAAACAACAGTCTCAACTGCAGCAGGAACGGGCTGAACTGCCGGTTTCTTGAAACACCTTAACGCCAATGAAGAAAACGGACTCATCGAAAGCTCATAAAGTGGAGCCTTTATTTTGTATTTCGCAAGGATTTCCTTTTCAGCCGGTGACGCAATCGCGACAGTAAGAATCAATGACATTATATAAATCAAAACTGATATAAAAAAATATTTTGTTTTTGCATCAAGAGATGACTTCGCTTCAGCGACCATAAGAAAAAGTGACGTAGCAAAAACTATGAGAATAACAGCAATAAAAGAAATAACTGTTCCAGAAGTTACTTCAGCTGCAGCGGAACTAAGCATGCCCTGAATGCCCGTAAAGTGCTCACCGCCGATAAATGAAAGCTGAAAAGATGTTTCATATATTTTTAAGAACTGCAGCGCGAAAATATGGTAAGCCGCAAAAAGACAGACAAATATATCGCACAAAAAAATAGGCATAAAACGTAGAGACTTCGGCAAAGACACAATCAATAAAATTATACCGAGAGAAAATGCCGCAGAGAATACATCATCAGGAAAAGACAACATGAAATAATTCAGAAATCCGACAGTCGAAAAATCAGCATAAATAGAACCTGAAATGAAGTATGCCGAAATACGGTAGAAAAGAATGACTCCCAGAATAAAAATCGAAAAAAACAAGTGTTGATATTCTATTCCGCGGTAGTGTTCTGATATTTTCTCGTATATGCTTCTCATTGCCCGTTTCCTGAATTTGATTTGCAATCTGCGACAATTTCCCCGATCGGCTCTAATAGGCAAACATAAATTTAATATTTTTATCTTTTAAAAGGCTCAAATAGATTGTTGACAATTATCAGCAAAATAAAAAATTATTCGCATATATTCTAAAAGGTGCGTCATGATAAAAATAAACGAAAATTATTCAAAACTTAAGGCAAGTTACCTGTTCTCCGATATCGCGAAACGTGTAAGCGCTTTTCAATCAGCAAATCCCGACAAAGAAATCATCCGTCTCGGAATCGGTGATGTTACACGAGCGCTTCCGGAAGCTGTCGTAAAAGCTTTTCATCAGGGAGTTGATGAGATGGCTGATGAAAAATCATTCAAAGGCTACGGTCCTGAACAGGGTTATGAGTTTCTGAGAAAAGCGATAGCTGAAAATGATTTCCAGAAACGCGGAGCTGACATTAAGCCGAATGAAATATTCGTGAGCGACGGTTCAAAATGCGATACTGGAAACATCCAGGAACTTTTTGCTGACGACATTAAGATTGCAATTCCGGATCCGGTTTATCCAGTATATGTCGATACGAATGTAATGGCAGGCAGAACCGGAATCAGCATGGACGGACGTTATGAAAAACTGGTTTATCTTGAATGTAATAAATCCAACAGCTTTGTACCGGAACTTCCCAAAGAAAAGGTCGATTTGATTTATCTATGCTTTCCGAACAACCCGACAGGTGAAGTCGCAACAAAAAAGCAGCTTACCGAATGGGTAAACTATGCTAAAGAAAACAAATCTCTCATTCTTTTTGATGCAGCTTATGAAGCCTTTATCCGCGACGAAAATATCCCTCATTCCATCTACGAAATTGAAGGCGCAAAAGAAGTCGCAATTGAATTCCGTTCATTTTCAAAGACTGCAGGTTTTACCGGAACAAGATGCGCCTATACGGTAATACCTGAAGAATGCGTAGCATATACATCAGAAGGAAAACCTGTACAGCTCTTACAGCTTTGGAACAGACGCCACACTACAAAATTTAACGGCGTATCATATCCGGTTCAGAAAGCCGCAGCAGCGGTATATTCAGAAGAAGGTAAAAAACAGGTCAAAGATATAATCGATTTCTATCTTGAAAATGCTAAAATAATTAAAACAGCTCTTTCTAAAGCAGGCTACACCTGTACGGGCGGAGACAATTCTCCTTACATATGGGTTGAAACCGGAACTGATTCATGGGAGTTCTTCGACAAGCTTCTTAACAAAGCGAATGTCGTCTGCACACCGGGATCAGGTTTCGGAAAATGCGGAGAAGGATATATCAGAATAAGCGCCTTCAACAGCAGAGAAAATGTTAATAAGGCCGTTGACAGAATATTAAAAGCCGACATGAAATAATATCTTAAAGCCGCTAAACAGCGGCTTTATATTTTTAATCATTCAATAATAAAGACTCGTTATAAGCATTTAATACCATATCATCATCAAATTCTTTATCAGGATTCTGCATGGAATAATGAACCAGATATTCAATATTCCCCTTTGGACCTTTTATCGGCGAATAGGTAAAACCTTTAACAAGCATACCCATTGAACAAAGTTCATTCAGAGTTTTTCTTATTATGGCTAATCTGTCATCATCGTTTCTGACGACACCCTTTTTCAGCTCAAACCCTTCAGACTCGAACTGCGGCTTCAAAAGAAAAACTCCATGAGCAGAAGGCGAAACAAGTTTTACAGCCGGAAATATTTTAGTAAAGGAAATGAAAGAAAGATCTGAAACAAAAAAATCTATTGTTTCATCAAAAAGATCCCGAGAAAGATTTCTCGCATTTGTTCTCTCCATTACGACAACACGTTTATCCGTACGCAATCGGTAATCAAGTTGGCCGTAACCTACATCAACCGCGTAAACTTTTTTTGCACCTCGCTGAAGCAGACAATCGGTAAATCCTCCTGTAGATGCTCCAAGATCAGCGCAAACAGATTCATTGACATCAATCGAAAAATATTTAAGAGCTTTATTGATTTTTTCTCCGCCCCTTGAAACAAAAATATTTTCAGGACGGGCTATAGTTATCTCGGTATTATCCTTTATAATAAAAGAAGGATCTCTGACAGTTTCACCGTTAAGCTTAACATAACCCGCAATGATTTCATTTTTTGCTTTTTCTCGCGAGTCAGAAAATCCTTCATCGAATAAATATTTATCAAGACGGATTTTCATTTTTTCTTAAGCTTTTCAATTATGTCTGACGCTATTTTTTGGGGCGAAAGACCGTATTTATCATATAGTAAATCTACCGGACCATGCTCGATAAACTTTCGTGGAAATCCGAAAGATGCTGTCATTTTACTTCGTTTCTGCTCAGGAAGAATAGAAAGAATTGATTCCGATAATCCGCCTCGCGAATATTCACTTTCTATCACGGCAAACAAATCCGCGTTCTTAATTATCGCTCTAAATTCAGATGAATCAAGAGCATTAATAGAGTGTATCAATACCACTCCCGATTTAATTTTTGCGGACGTCAGCAATTCTGAAACTTCCATAGCGCAGATTTTCATGTCTGCAGAAGCTATAATAACCAAATCTCTCGAAGACGACAGCTTGAGGGGAAGTGAAAAATCTGATTTACGGAATTTAGTACAGTCAACAGACTCAATACCGCAGAATCCGCGCGGATAACGTATTGCAACCGGATGATCAGCTTTCGCTGCATAATATATCATATCCCGCAGGTCTTCTCCGTCTGAAGGAATCAGTAATTCAAAATTAGGTATTGTTTTAAAAACTGATACATCAAACAAACCATGATGAGTCTCTCCGTCGTCTCCGACAATTCCTGCTCTGTCTATAAGAAAGACAGAAGGAAGATTCATCACCGCGACATCATGAATAAGCTGATCAAATGCCCTCTGCATAAAAGAAGAATAAACTGCAAAATAAGGTTTGTATCCGTTCTTTGCCAATGCCGCACAGAAAGTTACCGCATGCTGTTCGGCAATTCCGACATCGAAAAATTTCGAAGGATATTTTTTTGAAAATTCGTCAAGACCGGTACCGGTAGACATTGCAGCAGTAACGGCAACTATACGGCTGTCTTTCTCCGCAAGTGAACAGAGAGTTTTCCCGGCAACTGCCGAAAAAGAAAGTTTCTTTTTCCCATATTCCTTTCCGGTATCAACATCAAACGGTTGTGTTCCGTGGAAACGAACAGGCTCTTTCTCCGCAAATTTATATCCATAGCCTTTTTTTGTTATAACATGAATAACTTTTGGTCCGGAATTAATTGATTTGATTCTTTTAAAAATATGAATCATATGTTCGATATCATGACCGTCAACGGGTCCGAAATAGCGTATTCCGAAATCTTCAAAAAAGTTTGCAGGAACAAATATATTCTTTATTCCCATTCTGATTCTGTCATAAAGATAAGGGAAATATTTTCCAATAACCGGAACTTTTCTGCACAGTTTTCTGACTTTTCTTACAAGACGGTTATATGCCGAACCTGAAATGAGTTCGGTAAGATATTTCGACATCGCACCGACATTTTTTGAAATAGAATGCTCATTATCATTTAGAATGATAATCATATCTTTTTTCAAATGACCGATATTATTCAGAGCTTCAAAAGCCAATCCGCCGGTCAGAGCACCGTCGCCGATAACAGCGATAACCCGATGTTTCTTTCTCGAAAGATCTCTGGCAACAGCTTCACCGAGTGCAAGAGAAAGCGATGTAGAAGTATGTCCCGTGTCATATAAATCAAAATTCGATTCTGCGACTTTCGGAAAACCGCTAAGACCTTCGAATTGCCGCAGTGAAAGAAAATCATTTTTGCGTCCGGTTAATATTTTATGAGCGTAGGTCTGATGACCGACATCCCAGATCAAACGGTCAGACGGAGTGTTAAAAACGTAATGAAGGGCTATTGTAAGATCAACAACTCCTAAAGAAGGCGCAAGATGTCCGCCGTTTTTCGAGACAACATCAATCATGTATCTGCGGACTTGATCGGCAAGAGAAGAAAGATCCTCGACTTTTATCTTGCGAAGATCTTCAACAGAATTTAATGAATCTAACAGCAATGGAATTCTCCCATTGATATAGTTAAAAGTTCACTCCGACAAATGACGGAGTGAACTTTGAAATTACTTCGCGAACTCAACAGCTCTTGTTTCTCTGATAACTGTAACTCTGACTATACCGGGATATTTGAGTTCATTTTCAATTCTTCCGGCAACTTCGCGAGCTAGAATCTGTGCACGCTCGTCACTTACAAGATCATTAGAGACAAGAACCCTAATCTCACGTCCGGCCTGAATAGCAAAACATTTCTCAACACCTTTGAAGCTTGTAGCAATGTTTTCAAGATCTTCAAGACGTTTAACATAATTTTCAAGAGATTCTCTTCTTGCTCCGGGACGTGATGCTGAAATCGCATCAGCGACCTGAATGATAAGAGCTTCAAAAGACTCCGGTTCCTTATCATTATGGTGAGAAGCAATTATATTGACAACCTTCTCGCTTTCGCCGTATTTCTTTGCCATGTCGGCACCGATAAGCGCATGCGAACCTTCACCTTCTACAACAGCTACTTTTCCGATGTCGTGAAGAAGACCGGCGCGTTTAGCAACCTGGACATCAAGCTTAAGCTCACCGGCCATGATTGCAGCGATATTCGCAACTTCAATGCTGTGACTTAAAACATTCTGTCCATAACTTGTTCTATACTTTAATTTTCCGACGTGAAGAAGAGCATCTCTGCTCAAACCCGGTATTCCGAGTTCAAACGCGTACTTTTCTCCTTCATCAACCATGCTTTCTTCAAGTTCAAGTTTGACTTTTTCAACAACCTCTTCGATACGGGCAGGATGAATGCGCCCGTTCTGAATAAGTCTTTCAAGTGCAAGCCGCGCGATTTCTCTTCTGACTGGATCATAACCCGAAATGACAACCACCTCAGGAGTGTCATCGATGATCATATCCACTCCGGTGAGAGACTCGAGTGTACGGATATTACGTCCTTCACGTCCGATGATTCTTCCCTTCATGTCATCAGAAGGCAATGTCACTGCTGTAACGGTATTTTCTGAAGTAAATTCTGTCACATTGCGCTGAATGGACTGAATTACGATATCTTTGGCTTTTTTATCTGCCGATCTTCTCGCTTCTTCTTCTATCTTGTTTACAATCTTTAAAGCTTCAAATCTGGCATTATCTTCAAGCGATTTCATAAGCTGAGCTTTTGCCTGATCCTGTGTCAGACCCGAGATGCGCTCAAGCTCTTTCAAATAACGTTCGAATTCCTTTGTGAGTTCGGCTTCTTTTTCAGATACATCCGACTCTCTGGTTTCAATTTCTTTTTCACGTTTCTCAACCTGATTAACTTTAGCGTCAAGATTCTCTTCCTTCTGCATGTATCGTTTTTCTATGTTTGCGATTTCCTGACGTCTCTCACGCATTTCTTTTTCAAGAAGATTCTTTTCCTGAAGAAGCTGATCCTTGGCTTCGAGAAGCAATTCTTTACGTTTTGCCTCAGCCTCTCTTTTAGCATCCTGAATAATTCTTTGAGCCTGAGCCTCCGAAGATCTTAACCTGATTTTGCCGAGATACGACCTTGCCATATACCCTACAACACCAGTAGCAACAGAAACCAGGAGGATAATTCCGATATTCATAGTTCCCCCTCAACCGATTAATTTCTTTGTTAACTAACAGCTAATATAAGCTGTTAAGCCTGAGAGGTCTTCCGATTAAGGAAAGGAAGGACATTTGAAGGAAGGAAAGCGGATACATCACCGCCAAGAAAAGCGATTTCTCTAATCATGCTTGAAGATAAAAAATGACTTTCCCCGTCCGAAACCATAAATACGGTTTCAAGAGCACCTGGAAGTCTCCGGTTCATCAGCGCCATAGAGCGCTCATAGCCGAAATCGGCGGAATCTCTGACTCCGCGTATGATAAAATTCACTCCATTTTCTTTGCAATAATCTACAAGAAGCCCGTTAAAAGAAACTGCTTCGATATTACCCAAATCTTTGCACGAATCAGAAATCATTTCAAGCCTCTCCTCAACAGAGAAAAGCGGCTTTTTTAAAAGGTTTACCGCAACCGCAATAATTAAACGGTCACACAACCTGAGTCCTCTTCTTATTATATCCATATGGCCATTCGTCAATGGATCAAACGTACCGGGATATATTCCTATTATCATCAGTCCTCTACCAGTCAGACTGTTTTAAAATAATCATATATTTGAGCTTGTCAAGGAAAATTCGGCTTTAAGGGGTAATAATGGCACAAAAATGAGCTTGAAAGAGGTTTAATACCGGCGGAGTAAAACTCCGCCGTATTTCATTAGAATTTCATCTCTACACCGGCTTTTACTGCAAAAAGCTGGGATTTAAGTTTAGTATAACTATCATCATATCCATTTTTAAATGATCTCTTAAGAAGAACACCAATATTTAAATCAGCTGTCTCCGCTATAGGAACAAGGTATCCTGCACCTACCATAAGTCCTACTTCGGTTTTAGTGTCACTGTTTTCAGCTTCACCTGACCCGGAAATATCACCGCTGGTTTTAGTTTTCCATTTACCCATAGGAGTCCCGATAAAGAGACCTGCATCAAAATAAAAACCCTGAAAGTTTGTAAAACGGTATCCTAAATTAACATCCATAAATTTTGCTTTTAATGTCGTAGTATATTCTCCAAAAACGTTGTCATAATCCAATTTGTAAGGGCGGTAAGAATATTCCAAACCGGCAAAAAGCGAACCTGTATCAGAAATATTATAAAAACCGTTAACACCGAAAAAATATGAACCCGCAGCAGCAGATTCAGCATTTCCTGTAGCTTCACCTGCTGCATAATTCACCCCGCCTCCTCCATAGAGACCGAATTTAACCGAACCTGCCTCAAGGCCCTGTGAATAAAGAGCACTGCTTCCTGAAACCAATAGTACGGCAACTGCCGCAAAAAAAACTTTTCTCATTCTTTCCTCCATAATATTATCCTTTTGGGATACGGAATTATCCGCATTAGTAAGTATAATTCAAGTCTTTTTTGTTACAAATTTCTTTATTAAACCATGCTTATAAGAAAAATAATGTTGTACCTTATTAATAATTAAAACAAAGCCGAAATCATAGTTTTAACAGCGTCTATTCCTGTTTTTTCTTTAACTGAACAAAAAACGGCATCTGGAAATTCCAGGCTGATTTTATGAAGAAGTTCACTATCCGCTAAATCAGTTTTATTGAATACTTTTATCACTTTTCCGGTATAACCGATTTCTGCAAGTTCATCATCAACAGTCTTGATGCATTCCGAATAATTAGGATTTGATGAATCAATCAAATGAATTACCATGTCGGAAAATAATATTTCCTCAAATGTCGAACGGAAAGCTTTAACAAGAGTTGCCGGAAGATTGCGGATGAATCCGACCGTATCAGTAAGCAGAACTTTACGGTCATCAGAAATATACACTTCCCTGGTAAATGAATCCAGCGTAGCGAAAAGTCTGTTTTCAATGAAAAGATTTTTCTTTGAAAGCAATGAAACAAGTGATGATTTGCCTGCATTAGTATAACCGGCAACAGCAACTTTAACGGCATTTTCACGCGATTTTCTTTTCAATGAGCGTGTTTTCTCAATAGCTTTAAGGCTCTCATTCAGTTTATGAATTTTGCGCTGAATGTGGCGTCTATCAGTTTCAAGTTTTGTTTCGCCGGGTCCGCGGGTTCCTATTCCTCCCCCGAGTCTTGAAAGAACCATTCCTTTTCCGCGGATTCTCGGGAGCATGTTATTCAACTGTGCTAGTTCGACCTGAATCTTGGCCTCCGCACTCGAAGCGCGTAAGGCAAAAATATCAAGAATTACATCACAGCGCGATAATACCTTTATGTCTAAATATTTCTCTATATTGTTATACTGAACGGCTTTTATGTTATTAATATCAAATACAACGGCGTCAGCGGATTTATCCTCAGCCTCTTTTTTAATCGTCTCAAGCCACCCGCTTCCGATGATATGCGCCGGATCAATACTCATTTTTTTAATAATGAAGGAGGAAACAACATCTCCCCCGGTTGTTTTTACAAGTTCGGACAATTCTGAAATCGAATACTCCGCAGCAGTTTTTTCGTTGGAAGTTCCTATCAATCCGACAAGAATGATCTTTTCTTTTTTCATTTATTTCCGTATGATCTGATGTCGACAAAACAACCTTCGACGATCTGATTCTTTTCAAAAAAACCTTTATTTACTTCAAGCGCGTATCTGGCAGGATTTCTGGAAGGATATGTCAGAACATCATTATTTTCCTTCATGTCAGTTATCTGAAGAATTTTTCCTTTTGAATCAATATATGCAATACTCAAAGGAAAAGAAACATTCTTCATCCAGAAATTCAGATACTGTTCACGCGGAAAAATGAAAAGCATTCCTGAACCTGAATCTAAACCCGATCTGCCCATCAAACCTCTGGTCCGCTCGGCATTGTTCTGTGCAATTTCAACCTGAATTTTAATTACTGCACCAGATGAATTTCTGACGGATATAATACGTTTCTCCATAGAGAACAAAGTTCCGCATGATAGAATTATCAGACACAAAAATGTTTTATTAAAATGATGAAGCATATTCGACCTTCAGAATCCGGCACGGAGTTTCATCGTCCTGAAAAATTACTGCAAGCATGACTCCTGCATTCGGAGTAAAATTCATCTTTAACCCCAGATTTCCAAGCCATTCTTCTTTCCTTTTAAAATTATAGTACACCTTTTCGCCTTCTGCCTTAAAAGCAAACATAGTTCCAAGCGGAATATCAAGCGATGCAAAATATGTAGCATCTTTCGGTACGTAATCAGGCTGAACCGGAAGACGCATGCCGAAAGTCAGATACTGCTCTGAACCGAATGCAAACAGCGGTTTGGTAATTGCAAAATACGGACCGCAAATCTTTCTATTGTATTTCGATGATGCATATTCATTGCGTCTTCCGCTGCTTTCAACTTTACCGTATGCACCGATATAAAATGAATCATAACCGAGCGCAATCGATATAGGAAAGGAATCCCATCCGTCGGTGAGTTTCAGTTTAGCCACTACTCCCGGAGTATTTGCGTCAGCTTTTTCCTTTCCGACTGCATGATCAACATCAAGTGAAACACCTATAAAAATAGCGTCATGAACACCGACTATTGTCTTAAACTCCATTCCTCCGCGGTCATAAGCCAGCATCGACACGTCAAATCCAGCTCTCGGCAATGTAAATGCAGTCGGTGAATTTATCGTATAAATTCCGGCTGATATTTCTTCATCTTCAGCAAATATAGGAAACGAAAAGAGAGCAAGAAAAACCAAGAAATATTTTCTAATCATAAAATCCTTCCGAAAAAAACAGTCTCTTCATTATCGGAGTTTAAAGCTTATTCTCTTATAATAAAAACTCCCCTTTTTAGGAGAGTTTTTATTACCGCATCACTAATTAATGATATCGATCATATCATTAATTAGTAAGCATCTTAAATCTTTCTCTAAGTTTTTCACGGTACTCATTCTTTACATTTTCTTCAATACCTGAAAGCGGTCTAACAGGAACAAGATTCAGAAAATCATATTGAACTCTATTCTCTGCCGTTACACCCTTTGCAGTTCCCTCGGCAAGCTTCTGAATTGCATCACGGGCTTCATTCTCGCTAATCCCGAATTCTTTGGCAAGATCAAAAAGTTCAGCTAACTGATAATCCAAGTAAGTATAACCCATAGCCGTTATTACAGCATATGCCTCAATCAGGTCATCTTTAACTTCAGGCATATTTCCCAGTACTGACAGCTTCTTGATTAATTCTATCTTTTTAGCGCTGTCAAATCCTTCAGAAAAAGATATCGGATTATAACCGGCATTTACTATTGACGGAGCATTAGGATTCATTCTCGCCACATTTTGTAATCCGCCGAAGGATTCAATAGTTTTTGAAATCCGTATTTTAGGAACAAGTGACAATAACACTGTATCTGACTTCAGAACACCCGATAATTCATTTGCGGTTTCAGCAAAAACAGGCGGGTGAACCGCCAAAAAAACAATATCTGCCCCGCTTACAGCTTCCTTCGCAGACTTAAATACTTCTGCAGAAGGAACTATTTCCTTAATACTTTGCGCCGCTTGCTGATTAATATCGAATACATTAACCGCTTCAAACATTTCATTCTTTCTTTTGAGACCTTCAAGAATAATTCTGCTTATTCTTCCTGCTCCGATTATCGCTGCTTTTTTCATGGCAACCTCCTTTATTGTTGCATTTTATATTTGCACTTATGCGCACATGTGCATGTTTTAATTAAAAAAATATTCCTTTCATTTAACTTTCACCCCGGATGATAGACAGCCTGCTAATCTATCATAATCTTCCTTTACTCCGCATTGAGAATCTGATACAATTTTAACTGCCTGAAGCAAAGCCTTAACCTGCATATCTTTGCTATTAATCGAATACATCATCATTTTACCCTCACGCCGTTCGATAACAACACCCGAACCGACAAGAACGGACATGGCTTTGGAAATTGTATACTGAGCTTTCCCAAGCGAATTAATAATATCACATGCGCAAAGCTCTCTTCCGCTCTTTGCCAGCACAGCCACTATACGGAAACGGGTTTCTTCTCCGAGAGCCTTGAACTTTTCATAACATTGCTTCATACATGCACATATGCGCTATCGTGCATATATTGTCAATCTTTTTTTACCGATAATCTTCGTCTGACCAGCCGACATCGGAAAGAAACTCATCGTACGTTCCGGAATATACCGTTACTGAGCCGTTATCAAAAACAATAAGTTTCGTTGCAACACTTCTGATATGCATTTCATTATGAGTTACCATTACTACAGATCCGTCAAAATTATCAATCGCTTCAATAAGTGAATCGCACGACTGCATATCAAGATGATTTGTCGGCTCATCAAGAAAAAGAATATGAGCAGGCATTACCAGAATTTTACCGAGAAGCACACGGCTTTTTTCTCCGCCTGACAACACCTTGATTTTCTTGAGCGCATTATCACCGGAAAACATGAGTCCGCCTGCAATTACACGGGCTTTCGCATCAGTACAAAGCCGGTCGGCGCTTTTAATTTCTTCAGTAACGGTTTTGTTGTCATTAAGCGCGATTTTGTTCGTCTGCCCGAAGTATCCCTGCTGAAGCGATGGATGTCTCGAAACATTTCCATCAACCGGTCGAAGCTCACCCGCCAGAAGTTTAAGAAGCGTTGATTTTCCTTTTCCGTTTTTACCGATGATGCATACTCTGTCGCGTTTTCCGATTGAAAAAGAAAGATCTTCGATTAGACGCGGTTCGTTCTCTCCGTAAGAAAAAGAGAGATTCTCTATTGTCATCATCTGGCTTGCTTCAAATTTCGCGCTGTTGAAATACAGCTCCAAATCTTCAATCGACTCGAGTGCTTTCATTTCGCCCTGCTTTTCAAGCTTCTTTACTCTTGACTGAGTCCTGCTTGCGAAACTAGCCTTTGCCTTAAAGCGCGCGATAAAAACTTCTTCCTGACGGCGTTTTTTCTCTTCATTCAAACGCGTTTTTTCATATATCTCTTCTTCCTGATTAATCTGAGCATATAATTTTTCGGTATCTCCCTCGACTTTTCGGGCCTTTCTGCGGTGGATCGCCGCTGTATGTGTTACAACACTGTCCATAAAACTTCTGTCATGCGTAATGAGCATAAACTCTCCCGGCCATTCATTGAGAAATTCTTCAAGCCAGCGGATCGCTACAATGTCGAGATAGTTTGTCGGCTCATCAAGAAGAAGCATATCAGGATTAGAAACTAGAAGCTTTGCAAGATTCATTCTGATTTGATATCCGCCCGAAAAATCATGCGGAGATCTCTGCATGTCTTCTTCTGAAAAACCAAGCCCCGATAAAACTCTTTCAACCTGCCAAGTCTCATACTCTTCTCCGGCAGGAAGTCCAAGCGAACATTCTTCCAATACAGTAAGTTTAGTGAATTTTAAATGCTGTTCGAGATGACCGATTTTATATCCTTTTGGAATGGAAATCGTTCCGGAGTCGGCTTCAACATTGCCGAGAATCATCTGAAATAAAGTGGATTTTCCATGTCCGTTCCTTCCGACAAGCCCGAGCTTTTCTCCTTGATTAACGCTCAAACTCATGTCCTCAAAAAGAACCTGACCGGTAAAAGCTTTATTAATATTAATAAATTTAATCATGTTTTCCTCTATAATTTTAATCTACGGTCTTAAAATAGTTTATTATTCGGCTGGATTATTTTTTATAACTTCCAGAATCTAAAATAAGCATATCAACAATTTATGAAGCTGCAACGGATAAAAATTATTCCAAGTACTATTGATCAAGCATAAAAAAAGAAACAATGTAAATCTTATTTTTTTTCTGCAAGAAGAAGTCCGTCGCCGATCGGAACAATACATGCATTTACGCGTTCATCGGAAAATACATGATTGTTGAAGTTCCGTATCGCTTCGGTTGTCTGAGACTTGTCAGATTCATCGGCGACATTGCCGTAGAATAAAACATTATCAGCAATAATTATTCCGCCCTTTTCAAGAAGCTTGATGGATTTTTCGTAATAATCTATATAACCTTTTTTGTCGGCATCAATAAAAATGATTCCGGCCTCTGACAAATAATCTTTACTCAAATCGTTGAGAACATCGGATGCTTTTCCGCACAAAAGATTCACTTTGTCCGAATATCCATAATCCGCAAAATATGATTTTGCAGTCTCCGCATTAGTTTCATTTTTTTCAATAGTGATGATACGGCAGTTTTCAGGCATCGCATCTGCCATTGCGACCGCACTGTAACCCAGAAATGTTCCGATTTCAATTATCAATGAAGGTTTTTTCGACCTTATCAAAAAAGTAATAAAAGACACCTGTTCAGGCGTAATAAACATTTTCGTCTGCGGATGAGAAATATTATCGTTACGGATTTTTTTGAGATGCGGACTTTCTTTTGAAAATCCGCGGATATATAAAATCAGTTCATTATCAATTCCGAGAGTCTTTTCCATCAGTCTTTGGGAAAAGAAATTCTTCCGCTGCGGTTCAGCTCTTTTATTCCATAAGGTCTAAGAATTTCTATGAAAATATCAAGCTGTTCAGGTGAGCCGAGATATTCAAGTGTAATGGACTTCTGGGTAATATCAAGTATCGATGCCTTGAAAGTCTGGGCTATCTGAAATATTTCAATACGTTTTGATGATGAAAGCTGAAGCTTCAGCATTACGATTTCACGCTGAAACGAATATTCCTTAGGCTGATCTGTAACTTTTATTATATCAATCAGTTTATTCAGCTGTTTTTTTACCTGCTCAATAACCCGGTCATCACCGTTAACAACAACTGTTATGCATGATATGTCGTCATCCTCAGTTTTGCTGACAGAGAGCGAATCGATATTATATCCGCGTGCAGAAAAAAGATTAACCACGCGCGCGAGAACACCCGACTGATTTTCAACTTTTACCGATAGGACGTGCTGACTCATGCTAATTCCCTCATGATTGTTTCATTGATTGTTTTGCCCGCAGGCATAAAAGGATACACATTTTCTTCAGGATCAACGAGAAAATCAAGAATGATCGGTCTGTCAGTTATTGATAATGCCTTATTGATGGCAGCTTCAACCTTATCAGGAGAATCAATTCTTATTCCTTCTGCGCCGTATGCTTCGGCAAGTTTGACGAAATCAGGTGCGCATTTTATACATGTATGCGAATAGCGCTTGTCATAGAAATGCTGCTGCCACTGGCGCACCATTCCGAGAAAACCATTATTTAAAATCGCAATAATAACCGGAAGCCTGTACTGAACTGCAACAATAAGCTCCTGAATATTCATTTGAATTGAACCGTCTCCCGCGATATCAATTACTCTTTTTTCAGGCATTCCGAACTGAGCGCCGATAGCGGCAGGCAGACCATATCCCATTGTTCCCAATCCGCCTGAAGAAATAAATGTTCTGGGTTCAGTGTATTTATAAAACTGAGCAGCCCACATCTGATTCTGTCCTACCTCTGTCGTAATTACAGCCTTTCCTTCAGTAAGTTCATAAAGCTTCTCTATGACAAATTGCGGCTTTATTACATCCGAACTGTTGGAATATTGAAGCGGATGAGACTTTTTGAAAGATTCTATATGATCTATCCACGGCTGAATCGAAGGCTTTTTAACCTTAGCGTTTATCTCTGCCAAAACATTTTTGCAGTCACCGACAATCGGAACATCAACGATAATGTTTTTCGAAACGCTTGCCGGATCAATATCAATATGTATTACCTTGGCGTGCGGAATGAACTCTGAAATTTTTCCTGTTACACGGTCATCAAAGCGCGCACCGATTGCAATCAGAAGATCCGAATCATGAACAGCCTTATTCGCATAATAAGTACCATGCATACCGAGCATCTGAAGCGAAAGAGAATCCGTTTCAGGGTATGCCCCCAAACCAAGAAGAGTTGTTGTTACAGGAATACCTGTTTTATTAACAAATTCACGGAGTTCATCAGAAGCATTTGATAAAATCACTCCTCCGCCCGCATAAACGACAGGCTTCTTCGCATGTTCTATAAGCTGACATGCTTTTTCTATCTGAACAGGATGCCCTTTATAATTGGGCTTATAACCACGGATATCTACGGAATCCGGATATACGAAATCGCCTTCAGCATTTGAAATATTTACAGGAATATCAATAAGAACGGGCCCTGGTCTTCCTGTAGTAGCAATATAGAAAGCTTCCTTAACTATACGAGGAAGATCTTTAATATCCTGAACAAGATAATTATGCTTGGTAATAGGACGAGTTATACCTGTAACATCGGCTTCCTGAAAAGCATCATTTCCGATCATTTCAGTCGAAACCTGCCCGGTAATTGCTACCATCGGAACAGAATCCATATATGCAGTTGCAAGCCCAGTTATTATATTTGTCGCTCCAGGTCCGCTTGTAACAAGAAGTACCCCCGGTTTTCCTGTGGCTCTGGCATATCCGTCCGCCATGTGCGCAGCACCCTGCTCATGCCGTGTTAGTACGAATTTCAAAGGCGCATTGAACAGCTCATGAAAAATAGGTATTACGACCCCGCCGGGATACCCGAACATAACCTCAACGTTTTCCTTAACAAGACATTCAATGAGAATTTTCGCACCCTTCATTAATAACTCTCCACAACTCAGTTTTAAATACAATGATTATAGCAACAAAAGTAATTTTGGCAAATTTAAAAAAATGTCGCTGGAATTATTGTGTCAAGAATAAATAATCTTTACTGAAAATTATAATTATATAATCAAAACACTTCAACTCAATATTTTTTTGCCAAGGTAACATTTTGCAGTCAGATAATTGTTTAAAACATATAGAAGCTAGCCGAAAAACATTGCCCATTTATAACCGGTTATAAATTAAAAAAAATTGAAGGGATAGAGCATAATTTAAAAAGTTCTTGCGCTATAAATGATTTTATTTAAAATGTAACAGTCAAGAGAACTATACATATTATTGTTCTTACAGATTACAGAAATAAATGACATTGATTAATCATTAAATTTCGGTTTTACCGAGAGAGGGGGGAGTCTAAATAATTTAATAATAGAGCAAATCTTTGTATTTATATGAAACAAAGTAAAACAGAATTAAAATTACAAACAATTTATTAAGGAGTTCTTATGGAAAAATACTTAAGAGTATTCAAGTTCATGTTTCAGGTTTTAGGAATGATAAAAAACAACAAGATTCTTTTAAAACCGCTTTTTTTAAATGTTATTATCGGAGTCTTTTTCAGTATTGCTCTGACAGTCGGGATGTATTTTGTTTCAAATGCAACACTGCTTTATGTTATTTTACTAATCGGATTAATCATCCTTTATTTCAATGATTACTTCAACAACGGCATAACAGCCTGTCTTATTTACGATCTTGTAACTAATGGTAAACCTGATTTCAAAAAAGCAGTTTCCAAAACATCTAAATCTTTTTCAGGAATTTTGATATTCGCTTCAATTTCAGCATTTATTGATCTTTTGGCAACTTATGCGGAAGAACGTGATGACTTCGTCGGAAGAATAATATTGAACATTGTTCACGCAATATGGACAACTGCCACATATTTTGTCATGCCTGCAATGGTGATAGAAGAACTTGGATTTTTTAAAGCTTTCTCAAGCTCTAAAAACTTTATGAAAAAAGATCCGACTCAGGTTGGAATCGGTGTTATCGGTATGGGACTTGCGACATGGGTAATGAACATCATTTTTACTGCACTGGCTTTCGGTTCTTTTTATTTTCTCTCAGGATTCAGTGTTATTCTCGGCGGAATTTCTTTCTTCCTGATGCTGAACATATTCTGGGGTCTTTCAGGATATCTTAAAATTACATATTTTACCTGCTTTTACGTGTGGGCAAAAAATTGCTCTGAAGCAAATTCTTCCGAGATTTCGCTTGCTCCGAAACCGCTTGCCGCAGTTCTTGCCGACTAAATCCGATAAAGAGAGGGCTTATAAGCTCTCTCTTTATCTAAAACTTTATTATTTTTGGGTTAAAAACTATAAATCAATGCATCATTTCTTTTCATATTTGACATTTTTCTCAAAGATTAATTTGCTGAAAAGAGGCTTCAAGCATGAAAATACTATCTGTACTGTTTTTGATAATTTGTTCATCACTTTTTTCACAAAATGAAAATATAACTGTATCATTATTATACTTTTCAAATCTGGAAGAATCTTCCGGAAAATCTTCTGACAACAATTACATAGGTAAAGCTCTTACGGAATTTTCATATGCCGAACTTTTCCGGATTAAAGGAATTTCTCTCATTGAAAGAAATTCACTTGAAAAACTTTTAAATGAAACAGAACTATCAATGACGGGAATTGTCGATGAAACAACAGCCCCTAAAATCGGAAAACTGTTAGGCGCAAAAACTATTATAGACGGCACATATCTTGTTTCAGACAGCAAATGTACCGTTACTTATAAAATAATCGATACCGAAAAGGGCTTAATTTTAAAAGCCGGTGCCGTTTCGGGAACAACCGATAATATCGGTGAACTTGTTAATAACTTTACACTCTCAACAGCCGCTTCTCTAAAAGAAATATATCCTTCAATTGATATTACACAAATGAAATCATCAAGTCCTGTCAAAATATCAATCAATTCAGCAAAACTTTTCGGCAATGCTCTTGATATGAAAGACCGCGGAAAACACTCAGAAGCCGCTGAACTTTTTAAAAAACTGCTTGAGAGTAATCCGGATTATCAAGTGTTCAAGAATGCGCTAAAAGATCTCGAAAAACGCATGTCAGATTATGACAAAACAAGAGAAGAAATAATTTCAAAAAATGCAAATCAGCCCATGACATGGAATAATTTCATGAAGCTCACAACAACCTATGTTTCTTCAATGAAATATACAATGCTTTATGAAATTTCCGTAAAATACAGGAATAATCCGCCGGTAATTCCCGAAGGCTACATAATGGAAAGCTCCGAACTTATAAATTATTATATAATTGCAGCACTGAACGGTCTCAACAAATATTCCGAAGTGATTCTTGAAGGAGAAGCCTTTCTTCAAAAATATCCGTCTTCGGTTTATTATACGGCAGTAAAAACCTACATCAGACTTTCATCCGAAAACTTAAAAGAACGTGAAAAAAATAAAATCACTATTTCAAGTTCACTTAAAGCTATCGAAGAGAAATTTTCTTCTCAGGGCGAATCCGCTCAAAATTACCACAAAGGCCTTGAACTCTATTCAAAAAAATTTTACAAAGAAGCATACGAAACATTTAAAAAAATAAATCTAAAAGAATCTGCTTCAATAGGAACAACCGGCGACAATATTCTCTTTTATATTTTTCAATGCCATGCATTGATTCCCGACAAAAAAGGTGCCGAAAAATCCCTAAAAACAATGGAAATACTTTATCCCGATTCCGAATACCTCTCAGGAATGAAAACGCAAATAGATTTCATCGGAGAATAAAATATTAATCCTGCAGAAATACTGCCCTAAACAAGTTTGAGAAACTTCTCAGCTATAGTTTTCAGCATTTCTGTTTCAGGTTTAACACCGCCGAAACGCACACTGTCGAGATATTCTTTTTCAGTTTTTATCTCAATTCCCCTAATACTTAAATTATTCAGAACATAATAAAGAATTTTTAATGTCTCCTGAATGTCTGCATTTCCAGAAGATATTTTTTTTAGATCGCTTATCACTGAATCAGATTTTTCATTATCAACTGATACTTTTGATTTATTTTCAATTTTAACTTTAACAGAATCAGTTCTGACAATTTTTCTGTTTCTAAAGTATATCATTCCGGCAAAAACAATAATCAAAACCGTGATTAATACAAATATAATCATTCTCGGATCAGATTCACTTACTTTATCCGATTTGTCTTCAGTCAGTTTCTCAGATTTTGAATCAGCTATATCATAATCAGGAAGTACATACTCCAGTTTTACATATCTTGACACCATGGGATCATAAACAGACATATGTATTTTCAAATCATCAAGACGGCCCTTTTTTAGCGGGATAATGCTTATGTTATACTTTTTGACTCCCGAAAAAACATAATCTTTCAAATCAATCTGAGGTTCATCACCTTTTATAACAATCTGATAATTATCATTTTTTTCTACTACAGGATCTTTTATTGTAAAAAAATTTCCCGAACCCTTCAACTGAAGAGTAAGCGGAATTTCGGAATGAACTCTTGCTTCAGTCTTTCCGGCTTCTCCCGTAATAGAAAATGTTCCGACTGCGGCGGCAAAATCATCAGGGGCGCCGTCAGGCAAAGATGATATTTTAATCTTCTTCATGGGAAATTTTAATTCACGGTTTTGAAAAGACCTGAAAAGGTTTGCCGAATCAAATGAAAAAATAACACTTCCGCCGCCGATATCATATTCTCCCGGTTTCAGCGGAACAAAAACAAAATTTACAGCCGTCCATGCGCGGTATTTTTTTCCATTAACAACGACATCTTCCGAAGCTTCAGGCAGAATAAATTCTTTTGAGTAAAACCCTTCAGCCTTTGGAGCTTCATTCAGTCCGTTTACTGAGATATCTCCATCACCGGATGAAAGAATAAGATACCTAAGACAAACTGCATCTCCAACATAGTATTTCCTGTCCGCTATTTCGATACGCGGAATGATTTCAGTTTCAACTGCCGCATCATCTTCATCAAAAATACTACGCCGTGAAACGTGACTTTTTGCATTAAAACTGACTTCCTTTGTCCGATAATTCTCACCGTCAACAATTACATCAAAAGGTTTAATTACAACTTTGCCGTCCTTGTCGGGAATTATTCTGTACTGTAGAGACAGACTGGATGAACTTTTTCCATTTATCCAGCTGAAATTTCTGGACACTCCGGCATATAAAGCTTTCGCACCGATACAAACCGGTTCACTGCCAGGTTCCATTTGCTCAGAGTTTTTTGAGCTTACTGAAAGAGTATAACCGCCGAAAAAATCATTTTCAACTTTAACATCCAATTCCGCTGACACAAGAAACTGCGGAAGGAGAAATAACAAAAAAGCCAAATTACCAATTTTTTTCAGAACTGAAACCATCAAGACCTTCACCTTTGCTTTTCCTCACTGGATTTTTCTTCATGCTTTCAAGAATTGAATCAAGAAGTTTTTTGTCTATTTGCTGTGCATTCCCGCCTTCTGGTTTTGAACCATTATTTCCGTCCTTATCTTTTTTATTTTCGCCATTGTTTTTGTCTTTATTATCTCTACCATTTCCACTGCTATTCTGATTATTCTGATTATTCTGATTGTCTTTCTTGTCCTGATTATTTTGATTATCATCATTATTCTGATTATTCATAGAAAGATATTCAAGATTCTTTCTCGCCTTGTCGTATTCAGGGTCAACTTTCAATGCGGCAATGTAATTCTCTGCGGCTTCTTTTTTTCTTCCGCTTTTCGCGTATATATTTCCCATATTGAAAAAAGATTTCTTTTTAATTTCATCATCACCCGCCGAAACAGCTTTCATATAACAGTCAACTGCTTCATTTTCTTTTTTCATTGCAGCATACACTTTTGCTTTATTAAACTCAAGCGCAGCCATTGAAGTGTCCGGTGCAGAGTATGAAGAAGCTTTTTCAAATAACTCAAGTGCCTTCTCGTATTCTCCCCTTCCGAATGCTTCAATTCCTTTTTCGTTAAAGTCCTTAAACGGATCAAGAAACGCTAAAAATAATACGGAGCAAATTAGTATTTTTTTCATTTCTTAAATCTCCACATAATGCTCTCAGAAAACAATAATAGAAAAAAGCAAAAAACAAAATATTGATACTTCTCTTTCTTCTTCTTAACAAGACGCGAAGATTTTTGTTTGCCTGAATCATTAATTTTTTCTGCAATCTCAAAAACAGCCGAATAAGAATCGTTAATATCAAAATACTTCCCGCCTGTAATAGCAGCAATATTTTTAAGCGTTTTGAAATCAGCCTTTGAGACTATAACCTCGCCATCATCACCGCGCAGTACCTGTTTATCTTCTTCATTAAGATAAACAGCTGAACCGGAATCTTTACCGACTGAAGAAGTATAAACGGTGATTCCATCTGACTTAAGTTTTTCCGCTACATCAGCCGCATTCCCTCCATGATCTTCACCGTCTGAAATGAGATACACAAACTTATCAGCGAGTTCCTTTTTAGCAATAAGCTTATAAGCCTTATCGAGGGCCTTTCCGATATCCGTTCCCTGGATACCAATAGATTTTGTAGAAATTGAATCGATAAAAGCTGAAAATGCTTCCGAATCATCCGTAAGGGGACAAAGCATAAATGCTTCACCTGCGAATATAATAATTGCATAACGTCCAGACGCATTTTGTCTTAAAAGTTTAACAGCTTCCTTTGCTCTTTCAAGGCGGGACGGGAAAACATCTTCAGCAAGCATACTTCTGCTTACATCAATAACCATAACAACGTCCTTACCTTTTACAGGACGCATTGTAAGTTCATCGCCGTACTGCGGGCGCAGTAGTGCCGCAGATGAAAGAATCACGGCTATTCCAAAAATTATTTCTGAAGCAAGAATTCTTTTTCTTCCGCCGACTCGCCGGAAATCTCCAAACAGTCTTTCAGTCATTTTACGCCTGAAAAAAGCATAATAAACTATGAAACCGCATAACGCAGCAGAAAAAATAATTATATGAATAAGGTAACTGCTGTTTGCAAATATCATGGTATTTTCCTGTAAACAACTGATCGAAGAATTATTTCAGCAAAAAAGAAAATTACCGACGCGGCAAGAAACGGGAAAAAATTATCTTCGAAATCATAATATTTTTTGACCTTATAACGGCTCTTCTCAAGCATATTAATATCCGAAATACTTTTTTCAAAAGAATCCTTATCTGCTGCACGGTAATATTTTCCGCCTGTTTGCTCAGAAATGCTTTTAAGAAGTTTCTCATCAAATTCATTTTGAACATAACGTTTAGAAAAAATAGCGTTACCTGTAGGATATGCAACTTTTCCGTCTTTTCCTATACCAACTGAATATATTTTAATTCCTAGTTCTTTCGCCGCAAGAGCAGCAGTACCAGGATCAACAACTCCCCTATTATTTACTCCGTCAGTCAAAAGCAATATTACACGGCTTTGCGCTTTACTGTCTTTAAGTCTGGCGGCACTCATCACAATCGCCTCGCCTATTGCAGTTCCGTCAGTTTCGACTGAATCAAAATCGGTTTCAGAAACTATTTCACGGATAATTTCTTTATCTGAAGTTAACGGCGCCTGCAAATAGGCTTCTCCCGCAAAAATAACAAGACCGACTCTATCATTTTCCCGATTTGCAATAAAACGGGAAACAATTTCCTTTGCCGCACTCAATCGGTTAGGCTGCAAATCCATGCCCTGCATTGATGGAGAAAGATCCAGTGCAATAACTATATCGACACCGTAATTTTCGATTTCGGTATAATTCACTCCCTTTCCCGGACGGGCAAGAGCGATTACGGCGAAAAAAAGAGCTAGAAAACGCATAAGGGGAACAGTGAGATAAGTTTTCCGGAAAATTGATTTCTTCTTTTTAATCATTTTCCCTGACGGAAATAAAACTGAACTCTCCGATAAAATCTTAGATCGGAAATAAACATAATATGCCGCGACCGGCAGTAAAAGCAAAAGAAATACAGCATTTTTAAACTCAGGCACTTTCTCTTTCCCTCGCAATCATTTCAGCAAAAGAACGGCATTTTTCAAAATTCTCAGATAGCAGTTCTGAAGAAAATTCCGCTTCGGCAAACTTAATCATATCCCACATTCTCATAACTTTCATAAGTTCATCACGGTGCTTTTCATTCTTGAATATTTTCTCTCTGTCTGTCAGCTCATCAATAATCTCGGATGATGTCATTTCAGATGCATTGAATCCGATCTCACCTGTTATATACTCCCTAAACGCGAAAGATAACGTATCGGCAAAAGATTCCTGCGTGATGTTCTTAACATTTAATTTCTTTATCCGTTTTTGGAAAACAACTAATGGAATTTCCTTCTTCAATTTTGACCGTTTTCTGCGACGCAAAATATATCTGATGAGAAAAAACAAAATAACCAAAAGTATTATGGAAGCAGCTATTAAAAGAATCAATCTCACTGGATATCCGGATGCTTTTATAAAGTCCTCATCCTCCTCAAATTTGCCTTCCTTGTTTACTGCGATAACTTCAATTTGAGGCGGCTTGTATCCTATCAAATTTTTTTCATTATCACGCAACTCAACAAGAAATAAGTCATATACTCCAGTCTTATAAAAACATAGTTCAACAGTTACAATCTTTTTAGTATCATCATTATAAGAAGTAATTATTTCATAAAACGGAATCTCTTTATCATCATCAGTATAATAATATTTCGAATCGGGAAGCGTAACAAAGAGTTCTGGAAGTGAGGAATAATCAACTGTATAGATTATTTTATCGGCAACACGCACAGAAGTTTTATCTGTATTAGAAATTATTTCAGCAGACAAAACCGAGGAAAACAGTAAAAAAGAGGTTAAAAAGAAAAATATTCTCACCATCGTGAAACCTTTCCTTTATTTCTCTTTTCAAAATATTTTACAGTAGAAGATAGAGGATCTTCATCCGTTGAAAGATCAAGCACGCTGAAATATCTCAATTCATCAGAATCAAAAGGAACTATGCCGTCACTTATTGACTGCTCTCCTGATTCACTGTCTCTGAACTCAATTATTCCGCCAAAAGGGATTAGTTTTTCAGAAACATCGCTAACCTTAACCGGGATCAGCTGATGACGTCTTGCCAGAATTTTTAAATTTCTATCAAACGAATCATCAAGAAAATCCGAAATGATAAAAACTATACTGCGTTTCTTCAAAGTATTATTGAGAAATCTGCAAAGTTCATTAACATCGGTATGACTGCTTTTAGGCGAAAAATTCATCATTTTATCAAGTATACGCTGGGCAAAACGGGAACCCTTTTTAGGTTTAAAAAAATATTCAACAGAATCCGAAAAAAGTGCCGCACTGACTGAATCGTTATTATACTCGGCGAGCTTCAATATAACAGCTGCAAACTCCAGAGCCGCTTCGGCTTTTTGAACGGAAGAACCAAAATTCATTGAAGCCGAAACATCGCAGGCAATAACAAAATTAAGTTCGCGTTCTTCAGTATATTCTCTTACATGCAGCTTCCCTGATCTAGCCGAAACATTCCAATCGATCGACTTAATCTCATCTCCGAAATTATATTCCCGAAGTGATTCAAACAGTATACCGTTTCCTTTAAAGGCAGAACGGTATTTCCCCGAATATACGGTATTAAGCTTTCGCTTAACTTTGATATTTATTTTCTTAAGAAGTCCGCCGGCAGAGGAACTCATGGGACTTCCACCTGATCAAGTATAAGTTTGATAACTGTATCTGTCTTAATTTCTTCAGCTTCAGCATCATAAGAAAGTATTATTCTATGCCGTAAAACATCATAGGCAACTTCTTTGACATCATCAGGCGTTACAAATCCCCTGCCTGCAAAAAAGGCCGCGCACTTTGAAAGTTTCATCAAAGCAATACTTGCGCGAGGGCTTGCACCGAATTCAATATACTTTTTCATTTTATCATTCGGTCTTCTCGTAAAGTCAATCAATGATACGATATAAGATAAAATCTTATCATCAACATAAATAGATTCTATTATTTTTCTTATTTCAAAAAGCTTCTCAGCCGTCATAACAGGATTAATCTTTTTAGGATCTATATCATATATCTTTTTAAGTATCTCAGCTTCTTCCTCTTTTGATGGATACTCCACAAGAACTTTCATCATAAAACGGTCAAGCTGAGCTTCCGGCAGAGGATATGTTCCTTCCTGTTCAATGGGATTTTCCGTTGCAAGAACCATAAACGGATCATCAAGTTTATATGTCGTTTCCCCGATGGTGATCATACGCTCTTCCATCGCTTGAAGAAGTGCAGACTGAACTTTAGCCGGGGCACGGTTAATCTCATCTGCAAGCAATATGTTAGTGAAAAGAGGTCCTTTCCGAGTAAAAAACTCCATATTTTTAGGATTAAAAATCTGAGTCCCTGTTAAATCCGCCGGAAGAAGATCCGGAGTGAACTGAACACGGGAAAAGGAAGAAGAAATTGATGCTGCAAAAGATCTTACAGCTAGTGTTTTAGCGAGTCCAGGCAGACCCTCAACAAGAACATGACCGCCGCAAAAAAGTGCACTCATCATTCTTTCAACAAGCTTCTTCTGACCTATGACATTTTTGGAAATTTCTGAAAAAACAGCATCAACAAATGCACGTTCCGCTTTTACCTGTACGGAAATTTTTTCAATCTCGATGTAATCCATAACAGCTCCGGAATAATAATATTTGTGATTAGAAATCCGACTCAAAATCAGCCGGTATTAAATAAACTTAACTTTCTGTATAAAAGAAAACAAACAGGTTACACTTCGGCAAGAAAAAATTAAAAAAAAAGCCGGCATTAGCCGGCTTTTGATTATTTACTCTCTTTTGGAATCTTCAACTTCCATCCTGGAAAGATATAATCAGGATTCTTTATAATATCCTTGTTAGCATTGAAAATCTTTTTCCATTTGCGCCCGTTATTATAAAACTTTTTCGAAATAATCCACAAACAGTCCTTAGGCGGAGTTTTATTATACTTAACCTTGTAAATATCATAATCTCCCGAGGCTTCAGAATCTGAAGAATCACCATTATCCGAAACAGAATCTTTCGAGGAAGAATCATTCGAATACTTATCGGCACTGCTTCCCGCCTGGGAAACAAGACCCGAAAGTCGCAGAGACTCATTTGCTGAATCTATTGAATCAAGATAATTACCCTCATTGTACTGCATTTCGGCAGTTTCAGAAAGTTCTTTTGATGCCTGAAGATCAGCAGAAGCTTCTTTGGCTCCGCGCGATGATTCGGCATCAGCGATTGACTGCTTTGACTGTTCAATTTTATCAAGAGCTGTTTCTTTCAAAGCAATCTGATATGCTTCATCCGCCGAAGCCTTAGCTTCATCAAGATAAGCAAATGCTTCTTTCAAAGCAAGGCTGTCATATGATTTTTGAGCATTAGTGAGACTTTCTACTGCAGAATTGTATTTTTCCGGAGCTAATTTCTCTGCATTATATTTCTTTGCTTCTGCCAAAGTAGCTTTGACTTCATTTATAGAATCTTCAATCATGCCCTTGCCGGATATAGCAGTATTTCTGGCATTTTTAGCAAGACCGTCAGCTTCCACTGCATTTTTATAAGCACTTTCATACTGTTTAGATTCAAAATCAGCTTGAGCCTGCTTCTGCTTGTTAACTGCAGATTCATACTCGTCTTTAGCAAGTTCCGAGGCAAAAACCTCGTCAGCGCTTTTTATACTCTGTTCTGCAACATCAATTGAATCCTTTGCCATCAAAGGAGCAGCCTTATCATATGCCGCCTGAGCCTTTTCCTTGGAAGCAAGGGCTTTCTTTCCCGCATCATCATACTTCTCTTCTTTAACGAGACTATGCGATTCTAGAAGAAGAGCGGCAGCTTCATTATATTCATCAGGTGCATATTTTTCAGCTCTTGCAGTCTGAGCCTTGGAAATCATCATCTTTGCAGAAGACATTTCACCCAAAGGAACAGGATCCCCGCAAGCTGCAAAAAACAAAACAGACAGAACAATACTCAAACCAAAAATATTTCTCATATTCACCCCTCGGAGAAATCACCGTACACGGTAATTAATGTAAATCTATTTATTAAAAGACGAAACTGCATCCGATTCAGAATCAAATATTTCAAAAAAATACGTAAGCTTTGTAAGCTCGAAAACTTTTCTCACAGAAGCATAAACATTTATTATCTTCAGACCGCCCTGATACTTTTTCAGAGAAGAAAGACTCGAAATAAGAGCGCCGATACCCGATGAATCAATATAAGAGACTTTTTCAAGGTTAATTATTACATTATATTTCTGATCTTCAATCAGCTGATTGATTGTATCTTTTATTTCTGGGGCATTATAAAGGTCAATTTCGCCGGAAATATCCAACACCACTATATCAGCGCTCTCTCTTCTGTTTATCTCCATCACTCACCTCTAAATTTCACTCAAAAAACAGTCCCTGCAACTCTAAGTCCGGCGAAACCGTATGTCAAGATATTATTTTAAGTCTTCCGGCTTTTTCCGGCGTAAAATCGCCATAATATGCAGTCTTTTCTTCTAAATTCTGTTAATCAAAACCTAAACGGCAATCTCATAAAAAATCAGACGGAAAAATATATCGCATGTGTTACAGCTCTCTCCAGCCGGTTAATTTCATCCCTGCACGATTGAAGATTTGCATCTCTGCCTAATTTGTCACTTTCTTTAACCTTGAAAATCATTTCCCGGATAAAAAGAAGGTCTTTCTTTTTAACAATCTGCTTATCTTCTATAATTTTACGGACATAAGAGAATTTATATTTTCTAAACTGAACTTTTACAAAAAAATCAATTCCGTAAATATTCAATATTCTTTGAAGAGAATATTGTGATTCCTTATCAGCAAATTCCTTATATTGAGGTGCATCAACAGCACGCTCGGTTTTAATGTCATTTTTAGCCGGAATGCGTGAATTAGAAAACGGTTCTTCTAGATTTACCGCTGCGGAGGCATCAAGAACCTGCTGAGGAATATTAACCGGAACTGAGGGTTTATAATGAAAACCGTACTTCAAAGACAATTCGGCAAGCCTCTGCTCCTGCCATTCCGGAGCATAAGCTCTCCACTCTTTTTCAAGAAGACGTTCATATTCATGAAGCATTATTGTCTTGTTCAAAACCTGACCCAGTTCCGTATTATTCAAAGATTTTATCATAGGAAAAAGTTCACGGACAATCTGTGCAGATCCGGCGCGTTTATGAAACTGAAACTCATATGCCTTAACGAGATGATCTTTAAAAAACGAATTGAGATTTCTTACTACCGCAAGATCAGCTGCAACATAACCGTCAATCTGCTCAATACGTCTTTTTTCATCAGATGTTACAATTTCGATTGATAGAACCTTATGGGATTCTATCAGAATCGCAATCGCCGTTTTTACAGACTCCTTCGGAAGACCAGTAGATGATGCCATGTATTTTATGAATGAATCTGAATGGACAACAGAACCCGGAGCAAGTTCTTTATTTCTTGCGGCAATTTCAGAATATATTTCATCAAGTATTTTCTGAGTTATTTCCATACAGCCTCTAAATAGTCAAATAATAGCAATAAAACACCCGTATCATTGTTTAGAAAACTTCGCATTAAAAGCCGTATGCTCCTGCAGCTGAAACTTTTAAAATTTTCAAAACACGTTATCGAAACATCTGTCATTTCTCTAAGGAGCGTTACTGGTGAGATATTTTTGGATTCTTAATATAAATGCAAGTAAAATTAATTGTTGCACTCAAAAGGGTATTTCAAAAACATAATTACAGCTTATTAAATTATGAGGTAAAAATGAATCTCTCCGTAAAAATAGGATCCCTTACACTGAAAAATCCTGTTACAGTTGCTTCAGGCACTGCCGGCTACGGAGAAGAACTTTCCGCATTTTATAATCTTTCGGAAATCGGCGCGGTAATAACAAAAGGACTTTCGCTGAAACCGCGCCCCGGAAACAGCGGAAACCGCATAATAGAAACACCTTCAGGCATACTAAATTCAATAGGACTTGAAAATGTCGGAATTGAAAAATTTCTTTCTCAAAAACTTCCTTTTCTGGAAAAACAAAACGCAACAATAATAGCAAACGCTGCCGGGCATTCAATAGAAGAAAATGTTGAACTCTGCAGAATTCTTTCCGCAGAGAAAAAAATTCATGCGATAGAATTGAATGTTTCATGTCCTAATGTCAAGGAAGGCGGCATTGCTTTCGGTTCAGACATTCAATTAATGCGCAAACTGCTGACAGAAGTTAGAGAAGTATGCACTCTTCCGCTCATAGTAAAACTTTCTCCAAACGTTTCCGATATCACACAATTTGCTCTTTGCGCTGAAGAATGCGGAGCTGACGCAGTAAGTGCGATCAATACGCTTGTCGGAATGAAAATTGATATCAAACGCAAAACTCCGCATTTCAACAATAAAGTAGCCGGATTAAGCGGACCTGCCGTCCGGCCGATTGCAGTTAGAATGGTTTATCAGATTTTTGAAAAAGTTTCTATTCCGATACTCGGTCTTGGCGGAATTTCTAATGTTGAAGATGCCCTCGAATTTATTCTTGCCGGGGCGCGGGCAATATCAATCGGAACAATGAATCTTGTTTATCCGGTTCGTGCAGCCGAAATAGCTGAAGGTTTATCTGATTATATGACAGAAAATGGAATTGATGATATAAATGATCTTGTCGGCTATGCCCACTCTTCAGGCATTAGTCCGCAATAATTTTCATCATGCAGGACACAAAAAATGAATTATGAAAAAACAGCTGCAGCTCTTGAAGAAGAAATATCTGCACTGAAAACCGAACTGATCAAAAAAGAAACCGCCCTGCTTAAGCTGAAAAAGCAATCCGCCAATTTTTCTTCTGAAATAACAACTGTATCCAATGATGAAATTTCCAAATACCGCTTCATTCTCGAAAATACATCCGAAGAATTTTTTCTTCTTTCATCCAACGGCAGAATTCTGCTGGTAAACAATTCTGCATCCGAATCAATCGGATATTCCCAGATTGAAATACAGGGAGAGCATATTTCGGTACTCAATCCGGATATGGTTTCCGATAATTTCTCCAAACTGTTCACGGAATTAAAAGACAAAAAAACAATCTCGCGTGAAATCTTTCATATTGCTAAAAACGGATCAAAACACATAAAAGAGATGCGTTATGTTTATATGAATATATCCGGAAGCGATTTTGTCTGCGCATTTTCTCATGATATAACAAATAAAATTAAAACATTGAACTCACTGAAAGAAAGCGAAGAAAGATACCGCGCTCTCATGGCGAATCTCCCGGAAATAGTCATTATACATCATAACGACATGATTGTATACGCAAATGATACACTTGAGAAAATAACAGGTTATTCCGCACAAGAGGTTTACGGAAAATCTCTTTTTAACATTATAGACTCCGCAAGCTGTGACGAATTCAACAATCTTCTTCATGATTCACTGGAAGATAAGGCAAACACTGATTTATATAATATCGTCTTTATTCCGAAGACTGGAAATCACATTAAAACCGAAAGCCGCAGTATTAAAATTCATCTCCACAACCAGACTTTAAATCTGACGGTTTTTGCAGATGTCACAAAACGAAAGGCCATGGAAGAACTTCTTTCCAAAGAGCACGGCATTCTAAACAGAGTGATAATGAAGAATCCGGTCGCAATGGCGATTTTTGAAAAAGACGGACGTCACATAAAATCAAATACAGCTTTTACAAAAATATTCGGATCAGATTTTGATAAAAACTACACACTGTTTTCCGATCCTATATTTTCAGATTATGCATATGAACTCGAAAAACTCAGACGCGGAGAAACTGTTGAAATCAATAATTTCCGCTATGGGTATAATGATACAGAATGTTTTTTGCATATTACGGTTTTTTCAATAAAGAATGCAGATAACGGAATAGACTGTATCGTCGCTATCATAGAAGACATTACTGCTGAAAAAGCTGATAACGACATGAGAGAAAAACTCGAAGAGCATCTCCGCAATTATTTCGATTTTCCCCTTATCGGGCTTGGAATAATATCAGAAAATTACCTGATTACGGATGCAAATCAGAAATTCTCTGAATATCTAAAAACAGATAGAAGTAAACTTATAGGTAAAAAATATTCTGACATATTTCCCGATAAGACAAAAAATGAAATGCAAACCCTTCTCTCTGATCTATTTTCAGATAAAACACCTTTCATTCTTACGGAAACAAAAGCCGTTCGGGGTGACGGTGAAGAAATTGACATTAACATATCTGCACGTATTGTAAAAAACGGAAAAGGTTACCTGCCCTATGCAATTGTTGTTCTTCAGGATATAACAGAAATAAAACAAACTAATGAAAAAATCGCGGATGAAAGAGAAAAACTTTTTGTCACACTGAAGTCCATCACTGAAGCAATAATAACCATAGACAATGGATATAAAATTATACTAATGAATCAAAACGCAGAAAACCTGACAAAAGTTCCTCAGGAACTGGCTTTAGGTAAAGAAGTCGAAAATGTTTTAAAGCTTAATGACGAAGACGGCAAAAATATTACACGCGAAATAGTTCGGGATCTTCCGGACGGAACAACCAATCGCTATCTGGCATCAACAAAAGACGGAACAAGCGTTCCGGCAGAAATTTCTATATCATCTGTTTTTGACAAATCAGGAAAACTATCAGCTAAAGTTTTAACGATAAAGGACATTTCTGAAAAAAAACAGCATGAAGAAAACATGCTCAAATCCCTCAAGCTTGAGTCCCTTGGCATACTCGCAGGAGGAATAGCACATGACTTCAACAACATTCTTACAACCATACTAGGAAACATATCTCTTGCAAAAATCTGGATCGGCGATTCAGAAACCCGCATTTTAAAGGCAGTTCTTGATGCGGAAAAAGCCTCAATGAAAGCAAAGGATCTTACCCATCAGCTTCTAACCCTATCAAAAGGAGGTCTGCCGGTTAAAACAACCGCCTCGGCCTATGAGCTGATAATTGACAGCGTTGATCTCGCCTTTCACGGATTTGCGATAATTTGTGAATTCGACATACAGGATGATCTTTGGAATATTGAAATTGACGAGAGTCAGATTTCACAGGTTCTTCATAATCTTCTTCTTAATGCACGTCAGGCCATGGAAGATGTCGGTAAAGTTGTGATCAAATGCTCAAACTACAGCAATAATGATTCATCGAATCCTTGTCTTGAGAAAGGAAATTACGTACGCTTTATCATACAGGACAGCGGCTCCGGAATACCAAAAGATATTCTGCCGAATATCTTCGATCCGTATTTCACAACAAAGCCGACCGGTCATGGTTTAGGTCTTGCGATTTCATACTCAATTGTAAAAAATCATTGCGGACATATTGATGTTGAATCTGAAGTCGGTACCGGAACTGTTTTTACACTTTATCTTCCGGCAATAGATAAAGAAATAAAACAAAAAGCTCCTTCCGAACCGGTTTTGAACAATCAGAAACTACGCATTCTAGTTCTTGAAGATGAAGAAAACATTCTGACACTTCTTGCAAGGATTTTTGAACATTACGGATATGAATATGTTTTTACATCAGACGGAAAAAACACAATAAAGGAATATGAAAAATCAATTTGCGGCGGAAAACCTTTTGACGTGGTGCTTCTTGATTTGACGATTCCGGGCGGAATGGGCGGCAAAGAAACATTTTTAAATCTAAAAAAAATAAACTCTTTGGTAAAAGGAGTAGTTTCAAGCGGTTATTCAAACGACGATGCAATGAGCAATTTTATAGAATACGGATTTTCTGCCCGCATCATAAAACCTTATAACATAGAAGATTTAATCAGAACAATTACAGAAGTCGTTTCATGCTAAAAGCAGCAGATAAAATCTGCTGCTTTTTTATTTTAAACTTCAAAATCCTTTGAAAGCCTTTTCTAAAATTTCTTTTCTTGGCGGCTTCGTAAATATACTCACAACCGGCACCACTGCAAAAGGAACAATCATAGCAATTGACGAAGCAAGCGGGGAATAATCCTGACCCATCTTATAAAATAAAACAATTGCAAGGGTAAATCCTGTAACCATACCGGCAAGAACCCCTGCTTTTGTTGCACGCTTCCAGTATAATCCGTAGAGATACGGAGCAAGGAAACTTCCGGCAACTACTCCCCAAGATAAACTCATCAGCGTTACGATAAAAGCAAATTCATACCGTGCTATGAAGAACGCAAATGCCATAAATACAAGACAAAGAAAACGCATCATTGCAAGAGATTTTCCCTTGGTTATATTCGGGTTTACATGTCCTTTATACATATCAATTGCAACGGCCGAAGATGAAACTAAAATCAGCGATGACAGAGTTGACATAGAGGCAGACAGAACCAAAAGCAGAATGAGAGCCATCAGGGTTTGCGGTAAATGCGCATTAAGCATATCCGGAACTATCCTATCAAAAGCAGGTTTGGTTCCATTCATCGGAAGTGTATCAAAGAAAATATGAGACATTGATCCGACAAAATATGCAGTCAGTGAAATAATCAGAGCAAATACAGTTGTTGCAACTGCAGCTTTCATTATAACTTTTTCATTTTTAATGGCATAGAACTTCTGAACCATCTGAGGGAGCCCCCATGTTCCGAAACTAGTCATAAAAATCAGTGAACCCAGTATGAGCATTGAAGGCCGCTTAGCTTCGGGAATGTGTTCCGCATATTTTGATGAAATCATGGAAATAACATTTGAAATGCCGCCGGCATCGGAAGTCAAAACAGCAACCATGGCAGCACATCCGAATAACATGATAATTCCCTGAATAAAATCAGTAACAGTTATTGCAAAATAACCGCCGAGAATCAGATAAATTGCTGTTATAATTATCATTATTAAAAGAGCGGTATCATATGAAATAGAAAATGTTGATTCAAAAAGATGACCAAGACCCTTAAAAATTGAAGCGCAGTAAGGAAGAAGGAAAATAAATATTATTGCTGCGCTTATAAGTTTAAACCAATTCGCTCCGTAGCGCTCCTGAAGAAATTCAGGCATAGTCATAACATCCAGATTTTGAGTCATAACTCTGGTGCGTTTACCGAGAATAAGCCAAGCCGCAAATGATCCCAAAAAGGCATTGCCCACAGCTACAAGAATCGAACTAAGACCGAAACCCCAACCCAGTTTTCCGGCAAAGCCTATAAAAAGAACAGCTGAAAAATAAGTCGTGCCATATGCAACAGCAGAAACCCATGGCCCTATCGAACGTCCGCCTAGAAAAAAATCATTAAGCGATGAAGTTTTTCTCATGCCCCATAGACCGATACCAATCATCAGCAACATAAACAAACAGACAAATATTATAGCAGTCATTCAATTCCTCCAAATTTACTCCGTCCGGATGGTTTAATTACTTAAAAAACTGCAGTCAATTGCAAAATAAGAATTAACCCATCTCAGAAAAAAAAACAGAATAAATTTAAATATAGTTAAACTGCTTTAACTAAAATTGAAATCGTGCACCGATGGTGAGCGTAACATCTTCTTTATTTTTAAGATTAACCATCGTCTCTGCGGTAAGTCTGAACATAAATAAATTAAGCTCCAGACCGAAAAGATAAGTCGGTATTACGGGATATGGATAATATTTTGAGGATGAGTCCATTAAAGCTGTTCCGAGCTGACCGGTAGGATTGACAATCGGAATAGGATCAGTGCTGACGGCAACACTTGAATCGGCAGAAAGCGTAAAATGACCAAATCCGAAAGCACATCCAAAGCCTGAATAAATATTAAATATCTTCGCTATACTGAAATACGCATTTACGTTAAAAGCAGCATCAATCTGAAACCATTTCAGATTTCCGTCAAGTTCACCGTCATAAGTAACTGGATAGTTCCCTTCAGGCTCAGGTCCGATTCCGTCAGGATCAAGATCAAACGAACCAAGTTCACCGTCGATTTCGCGTTTCATCTCAATTATTCCTCTAAGCATATCAGCTCCCGCTGATATATTTATTCCCTCGAGTTTAAGCAAAAAAGGAACAACGACAGCCTCATCAAAAATCTTATAACGTATTTTTCCGCCGATACCGACTATTTTCAATTTTTTTATCTTAACATATTCAGAGACTTTATTTATTGAATCATGATTATAATAAAAAATATCAAAATAACTGATTTTTCCGATAATATCTACCCTATCCGAAATACCTGTTCCGAAAAAAACAACCGGAGCAAATCCTACTGCAGGAAAAGAACCATCAATAGATTTATCATCAAAATACTTTAAATTAGAAAAACCGAGTGCAACACCTGCACCGGCAGTGAAATGAGGGAAAATACCGATTAGAACAGAACCCACCGGGTAACCTGACAAATTACACAGCATATTGGCTTCTGCTATATAATCCCCGTTTGCATCAATTTTATCCTGAAAAGAATCAGCTATTCCTGCTTGAGAGTCAAGACTCGGGAAATAATCAGGTAAATCAAAAGTAACGGTAGTTTTCGAAGCAATGCATACAGGCATTAAAATCAGCAAAGTCAAAAGTATTTTTTTCATACAACACCGTCTGCAAAATAAATATGAAGTCAATAATCAACTTCATCATAAATACTAACGGAATTATTTGCAATTTTAATTAGTTATAACATAAAAAAAATAATTCGACAAGATTGAGAAATATTATCTTAATTAACTTCTATACAAGAGAAACCAATATCAATCCGATGTTAGGAATTTATCTATTAAATGAGCAAAAAAAGAATAACAGTACCATTTTTCGTTCCTCACAATGGATGCCCGAATTTATGCATATTCTGTGATCAGAAAACCCAGGCAGGCCGCGAACCCTTGCCTGAAGAAATAATTCCCCTGATTAAACAATATAGAAAATCAGCCCCGGATTCAGTGACTAACTTTGAACTGGCTTTTTTCGGCGGAAGTTTTACCGGGATAGAAGTAAATTACCAAAAACAACTTCTTAAAGAAGCCAAATCTGCACTTGAAATGGGATTAGTTTCCGGAATCCGCGTTTCCACACGCCCTGATGCAATAAATAAGGAAACATTATCACTGCTGAACAAATATTCTGTAAAAACAATAGAAATTGGAGCGCAGTCATTTTCAGACGATGTTCTAAAAGCTTCCGGGAGAGGGCACACCGCCAAACAAACTATTGAAGCCGCACAATTAATAAAACAGCATGGGTTTGACTTAGTTATCCAGCTTTTACCCGGATTGCCTCTTGATAGTATTGAAAAATCCATACGATCTGCTGAAATTGCTGCAGAATTAAATCCCTCTGCAGCTAGAATTTACCCTGCAGTTGTATTAGAAGGAACAAACCTGGGAGAAATGTTTAAAAGCGGTGCATACTCTCCTCTATCTGTCGAGGAAGCTGTTGAATGGACATATGAAATCATGAAGATTTTTCAAAGAAAAAATATCAATGTAATCAGAATAGGAATCAATCCGGTAGAAAGCGGAAATCTTTCAAAAATTATCGGCGGTGCGTATCATCCATCATTCGGCCAGATTGTTAAATCAAGATTAAAGCGTGATGATATGGAACAACTTTTTCTTTTTCAGGAAATAGATCAAAAAAGTACGATATTGATTCCAAGTGATTATAAAGAGGAATATATTGGACAAAAAAGAGCAAATATCAAGTATCTTGAAGATAAATACAAAACTAAAATCTGCTGTAAATTCCACAGCGGAGAATTGAAGAGGATTTAATAAGAGGCAGATTTTTAAACCTGCCTCTTATTAAATTACTTAGAACCTTTCTTTACTGCTTTTTTGGCAGCTTTCTTAACTACTTTCTTCGCTGCCTTTTTAACAACTTTTTTGACAGCTTTTTTTACCACTTTTTTAGGAGCGGCTTTTTTAACTGTTTTCTTTGCTGCAGGCTTTGCAGAAGAAGATGCGGCAGGAGCCGGTTTAGCTGCAGCCTTAGGCTGAGCAGATCCTGATACCTTGTCCTGTACCCATTTTTTAACATCGTTTAACACTTTCATTCTTTCTCTCTCCAATTCATTCATTATTTCATGATAAAGACCGTCATATTTCTCAAACCGCTTGTCCGAAGATCCTAAAGCGGCAAACAACTCTTCAACTCCGGAAATCTCAGACAAATCATCCGCAGTTCCAGTCAATATTAGTATTGGTAAACGTATATCCGATGCCCTGTCAAGACAGAATTGAGAATTTTTATAAAGTTCGTCAAAAAGCCTTACCGAAATTCTATCGTGAATCAATTTATCTGACTTAATTTTTTCAATCTCTTCTTTATCCTTAGTAAGATGTTCAGGTGCCACATTAGTCGAAAATGTAAATGAATCAGAAAAAACCGAAGCAATTCTGGCACCTAAAAGAAAAAGAGGTGAATTTTTAATAGAAGGCTTTACTGAAGGTGATAAGAGAACCAAACCGGAAATATCTCTCTGATAAACAAGCGAATAACGGAGAGCAACCATCGCTCCAAAGCCTTCTCCAATAAGAAAAACAGGTACTCCGGGATATTTCGTTGAAAATGAATTCATAAGACATTTAATATCATAAACAAACGTTAAAACAGTATCAGAATCTCCGCGCTTGCCTTCTGATTTTCCATGACCGCGAAAGTCAACAGCATAAAATGAAAGGTTTTTATTCTCGAAATATGATACCATTGAAGAAAAACGATCAGAATGACCGCCTAAGTCATGCAGCAGAACAATAAGAGCCTTGGTTTTATCCGATCGCCAGGCTGAATAATAAAGTTTTGTCGCGTTTTTCCCGCTATATAAACCATTTTCAATAAGATATCCAGCCATTCAATTCCTCCGGAACAAGATTGAATCTCATCCCTATAAAACGTGAAAGACTATATTTCTTTTTGTAAATAACTATTTACGAAAATAGGTTTTTTTTACAAAAAAACTAAGTTCAGCTGAATTTTTTGGATATCTCTCTTAATAAAATATCAAGTTGAAATGGTTTCGGAATATAAAGGTCAACAAAATCTTCACCCGATTTAATACTTAAGTTCCATCCTGAAAAAAGAACAGTAATTGCAGAAGGCATTAGTTTTTTAACTTCAGCAAGTAATTCAAGTCCCGTTTTCCCAGGAATACCATAATCCGATATCACCAAATCGAACTTCTGCAGACCCATCTCTTTTTCAGCAGAAAAACTATCAACACACAAAGTAACTCTGTTTCCGGTATTATCAAAAAGCTCTCGCAGAACTTCGCGAAGAGCGGCTTCATCCTCAACTACAAGAACATCCAGATCACGAAGTCGGTGAACTTCATCCTTCGAAGACAAAATTGCCTCTTTAGAAATCATTTTAGCCGGTATTGAAACCTTGATCGATATGCTGTCTGCAGATTCTTCTTCAATTACACGAAGATGCGCAAGTTCTGCCAATCTGCGTATTTCAATATCCGATAGATATTCATTTTCGTAACCATGACTTTTCTTTTTGGCAGATACAGAAAAAATATAATCCGTGCTCTGACGAATATCGACCTCAATTTCTCCGTCCTGCTCTATATAATTAGCTATTCGGAAAATCATCGACACGAATATCTCACGCAAAAGCTTAATGTTGCCGGTTATTACACCCTTTACAAAAAAATGTTTAGAGATTTTTACGTCACGGATCTTATCACGCTCTTCAACCTTAAACTGCATTTTTGAAAATTCTACGGCATCATCTATCAGCGAAAGAATTTCCTCAGAAGATTCATCTTCATCGTCTGATGTTTCTCCAACAAAATCCTGAATACGCTTAATCTGACGGGCTCCGTCATTTGCGGAATCATAAATTGATTTTAATCCGTCCAAAAGAACATCTTTTTCAGTCTGCTGCATCATCATCTGAGAACGGTTCATAACTATATTCATGATATTACTGAAGAAATGCAACAGCCCTTCAAACATATCACCGAGAATATTTTCACGGTTCTTACTCGTTAACCGCTTTTCCAGATTACTGATGGCAGTGGTATCCTCGAAAAGAATTTCAACCGCGACAATCCGTCTCTCGCTCATTATGCTGTAAAACACCGCATTAGCGTATTTTTTTTCATTTTTACGGGTAACTATCTTAATATCATTAAGCCGTTTAAAAACAGATAATCCGCCAAGAACATCTTTAACAGAGTTTTTTATACGTTCGGCGTCATAAGCAGTAAAAATTTCATAGAATTTGGAAGAATCAGAAAAAAGTTCATCCTTAGGAAATCCTGTAATCCTCTCGACTGAAGAACTTACCATTGTAATTTCACCTTCTGAATTTAACCTAACAATAGGAAAAGGGGAAAATTCAAATAAATTCTGGTTATCCGAGGAAAGAGGATCGGACATAACTGACTGATCAAAAGATACGGCTCTGTCATCAACCCGCTTGAAGAAGGCAAGAATGCCCGGGAGGCAACTGTCCAGACTCATCGGATATAGATAAATCTCAACAGGAATCTGCGTGTTATCAGCTCCTTTTAATACCGCAAAACAACGGGTATCCACACCGGAAAGCGCTTTATGGTATGAAAGCGCAATCTGTCTGCGGTACTCGCTGTATAACGGATGCGAAACATCGAGAGCTATTGAATTCTCATTATCTGAATCAGATGAAAAGATTTCAGAAAATACGGTGTTTTTAAAAATGAGATCTCCGGAAATGCTTAATACGCATACCGGAAATTTCAATTTATCAAAAATCTCGTATCCCACAATAATGCCGCCGTTAGTTAACTGTTCTGCAGTTTATTATAAACTTCTTCTTTGCCGGAATATCAAAGTCACCGAGATCTTTTTCGCTAATAACTGCGGAATTGGCATAAAACTTAACTTTAACATTATGTTTACCTGGATTAATTCCGGCAAGTGCAAGCTGAAAATTTGCCGGCAAAGTACTCCAGCAACGAAGATCAGGTTCAATCTGCATAATTAAACCTGCTCCGACAATTCCTCCGGTAATTGCACCGATCAAGCCTGCAACACCCTTTGTCTTTTTACTTGACTGAGCAATTTCTTTCGCAATTTTACCGGCAATAACCGCAGTAATAGCTTTTACTACAATTCCTGCTGCTACTTTTGTTTTTATTGTAGTATATTTCTCTTCAAGAGTTTTCAAAGAAGTATCTGCAATATTTTCAAGCATATAAGAACGGGCTTTTTCTACTCCGTCAATTTCCAGAGTCAGATAGTCAGATTTAGCTGACCGGCGCTGATACCTAGGAATTGGATTATCAACTGTTGCAAGTACAGCAAGAATTGCTGCAAAAGTAACACCCTCTTTAGTTTTAAGAGATGCGGAATCAAACGCAAGACGCAAAGCTATACGCATAGATTCATCATCCAGAATTTTACCGCGGGAAACCTTTATCGGAGACATTCCGTTCTGGAAAATAACGACGACCTGAGACGGTGAATCCGCATGGTTACCGAACTTGGCTTTCCACGCCTGATATTCATCATCATATTTCAATTTTCCGGATAAACGCACAAGATCCCTTCTTACCAGAGGATTTGAAGGGTCAAGCTGGTAAATCTGCTTCATTTCGATATAGGCATACTCAAGATCATCCGTATCATTTGAAGCATCAGCGACAGCCTCGAATGCCACAGCGGTTAGATATTTTGCCATTATATTCTGTTTGAACTGGTTTAAGCCCTCAGACTTATACGATGTAAGAAGATCATTAACACGCTTAAATTCAACTCTCGCAGAATCATTCTGATCAAGCATCAGAAAATTCATACCCGCGTACATGTGAATCAGTACCCGTTCAAAATCCTCACCGCGGTAATTCGTCTTTGTATCATTCGTAAGCAACGCAATAGATTCCTGCGAAATACTTATTGGTATTTTTTTCGCGAGTTCGCCCGCTGAAAGAAAAAGCTTATTGCTGTTCTCGTAATCGAACGCAACATTAAGCATAGTTCCGCATTCCATCTGGGCAAGCAGCTGATCCCTTCCGGATGAATTTGCCGCAGGGAGAAGCTTTCTTGCAGCATCCTTAAACTTCATCTGATTAAAAAGCTTGTTCGCCTCGACTATATCTTTATGAAACTGCGTGCTGCAGGAAAATAAACCAATAACCATGGCAAACATGACAAATCTTGATATCTTCAGCATAATAAATCTCCTTGGATTACTCTTGTACTAAAAGGAAATTTTAGTATTTTTGCTGGTTTTAAGAAATTCTTTCTGCTCCTGCCACATGATAATTCCTGTTTTGAGATTATAAAGCTTCAGAGTAACAACAAGATACTGAATATTTTTTCCTTTAACAGTTCTTACATTATCACGAACATCTCCGGTTAAATACATATTAGGGGATTTCAAATAACCCATTGGAACTGCACTGTCCGGATCAATCATACCGCTCATTCCTTTTTCCATTTCTTCAAGTGCTTCAGCCGTCAACGAATCATCAACAAAAGAAATTCTTTTTTTGATAAGCTGAGTAACAATTTCTTCAGAAATCATTTTAGTATCGATATGTTCAGATGTTTTATTCTGGAATTTCTTTACCTGAAGAAAAGCAGGCTGTTTCCACTCGTCTTTGAGATAAGAATAAATCGAACCGACCATCATTGAAGTGGTCATTTTAATCTCTTTAGGACCCCATTCTGCCGAACCTTTATCCTTGCTGGCGTCTCCATATTCAACCGTTGAACCGCAAGCTGAAAAAATCATAGAAAAAAACAGAATCGAAGCGAATGCAAAAATCTTTTTCATATCAAAACCTCTTCAATTATTATTAAGAACTTATTATTAACCCGAAATCATCAGGCAATTCATCAGTAACAGAAAGCTAAACTTTGTTACTTTTAATGTCAACAAACAATTTGGAAGGATAAAAAGTCGTATTTTTAAACAGAATCAAGTATTATGACTTATCGCATCTATTACTAGGGCAAGATAATCTTTCATTCCAGGGGAAAAAAATAAAGGATGAAACTCTTCAAGCTCAATATCCCTCATAAAAACATTTTTTCCATCAAAGTAAAACGATTCTGCAGATTTCAGCTTTCCTGATAGTACCGATATAAAATCATTAAGCCGGATAAAACAAACTGCTTCAACCTCACCGTCCGAAAAAGAGTAACTATCAATTTCAATATCCGAATTCATTATCCAGATGTGCTGAAATTCCCGGTGAAATAAATCCATTTGAGGTATTATTTCTTCATAACGGAAATATCCCAAATCAGTAAGTTCTTCATCCTTAACATCAATACTCAATTCTTCTGATGCCTCTTTCTGAATCTTGCCGTTATTCAGACCAAAAGGCACATGTCCTCCGACAGATATATCGAATACAGAAGGATAAAGATCCTTATTTCTCGAACGCTTTTGAAGGAGTATCCATATTTCTCCGTCTATGATTTTATAAATCCAAAGGTGAACACCTTCGTGAGGAATTCCCTCTCTATGAGCGAAAGATCTTTCTACAGGTTTTCCAAGAGGCTTTCCTGAAGTCCAATTCCATTCTTCGATAAATTCATGTTTTGTTTTTGCTGTCACATTAAACTCTTGGAATAGTTATAAACAAAGCGGATATGGGTGCAAACAAAAAAGCGGGGGAATCCCCGCTTTTTTAACCCGCAAGAAGCTCAATTTTTCTAGGTTTAACTTCTTCTCTTTTTTTCATAGTCACCGAGAGAACACCATTTTCATATTTCGCCGTAACACCGTTTGGTTCAATATCCGCACCTAAAGTGAACCCCCTGTAATAATCCCCGCCGGAAAACTCTCTATATTTAATAGCCTCGTTAGAATTTGTTTCTTCAGAGAATTTTCCTTCAATTTCAAGCTTCCCCTCACTCAGAGTGATGGAAATATTTTCTCTCTTTACTCCCGGCATATCAAGCTTTATGGTATATTCATTTTCATTCTCAGCAATATCAGCAGCCGGAGATATTTTTCTATTAACTAATTTTTCACTCATATTTCCTCCTTAAAGAATCTCAATCTTTTTAGGTTTAGCTGCTTCACTCTTTGAAAGCTCAACAGTCAAAATGCCGTCGCTCAGTTTCGCGCTCATTTTATCCCTATCAAGCTGATAAGGAAGCTTAACGGTTTTCTTGAATGCACCGGAAGCACGTTCCCGGCGAAGATATCTGCCTGATATCTCTTCACTCTTAGGCGCAGCTTTGATAACAAGGTAATTATCAACAACTTCCAGTGAGATATCTTCACTAGTCATCCCAGGAACAATAGCTCTGACCACTATGGCATCTTCTTTTTCATAAACATTGGTCAAAGGTCTATCGCGGTAAACCGATTCATCAGACACCGCCGAATCAAAAGCTTTAACCAGATCATTAATCATACTGTAAACAGGATACATACTTACCTCCTCAATTTATCATTATTCTTGTTTTATTTTCTTCTTTTTCAGTTTTAGGAATAACTAATTCCAAAACCCCGTTTTTAAATTCAGCTTTTATCTCTTCAGCCTTAACAGATTCCGGAACACGGAATCTTCTTCTAAATTCGCCTGAACTCCTTTCGTGAACATGATATTCACCTTCATCATGCTCTTTCTCGCTTGAACGTTTAGCTGCTACAGTAAGAAAACCATTCTCAATGCTCACATCCAAGTCCTCTTTCTTAACGCCTGGAAGATCAGCTTTAAGAGTATAGGAATCTTTGTTTTCAATCAGATCAACATTGAAAAGTTTTTCTTCCGCCTTGAAATGATCAGGAAAACCCCAGAAGTCATCGAATAGTTTTTCGATCGGAGTTTCGTGTTTTGTTATGTTCCACATAATGACCTCCTTATTTATATATTACTGTTAGCACTCATTTTTATCGAGTGCTAACAGTAATATAATTAAAGATCACAAAATCGTCAACATCGGAGCTATTTTTTTTTGATTTTTTCATTAAATAAACGAATTAGAAAAAGGCGGTCTAAAGACCAGCGATAGAAAATATTACTATTACTTATTACGATAAAGCTCTTCTATTTGCTTTACTACATACTTTTTAGCTTCTTCACGGGAAAGCTGAGACTTAAAACCGGCCGCGTTTTTATGCCCTCCGCCGCCGTTAGAAATAGCAATTCCGGAGACATCAAGATCACCCTTCGTTCTCATGCTGACTTTAAGAGGGCCTTCCACATCCTGCTTCAGAAGAACCGATACTTGAACTTCGGCAACAGAAAGAGGAAGATTTATACTGGTCTCACCCTGTGAAAAATCCGCACCTGTCTCTCTAAGCATTTCCGGAGTAAGATGCATCAGAATCATCTTTCCGTCAAGATACACCTCAACCGTTGAAAGAATCTTTGACTTTAATAAAAATGCCGAAAGTTCATTAATATCAAAAATTCTTTCGTGAATTTCAAACGGTTTTATTCCGGTAGAAAGAAGCTTTGCTACAGCAAGATGTGTCCGCGGTGTGGTCTTTTTGTATTTAAATCCACCGGTATCAAAAAGCAGTCCCGTATACAAAGCCTGAGCGGCTTTTCTTGTAAAATCATGGCGATAGTGATCCATTATAAAAAAAACAATTTCGCTGGCACTCGACGCTTCGACCATGACAAAATGAGTATCAATATAGTCTTCACCGCCTTCATGATGATCTATGATAAATATTTCATTAACATGCGGAGATAAAAGACTATATGCTGCACCTGTATTTACGAAATTATTTGTATCAAGAACTACCACCGAATATTCAGAAATATCATCCGGCAGAGAAAATTCCGATGCGATATTGATAACTGAATCGACATCAAGAAAACAAAGTTTATCAGGCGTCGGATCACCATTTAACACAAAAGATTTTGTTCCGAGAGAATCCAAAAGCTCCTTAAGCGCGATTTCCGCACCTATCCCGTCGGCATCCGGAGATTCATGTGTCGTAATTATTATCTTCTTGTTTTTATCAAAAAACTGAATTACATTATCCAGACCGCTGTTCATGATTCTCCGTTATTCTATTTCAGTAATGGATATCCCATCTCCTCACGTATTTGAACAAATCTTTCTGCGCATTTTCTTGCCATGTTTCTTACTCTGGTAATATAGCCGACCCTTTCCGTTACAGAAATAGCTCCTGCAGCATCAAGCATATTAAAGGCATGCGAACATTTCAGTACAAAATCATAAGCAGGAAGAACAACTTTCGGCTCTTTCTCTAAAATAGAACTGCATTCCTTTTCGAAAAGATCAAAAAGCTGAAAATACATCTTAGGATCACTCATACTGAAGTTGTAATGCGAAAATTCGTATTCACTTCTAAAGTGGACATCTCTGTAATAAATATGATCATTCCACTTGATATCAAAAACACTGTTAACGCCCTGAAGATACATGCAAATTCTTTCCAGACCGTAAGTTATTTCTACAGGAATTGGATTAAGCTCAATGCTTCCGCACTGTTGAAAATAAGTAAACTGTGTAATTTCCATTCCGTCGAGCCAGACTTCCCAGCCAAGGCCGGCAGCGCCAAGTGTCGGCGACTCCCAATCGTCTTCAACAAAACGCACATCATGCTCATTCAAATTCAGCCCCAAATAACGGAGTGAATCAAGATATAAATCCTGTATATCTGAAGGCGAAGGTTTCATTATTACCTGATACTGATAATAGTGCTGAAGCCGGTTTGGATTCTCGCCGTATCTTCCGTCAGTTGGTCTGCGGGAAGGCTCAACATAGCACACATTCCACGGCTCAGGACCGAGAGCACGGAGGAATGTGCCCGGATTAAATGTTCCGGCTCCAACTTCCAAATCGTATCCCTGGATAACTATGCATCCTTTTGAGCTCCAATATTCATTAAGTTTTGCAATAAGATTTTGAAAATGCATTTTTGAATCCTGATTATTTCAAATTTTCGATATTCTTCATCTGAGTATTGTATGCGTCTATTAAAATATCATGAAGTTTCTTAAAATTATTAGCATCTGCCAGATTAAAGTACGAAAGAACATCTTCATCCACTATCTCAAAACGGTATTTACCTATTTCGGCTTCACAAAAAACATGAGCCAGATAAACAGTATAGTTGAGTGACTTGTTTTTTTCGCTCACCATATGAGGCTTGCGGTGATATTCAATTGCTTCCGAAAGGTCGTCATCAAAATGCCAGCGCTTGACAATCAGACTGCCGAGAGTGGAAATGCTGACACCTAATGCAATTTCCTCAAGAATATCAACTTCAGTCTGCGATTTATTTCTGGTAATTTCTGCAAGCTTTTGGGCAGTTTCTTTTTTAATTGAAAGAAGAAGTATTCTTCCGATTTTTGAAAGAAGAGCAGCAAGATAAGCTTTTTCTGCAATTTTAGCATTTTTCAGCTGAATTGCTATTTTATATGCATAGAAAGCTTTTTTATAGGACTCCATCCAAAGATATTTAAACTCTTTGAAATGATTATTAACTATCTCATCAACACCGCTGGCCATTGCTATGGACTGTATTCCGTTTAATCCGATTAATACAGAAGCCTCTTCGATAGAAGATATTTTTTTTGATGTTATATATCCGGCGGAATTTGCAAGCTTTAAGATAGAAGCAGACAAACCAGGATCTCTTTTAACGAAGTCTGAAATGTGTTTAATCGTAACATCAGGATTTTTGCACATATCTATCAGAAGCCTTGAATTCTCAGGAAACGCCGGAATATTTTCAACTGCATTATTGATTTCCTGAGCTATTTTTCCGCGTATTTCTGCCGAATCAGTTCTTCTGCTTAAAGCAAGTGAAAAGATAGTCGAATTATCCTTTCGATGTACAACAAATTTACTTGCATCAAACCCGGCGTTACGGAAAACCATGGAGGCCATGATTAAACCCAAACCGGCCCCCTCTGAATCATCCAGAGTGTCTCCGAAAGCCTCGGAAATATTAGAATAATGCCTTGCCTTTTCTATCCTCGAATTAATTCTTTCAATTTCTTCCGGAACAATAGGCGTATTATTCCAGACTGAAATTATATAATCAGAGTTTCTGTTTTCAAAATAAATTCTGACTTTATAATCCGATGACTGCATTGCAATCATAAGATCCCCGTCAGGCCGGAGAACAGAGGAACTGAAGGAAGTCATTCCTTCACTATAATCCTTTCTGATATCAAGATTCATTCTTTGAAAAAAAAGACGCTTGGCGTTAGCTTTAACTGCATTGTTGATTAGTTCTTTCAAAATGGTTATCAGAACATCACGCGAATATAAAAGGTCGGCATGAGAAAGAAAACGGCGCAGAATTCGAAGAAAGCAGGCTTCAGCATCAGCATCAAAAACCTGAAACTCCAGATAAAACAACTTTCCCTCGGTTATTGCGAGAGTATAATCTTCTGCAGAAATAAGTGCTTTCATAATTAACCGCCAGACAACACTAAATATGCAACAAGAATATCTCAAGCAATATTTTATAAGCATAACTGTTCAATTATTTGAGTTGACAAAGTGTCTCAATATCGGATTAAATAACTCTATTGATTGTTTATTTCACTGCACTGGGCATATTTATTGCAGTCCGGTATTTGTTATATTCGGAGAAATTATGAAGAGTAAGCATGATTTCCCGTCCCTGAACTCAAAGCAGGCTGACGGGATCAGACCTAATGGAATACCTTACAAAGTTCTTGTTGTTGAAGATCAGGAATTCCAACGCAAACAAATTAAACAAATTCTCGAATCCGAAAAATATGAGATCATCGCCGATGTCGCAAACGGCCGCGATGCGTTAAAAATCATTGAAAAGCTTGGCGGAAAAATTGATCTGATAACGACTGATTTAGATATGCCTATTCTTGATGGATATGCTCTTCTTTTTGAACTCAAAAACAATCTCAAATATCCGATAAAAGTAGTTTTTATAAGCGATGAAACAACCAAAGGTGTCGTTGAGGATTTAGTAAAAATGGGTGCCCTGGATTTCATTCTCAAACCCCTGCAGCGCCAACGGCTGCTGGAACGAATCAAACTTGCGATAAACAGGTAGTATGTCCGAAAAAGAAGATAAAGCAAATTTAGCCGATCAGGTTAAAAGGATAGATATAGCACTTTATTATGTCGGAAATGACATGGTAAAAGCCAAACAGATGGCAGCCGGATCTTATAAAGATGCCGTGGCAATGAAGGGTGTATTTTCATCATCGTCATTATACGGCGTTTTTCTTATTTTTTTCAACAAGACATACAACAGGATAATAGACTCTCTTTTTGTAATATCCCCGGATTATACAATTAATAGCTTAAACAATCATCAGGATTGGCGGACTTTTGAAAAAGATATGCTCACAGCCCGTCAGAAAAGCGAAAATGCACGCGCATCATCCGATATAAAGGATAAAGTTGAACGCAGCTTTACCGGCTCATTATGTGTTGAACTCGGAAGACTGCTTGAACGTAACGATGAAGTGCAGGCTCAGCATATAGTTCAAAAAATTCTTACCGAGTCCACCGGATTCAAACGTGTCGAATTAAAGCTTCTGTTTCAAGAGACATCTTCTCTTGATATTGAACTGGATTCTCAATCTTCGCGAAAAATGGACTCAAAGGCTGCCGCTCAGGAAAATAAAATTTCTGAGAAAGTCAGCCAGGAAACCCCTCTGGACGAACCTCAGATTGGCAAAGACGGAGTTAAACTTATAATTAAGGGAGCTCTCAATCTGTCTCCGATCAAAGGCAAACACATATCGTCAATCGTTCAAGGCGATAAGGTAATGATAACCCTTCTTGAAGAAAACAATCAGACAATACAGATCGCCCAGGCGTTTAAAGCCTATGATACTGAAAAAAAGAAAATAATGCCGCTTCCTGCAAGAATAACAACAATAAAATTCATTGACGGTGTTGGTTATAAAATTTTCGCACTGATCGCGAAAGGCGTTTATACCGCCGTAATAGAGGAAGAAACAAACATCAAGGTAGCCCTTGATCCGGTATATGCGGCTGCGCTTGGAGAAAAGACAGAAAAGAGTGAAGGCAAGGCAATAGGTCTACCTGCTATAATAAGTTTGGTTGCAGTTCTTTTAGCCCTTATTGCCGTTATAGTTTTTATTGTACTATAAAAACTGAAAAATGCTTTTACAACCTTACAGGAATTCCGCGTTCTGCAAGATATTCCTTAACCTGTTTAATAGAATATTCCCTGTAATGAAATATTGAAGCGGCTAACACGGCATCTGCCTTCCCCTCTGCAAATCCATTATATAAATCTTCCATATTACCGACTCCGCCGGAAGCAATTACCGGAATATTAACCGCTTCTGATACTGCTCTCGTAAGATCCAGATCATATCCGATTTTTGTTCCGTCTCTGTCCATACTCGTTAAAAGAATTTCACCGGCTCCGAGATCTTCGGCCTTTTTAGCCCAATCAACAGCATCAAGCTCGGTCGGAACCCTTCCCCCATTGAGAAAAACAGTCCATCCGTCTCGATCATTTTTTTTAGCATCAATAGCAACAACAATACACTGAGCTCCGAACAGTTTAGCTGAATCCGAAATTATCGAAGGATTTTTCACGGCTGCGCTATTCATCGAAGCTTTATCCGCTCCGTTTTCAAGAATTAGTCTCACGTCATCCGCACTGCGTATTCCGCCACCAACACAGAAAGGAATGTGAACTGTTTCAGCAACCTGCTTGACCATATTCAATATGATGTTTCGATTATCCGAAGATGCTGTTATATCAAGAAAAACAAGTTCGTCCGCACCTTCTCTATCGTAGAAATAACCATTTTCTACAGGATCACCTGCATCAGAAAGATTTAAAAAATTTACCCCTTTTACGACTCGACCGTCCTTGACGTCAAGACACGGAATGATTCTCTTTGCAAGCATATGAACCTCTTCGACATTGATAAAGCTGAGTATTAATTGGGCAAGAAAAATATTCCCCCGTGCGGAATGAAACACACGGGGGATAAAAGAAAAGGAGAAAAGCAATATATCGGCTATCTCTCTCAGATTAGACAAATTAAAAGCAAATTGTTACAAAAAAATCATTTATCTCTTGTTAGATTATATTCCAGAAGTTTATAAATCATATCTTTATAATTTTCAGCAACATTAATGGATTTAATCATATCCGAACATTCATCTGAAAGTTTTTTCTTGATCACTTCAACTTTACTGCGAATGCCTTTATTCTCAATAATATTTCTTAGATAAACAATGTCATCAACCTTCGCGGTCTCCTTCCCGAAAAACGAATATATCTTTTCTTTTTCATCAGACTGCAATGACGGCAGGAGTTCTGTCATAAATATTGTCATTTTACCTTCACGGACATCAGAACCGGCAACTTTTCCTATTTTATCAGATTCGCCGAAAAGACCAAGTTCATCATCCCTGATTTGAAAAATTATTCCAAGCTTAATCCCGATATTGAAAAGAATATCAGCATTGACAGTGTCACCCGAAATAAGGGCACCAACCTTCAAAGGAAGTGAAAAAGTATATCGTGAAGTTTTATAGGTATAAAGATCCATAACATCTTTTGTCTCAGGGATCTTACGAGAAATTCCGAAATAAATATCCTGCATCTGCCCAAATCCGACAAGTGTCATTTCACGGAAAAATAATTCCATAACGGAATTTTTAACGGCATTATCAGATGCGTCATCAAGCAAAAGACCTAATGCAAGAAAAATCGCAACATCGCCCGCGCAAATTCCCATCGATGCGCCAAAATGTTCAGCCTGATCAGCCGGCATATCCGGAATCATCAGAGAATATTGATGAAAAATGGAAGGATTACCTCTTCTGAATTTATCCCTGTCCATAATATCATCATGAATCAGCAGATATGACTGTAATAGTTCTATTGCAGCAGCAGAACGAAGTGCATACCGCTGATTACGATTTCCGCACATATCATGGGAAAAAAGAATAAGCGCACCCCGTATCATTTTTCCGTCTTTAGTAAAATAATTTACGCGTTCAGAAACATCTTTGCCCCACGTATTGACCGCAGAGAATTCGTTAGATTTTTTGAGTAAATAATCCTCAATAAATTCCGAAATTAAAGCTTTTCTTTCGTTAATGTACGAAAACATTTTACCTCATTGGCGATCAGCGTCTTCAATATTCTAAAACGCGACGGCTTAACTTTTTTTTCATAAACTATCATCGGATTTTTTTCAATTTGCGATGCCGTCCAGAGATACATGTCTGCGGCGGTTTTTATCGGAACAAGATAGCGTTTGGGAATATATTGATAACCTTCTTCTGCCGATTTCTGCCATTTCTTATAAAGAAGAGAATTCCTGCGAATAAATGCATCAAACATATCTTTATTAGAAAAAGAAAATGAATAATCAAGAGATTTCATTTTTCCATTTAAAGGCAGATATGATCTTCCGAAAGAATTATCTTCAGCAATATCTCTTATAAAATTAATCATCTGCATTGCTCTTCCGAGCATTTGAGCATGCTTATCGGCTTTTTTCGGCAAATCAAGAATTCTTGCCATAAAAAGACCAATCACCTCAGCTGAACCAAAAATATAATGAAGAGTTTCATCAATTGATTTATACCTTTTTTTTGTTAAATCAAGCTCCATCGATTCCAAAAACGCTGAAACCCACTCTGCTTTAAATTTTTTTCTATAGAAGAGATCAATAAAATTATCAATGATATCATTGCCGGATTTCTTGCCTTTTTTCAGTGATTCAAGGTATAATTTTTTAAACTCATAAAATTCATTTTTTCTTTGTGGAACAGAATCGACGAAATCATCAGCAGTACGGACAAATGCGTATAAAGAAAATACATCACGACGCACTTCTGAAGGAAAAAACAAGCTTGCCGTAAAATACGTCTTGCTCCCTTTTCTAAATATTTTAACGTTATCAGACATACATTTCGAAAAATAATTATATGAAGCTTATGTCAAAAAGTTTTTAATTTTTTTACTATATTTATAATTCTTAGTAGAAATGCTTATGCTTGACTTTTATGCCGGATGACTTCAGATAATTATTTTAAGGGATAAAAAAATGCAGAAACAAGATATTTACGACATCTTCTGTTCAGTTTCGAACCGCAACGAAATGATTAAACTCATGAATGAGCTTCTTACTAAATCCGAAATAAGCGACCTGACTTTAAGATGGAATCTTTTATGCATGCTAAGCGAAGGCCTCAGCCAACGAGAAATAGCTGCGAAACTCGGCGTAAGTCTTTGCAAAATTACAAGAGGCGCAAAAATATTAAAAGACGATAAAGGTGTAGTAAAAAAAATATTCGATCAAAACAACAAGCAGAAGACATAAAAAAAGACCGGCATTGAGCCGGTCTTTTTTTTATTAAACTTATAGTTCTTTCAAACCAGAGCTTTTCTTTTTGGCAGCTTTCGCTCCCGGAGTCATATCAACAATACCCTTGATGTCTATGTCAGCACCAGCGCTTGCATCCGCAGCCTGCTGTTTATAAGCCATTTCGAAAATATTGTCTTTGTTATCAGGAAGAGAGAATGACTGATCGATGTCAGATCTGACAGTAGATCTTCTTCTCTTAAACTGAGCAAATGCAGCATCCTGGAATCCTCTTGAAACTCCATAAAGGAATTCATTAAGCATGTTCGCCATACCTTTAAGCATAAAAAGCTTACGTTTAATGGTAGTTACGTTCATGTCAAGAATCAGACCCGGCTGAATGTGATGCGGATTTACCTGATATGTGAATTCATGGAAACGTTTTGAAACGAAATTGATTCTTTCATCAAGAACAACTCTTTCAATTGGATTCTGATATCCATGCATCTTCTGAAGAAGATCTTTATTTCTCTTAATTTTATTCTTAAGATACTTAATTCTGTCTTCATAAGTTCTGTTGTTCTTTTCAACAAAAGAGTTTTCGTTGTAGAAATCACCGATATCTTCAGTAGCAACATATGCTCCATCAAGTTTTTCAGCTTCTTTCTTTCTGAGCCAATCTCTGCTCATGAGACGTTTTGAAAGATCATCAAAGTCTTTAAGAGAACGGAATCTCTTACTTGACTGATAATGAGCTTCAGTAACGTCGGCAAGCATATGAATCTCTCTAGTGAAAGCATCCATCTGTCTGTCATACTCGCGAACCATCTCTCTGAGCTGATTCTGATCGTAGAATGCAAGTTTGATGTCATATCTTTCATCAGGAAGAACCTGTTTGTCGATTTCTTCATATTCTCTGATGAGACACACGCGGGCATTCTTCATGTTATCGCAAACCTGATACCCGAGCTTAGACGTATCAAGAATCGAAGTAATCGCGTTAACAGCTGTATTATAACCTCTGTTACGGATATTTTCTTCATCAATGATATGCTTAATGTTTTCACGGATATTGAGAGGATCATAATCCTCAAGGTCGATCTGCGCACGAAGACCTTCGATCTTATCAAGGAATTTCTTCGCAAGAATAGTGTATCTCTTGGATTTTTCGTCATCTTTGATATCATCAGTAAAGTTTTCAACTTTTTTGATTTTTTCAAACATAACTTCAGAACCCGAAAGTTCCTTAGCACCCTGATCAACAAGTTCTTCTTTGAGCTCCTCAATCTGACGGTCGATTAGTTCCTGAATATGCTTCTGGATCGCGTCTTTAAGAAGAGATTCTACTGTAACCTGATAATGATAAATTGGGCTTATAAGTTCACTGTCGAGAATGTTTATGGAAAGTTTTACGTCATAAACATATTTTGGACGGAATTCATTGTCTTTGAATACGCACTTAAGAATTGCATATGCATTCTCACCGCGGATAAACGCACCGACATCAGTTTTCTGACGAAGAATTGCATTTGTTTCGTTTTCAAGATCATTCATACCTCTCTGGATATGACCCTGTAAGTGACCGAACATGTTTACCATTGATTTTTCAATTTCGCCGGTATTAAACTTGTCACCGCCGCCGATCTTATCAAGAAGCTCTACAAGCTCTCTTGGAGTGTAGCGAGCAAGACCTTTTGCTTCTTCTTTGTCCACGAAATCACGAACTTTTTTAATAAATTCGTCTTCCATCGTTACAGTGTAACGGTTGAACATGTTAACATAGGTCTGGTTGATGTAATTATAGAGCTTTTCTTTCAATCCGCCCATTACATCCAGTCTTGCTAAAACTTCTTCAGGAAGCTTCTGCTCAACTTCATTAAGCACTTTCTGGGTTGTTTCTTCAAGAATCAAACCCGCTTCCGAAATCTTGTTTCTTCCCTCTTGTACAATCGAGTTTCTGGAACCGACTGCACTAGGCTGTTCCGGATGGACAGCGTTAGGGCTTTTAGGAAACTGGGAAATCGCCATATATTTTCCTCCTTAAATAGGTAAGCTAAAGTAAATAAGCGGATTATCGTAATCCGCTTTTATTTTATGTCAATTACTTCTTTTGTTCATTCTCGAAATAGGTAAACTGATAGCCTCCGGCTATGAAAGTATCACCTTCACGAAGAAAAACTTCCTTTTTGTTTCCTGCATATTCTACAGGAGTACTGTTGTCTTCATCAATTATAACTTTTAGAGCGCCTGAAAACTTTTTGGCTATAAAAATCAAAGGTTTCCTGTCTGAAAAGTCCATTATTCTGTAACTATCAAGGGCATTACGTCCAATAGTAACTTTTCCTACTTTAAACTGTCCCAAATCCACCTGCTTAATCTCAGGACGGAAAGTTCCGACTTGTTTAAACTCAACAGTACCGCGAACCTTTGCCGCATTCTTAGCAATAATAACTATTAGGTATATCAAAAGAGCCAGAAGAAGTATAGGAATTAGCACAAAAAGTAATTTTTTCCATCTTTCGAAACTATTTTGGTTATCAATTTGATCAATTTCCGACTGAAGTCCTTCAGAAATAGCCGCATTCGGATCGTCCTTGCCGCCTATTACTGTTGTTTTTGATGCAACATTATCAGCGACATCCTTTGTTATACCTGATAATTTCGCATTTTCTTTCGCTTCACCAAGACTGACAAAATATATAAACCAGTCCTTCGGATCGCCTTTTGCGATATCTTTAATGTTAAGCTGTTTTGATTTAAGCGCAGGAGGAGGATCATCCAATGCGTCAGTTAAAATTACGATTACAACCTGACGGTCGCCGTTCTGAGAATCAATTTCTTCAGCTTTTTTTACTATTACTGAAAGCATATCCATGGTATAGGTCCAAAAACCTTTCGCTTCAACCATCGATATGTATTTCTTTATCACATCAGTCTTAGCCGCACTGTCGATTTGAACAGTCGGATAAAGCCTTGTGGTCTCATCAAATGTCGCAAATGTAAACGAGTCTCCCTCAATCAACTTATCCACCTGAGAATTCAGGCTGTCCTTTACCTGTGAAAGAATGTTCTGTCCGCCCTGGCCTACCATACTCATCGAAGTATCGAGTACGACAATCATGTCTTTTCCCGAACCTGAAAAACCTTCCGATGAATCAACCGAATCCTTTTTCTCTTTTGAACAGGATGGAAGAAAAGATAGAACCAACAACAGGAGAGCCAATAATTTTAAGTTTTTCACCTGTTACCCCGCCGAATTAATAATATCGCAAAAGCATTATATTTTTTTACATACACGCAGTCACAGTGTCAAGATTAATTCGCATCCTGACACCATAAAAGGCTGATTCTGCCCTTTATAAATCGGCATATTCGGGGGATTATCTCACAAAAGAATCATAAAAATGCGGAATGGATCAATATTCGTTATAATGAACTGCTTCTTTCACATATGATCTCAAATCAAGATCCTTTGCGGTTTTCGATTCAACATATTCGTTAAGAAGAAGAAAAAACCATTTCATAGTATCTTCCCCGGTTTCGAGCGCAATAAAACTTCTAGCACCTTCCCGCCAATTTTTTATTATCAGACCCTTGCCGAGAACCATCATAATATCAAATTCAAACATAGGCTCAACAGAATCTTTGTCATAAATATCTATGATGGCCTCTTTAAGCTCGCTCAAAGAATATGTTGTATGCAGTGCAATAATAAACCCCGGGATAAACGCCGGATCTTCCGCGTCCTCAGAATAATGATCTATTTTTTTTATTAGAGCAGCTTTTATCAAAACATCAGTAAGCTGTTTATGATTTACTTCCTCGATAACATTAAATGATGCTGCGGTAAGTTCTGCCGGAACTGCATCATGAAAAATATCATCGATTGCTGAAAATTTCTTTCTAACGGCAATAAAATCAGCCGAATCCGAAATATAACCCGACTGATCAGCAATTTTCTTGGACATAACACAAATTTCCGGAGAAAACATTGATGCAACAGCATCCATAATGGGCTTATAATCTTTTTTTGCCGGCTTTTTTGCTTTTGCAGGAACAGGAGCAGAAACAGCTTCCTTTTTGGAAGGTTTAGTATATGCCTTTAACAGCTGTTTCTGAAGTTGATTAAAATAAGCACTAAACATCATACCCCCGGCTATACCGCTCAATGACTTTTATATATTATTGAAAATCTATAATCATAATACGCGCTAAGTCTGTCAATTAATTTTAAAACCTGAAACGTTTGAACATGTTGAAAAGAGCAGAGTTATTATCGATAAAACGGATTGGGTTGCCCGAGAATCGAACTCGGAACCTACTGATTAAGAGTCAGTTGCTCTGCCAGTTGAGCTAGCAACCCGATATGGATATTTCAGCAATACCGGACTTTCTTGTCAACAGCTTTATTTGACTGAAGTTGTAGATTAAGGATGCAATTACGCTTCTTCTTCAGCTTATGTTATTCTCATCCAAATTTTTGTTGAAAATTCACAATGATTCAAATCAAATTGCAATATAGAAGTATATTTCAATTCATAGTTATCCACAAAAATAAAAAAATCGCCAGAAAGATAAGATACAGCATGCGAATTAAATTCCAGCTCCCTTAACATTGCCCCAAGCATTTCCTTAATTGCTTCATTAATAATCCTCGACACGGACATTTTATAAATTTTCCTTAGATCCAGACAAGATTCATAAATGTCACGACTAACCGAATAATGATATACAGCATAATTATTCTTTTGCTCTTGATATTTTACGGTTCCTTCTACAAATTTTCCCCTATTTAACAAGCATCTTCTCACCACATTCTTAACAATTATGTTTATCATTTCTGATTCCCGTTTCTTTTTCAATAAAGCCGCTTTTTTGAGTAAGTTTACAGATGTTTCATCAATATTAACTGTTGTTCTTAGCATGTCCATATTTACTCCAGTATAAATAAAATACGGATCACGAATTACTTTTTTCGCAGAAACTGCGTTTATTTTCTCAAATAACTTGACTTTTAAGTGCTATTTGGCTATTTTGCCAAATATGAAACATAAAGAGGATTACTACAAACTACGTTCAGAGATAATAAAAGCCATGTCTCACCCCAGCAGGCTTTTTATTATAGAAGAAATTTCTAAAGGCGAAAAATGCGTCTGCGAACTTACCGATATGATCGGGGCGGATATTTCAACAATTTCAAAACATCTTTCTGTTCTAAAAAAAGCCGGAATTGTCACAGACAGAAAAGAAGGCACCACTGTTTTTTACCGTCTCAGAGTTGAATGTATAATGGACTTCATGAACTGCATCGACAACGTCATGAAATCAAATGCAAAAACAAGCAGTAATGCGGCGAGGTGCTGCAAATGATTTTTTGAATCTATAAATATTTCAAATATAAGGAGGACTTATGAAAGTGATAAAAATTCTCGGAACGGGATGTATGAAATGTGAAAAGCTTGAACAGAGTGCACGCAAGGCAGCTGAGGAAATGGGAATAGAATTCACTATTGAGAAGGTTAAAGACCTCAACAAAATCATGGATTATGGTGTAATGATGACACCTGCACTTGTAGTAGATGATGAAGTCAAATCCGTAGGGAAGATCCTTGATCCGGATGAAATTAAAAAATATCTAAAGTAGGAGAAAATCATGAGCTCGTGCAATTGCGGAAATTCAAATTTAACAATAATTTATTCGTGTTCGGGTGCCGCCGATCTAGGCTCTTTAAGCGACCTTTCGGCGAGAAAACTCCGTGACGACAAGGTTGGTTCAATGAGCTGTCTTGCCGCAGTTGGAGCCGGTCTGAGCGGATTCATCGAGTCGGCAAAAGCCGCTGACAAATGTATCACAATTGACGGTTGTGCCGTAGCATGCGCGAAAAAGAAGCTTGAAAGCATAGGTATTTCGTCTAAGTCATTCGTATTAACGGAAATGGGCTACGAAAAAGGAAATACTGCCGTAAACGAAAAAACGGTCAGTGAAGCAGTTTCAAAAATTAAAACTAATATTTGCGGGTAAATAATTATGAATAATATAAGAAAAATAATAATAAGAATTCTAATAGTTGCTGCAACCGGCTCATTCGTATTCTTCATCTCAAACGTATCTTTTAACGGTTGTTCTTTCTCAAATAATGAAAGCAAATCTAACGGCGATCTCTCTGCAGCCGAGACATCAACAGCTAAGGATAATTTTGATTTTTCAAAAATACATTTCATTGAACTTGGTGCCGAGTATTGCGCTCCATGCAGAATGATGAAACCTGTAATGAAACGTGTTGAAGAAACATACAAAGAAAAAGTTGAAGTGATTTTTCACGATATAACTACAAAAGACGGCAAAAAAGCCGCTCAGATTTTCGGAATAAGAGTGATCCCTACTCAGGTTTTCACTGATAAAAACGGAAAAGAATTTTTCCGCCACGAAGGATTCTATCCGTTTGAAGAAATTCAAAAAATGCTGAAAGAGAAGGGAGTCGAATAATGATTGAAACACTTTTCAACTCGCTTTCTGAAATGCTTTACGGCAATATGTATCTCGCACTTGCTTCAGCTTTCCTATGGGGAATTCTCAGCGTAATTCTTTCCCCTTGTCATATTGCGAGCATTCCTTTAATCGTAGGATTCATAGGAAATCAGGGGATAGGTAAAATATCCAAGAACGCATTAATCTCTTCTTTATATTCAGCGGGAATACTTTTAAGTCTCGTCATAATCGGTTTTGCAACAATTCTTCTCGGACGCATCGCGGGAGATCTCGGAGTAATTCCGAATGTAATTGTATCCATCATAATAATTGCTATCGGACTTTATCTCGCGGGAGTTATCAGGCTGAATTTTCTTGATAATGCATGCAAAGTTCCATCGTTAAAAAAACGCGGACTATTTGCGGCATTCTCGCTAGGTTTAATAATAGGTCTTGCAGTAGGTCCTTGCACATTCGCCTATCTCGCGCCTGTGCTCGGAATTTCATTCAGCCTTGCAAAGACAGATCTTCTTTTTGCGGTTTTACTGGTTTCAATATACGCGATAGGTCACTGCCTCGTAATAATCGCAGGCGGGACTTTCATTCCTGCAGTTCAGTCGTTTCTAAACTGGAGTGATAAATCGAAAGGACTTGCTGTTGTAAAAAAAGTATGCGGAATAATCGTGATTCTTGCAGGTGTTTATCTATTATTCAACACTCTTAAAACACTATAGGAGGAATCATGATGTCAAAAGTTTTATCAAACAATAAAAAACTCGCACTCTTTGCAGTTATTTTCGCATTGGCATACTTCACCCCTTTTGATAACGCAATTATCACCGGTGCAATCACAGAAGCATTTATAATGCTTTCTGACTACGCACGCGAGCATGTTCTTTTATGTCTTGTGCCGGCATTTTTCATAGCGGGCGCGATAACGGTTTTTTTAAATCAGCAGGCAGTAATAAAATATCTTGGGCCTAAGTCTAATAAGTTTATCGCGTATTCAGTTGCCTCTTTCTCCGGCGCGATTTTAGCTGTATGCTCTTGCACCGTGCTTCCGCTTTTTAAAGGCATTTATAAAAAAGGAGCCGGACTAGGCCCGGCTGTTTCATTTCTATATTCAGGTCCTGCGATAAATATTCTTGCGATTGTTTTATCGGCAAAAGTTCTGGGATTCAAACTCGGTGCGGCACGAGTTATAGGCGCGGTTTCTTTCGCATTCGTAATCGGTTTAATCATGCATTTCATTTTCAGAAAGGAAGACGAAAAGAGACTTACTGATGAAAGGATGTTTAAGAATACCGATGCTGATATGCCGAGGAATCTTTTTCAGAATGCTTTATACATGGCTTCGATGATCGGCATTCTCGTTTTCGCGAACTGGGCGCCGGCAAAGGGTTCTCTCGCAGTATGGGATTTCATATACCAGTACAAGTGGTATATCTCGGGAGCATTTGCTCTTCTTCTTATTTTTTCATTGATAAGATGGTTTAAAAAAGATGAGCTTAAAGACTGGACTGTTTCTACACGCGATTTCGCTCTTCAGATTCTGCCTCTTCTTTTCGGAGGAGTTCTGGTATCAGGTTTTCTTCTCGGAAGACCCGGTCATGAGGGAATAATTCCTTCGGAGTGGATTTCATCTCTTGTAGGCGGAAATTCATTTTTCGCAAATTTCTTTGCGTCGTTTTCCGGAGCTCTGATGTATTTCGCCACACTGACAGAAATTCCGATTCTTCAGGGGCTTATCGGCTCAGGCATGGGAGAAGGTCCTGCGCTCGCGTTACTGCTTGCGGGTCCATCGTTATCACTGCCGTCGATAATCGTAATCGGCAGTGAACTCGGCTGGAAAAAAACATCGGTCTATGTAGCTCTTGTTGTTTTCATGTCGACAATTGCCGGCTGGATATTCGGAACATTCGTTTGAGGATAGCATGTTGATACTTGCAATAATTACAGCCCTTCTGCTTATTATTTCTTTTATTTGCAACGCAAGTAAAACTATCAGCGCGCTTAAAATCGCGCTGAGAATGTTCATGAATCTTCTTCCGCAGATGATACCGGTTCTTTTTCTTATCGCATTCATTCTCGCTCTTCTTCCGCCTGAAACAATTGAAAAATACATGGGTCAGGATTCAGGCATCACAGGCTTTCTCGTCGCAGGAGCTGCGGGGTCAATCGCTCTCATTCCGGGTTTTGTTGCATATCCAATGGCGGGTGTTCTTGTAAAAAACGGAGTCAGTTATCCCGTCATTTCAGTTTTCATAACAACTCTCATGATGGTAGGAATTCTCACGCTTCCCATTGAAAAAAAATTCTTCGGTTGGAAAGTTTCAATCACTCGAAACATTCTAAGCTTCACCGCGGCTGTTGCAATCGGATCTGCAATGGCTGTAATCTGGAGGTTTCTGTGAAAACCTATCTCAAAAAAAACAAATACGAAATCATCATAACCATCTTCATGGGATTATTCGTTCTGCTTTCATATGTTTATGATTACAGAATAGGAACGGAAAGCGCGCGGAATTTTTCGGATTCGATCATTGAAATGATTTCTTTTCTTCCGCTTATTTTTATTCTAATAGGGCTCTTCGACGTCTGGGTTCCGAGAGGAATCATAGAAAAACATCTTGGTAAAAATTCAGGCTTGATGAGCATCGTCTGGATGATTCTTCTCGCAATGCTTCAGGCTGGTCCGCTTTACGGAGCTTTCCCGATTGCTTACATGCTCTGGAAAAAAGGTACAAGCGTTAGAAACATTTTCATCTATATCGGCGCATTCACCACGATGAAAATTCCGATGCTTTCATTTGAAATAGGTTTTCTCGGACTCAAGTTTTCGCTTCTACGCACATTACTTTCAATGCCTGTTTTCATTATTATAGCTTTTATAATGCAGAAAAAATTCGGAAAAAACTTTATGATGAATGACGGCAAAAACAACTAAAGGAGAATATTATGGCAAAAAATTCAGGAATTTCTTTTTTTGAAAAATATCTTAGCGTGTGGGTAGGACTATGCATTGCACTAGGAATTCTTACCGGCAAATATTTTCCGGCAATTCCGAAAACTCTCGGGCAAATGGAATATTCTCACGTTTCGATTCCGGTAGCGGTTCTCATCTGGCTTATGATATATCCGATGATGCTTAAGGTTGACTTCTCTTCCGTAATTAAAAGCGTCAAACAGCCCAAGGGTCTCGCGGTAACAATCATAACAAACTGGCTGATTAAGCCGTTTACGATGTACGCAATCGCATATCTTTTTTTCAATGTGATTTTCAAATCGCTTATACCCGTTGATCTTTCTCAAAGCTATATTGCCGGAGCAGTTCTTCTTGGTGCGGCACCGTGTACTGCAATGGTTTTTGTCTGGAGTCACCTCACTAAAGGCAATCCGTCTTACACTCTCGTGCAGGTTGCAATCAACGATCTCATAATTCTTTTCGCTTTCACGCCGATTGTCGCGTTTCTTCTCGGTATAAGCGGAATAACCGTCCCATACAACACGCTTATTCTTTCGGTTATTCTTTTTGTGGTGATACCTCTTTCGCTCGGCGTTATTACACGTGTCATGATAGTAAAATACCGCGGACTCGATTATTATAATAAATTCGTTTCCAAGTTTTCAAACGTAACAATTGCCGGTCTTCTTTTGACTCTTATCATTATATTTTCTTTTCAGGGCAATGTCATTCTTTCAAATCCGCTTCACATAGCTCTAATTGCAGTTCCGCTCATCATTCAGACGTTTTTGATTTTCTTCATTGCATACGGATGGGCACGCATTTGGAAACTCGATCATTCGATCGCGGCACCGGCAGGCATGATCGGTGCGAGCAATTTTTTCGAACTTGCTGTCGCCGTTGCAGTTTCTCTCTTCGGAATTTCTTCAGGAGCTGCACTTGCAACAGTCGTCGGAGTGCTGGTTGAAGTTCCGGTTATGCTGACTCTTGTCAAAATCGCTAATAATACCCGGCACTGGTTTAACCGTGAAGTTCTTGAAATGGACGGAATAGACAGCTAAAGAATGGAGGTTTTATGAAAATAATAATAATCGGCGCTGTTGCCGCGGGTACATCCGCGGCAGCTAAAGCAAGAAGAAATGATGAGACAAGTGAAATTAAAATTTACGAAAAAGATTCTCATATATCATATTCCGCATGCGGCACGCCCTACTACATCGGCGGAAACATTGGATCAATCGATTCTCTCACTCCGAGAGATGCCGCTTTCTTCAAATCAAAGTACAATGTCGATGTTTTCATAAGGCATGAAGTTTTAGAGATCAATCCGCAGACGAAAACAATTTCGGTAAAAAATCTCAACGGCGGAAACACCTTCATTGAAAATTTTGATAAACTGATAATCGCGACAGGTGCAGAGAGCATAATTCCGCCGATTGACGGAATTGACAAAACCAATGTGTTCAGCCTCAGAAATATTTCTTCAGCGGAGAAAATCAAAAACTATATTGACGAGAATAATATCAAATCGGCTCTTATTGTCGGATCGGGTTTCATCGGAATGGAACTAGCCGAAAACTTTTCGTTAAAAGGTATAGAAACAACAATCGTCGAAATGAAGGATCATCTATCACCTAAAATGGATAGTGACGTTTCAGCTTACATCGAAGACTATATTTCAAAAAAAGGAATCAAGTTTTACACGAATGATTCTGTAACTGAATTCTGCGGGGGGCAAAATGCCGAATACGCCGAACTTAAAAGCGGTAAAAAAGTAAATGCAGGTATTTTTATTATTGCCGCAGGAGTTAAACCTAATATTTCACTCGCATCCAACGCAGGTATTGAAAGTGGAATTACCGGCGCTCTAAAAGTAAACACGAAGATGCAGACGAACTTCGCGGATATTTATGCATGCGGCGACTGCGCAGAATCTTATTCCGTAGTAACAGGAAAACCCGCGTATCATCCTCTCGGTTCGACGGCAAACAAAACAGGACGCATCGCAGGAGACCAGGCAAGCGGAGGTCAGCTTGAGTTCAGGGGAATTCTCGGTACAGGAATATTCAAGCTTTTTGACATGACCGTTGCCCAAACCGGACTTACTGAAGCAGAAGCGCGTGCAGAAGGCTTCGACTGCGAGATAGTTCACAACATCAAACCCGACAAACCGGAATACTCCGGCGGAAAAGAAATGATGATTAAGGCAATTGCCGATAGAAAAACCCAGAGACTCATCGGTGTTCAGATTGTCGGCCATGAAGGAGTCGATAAACGTATCGATGTTTTTGCGACAGCTATCACATTCGGAGCGAAGGTGACCGATCTTTTTCATCTCGATCTCGCTTACGCGCCTCCCTATTCTACGACAAAAGACCCCGTGATGTATACAGGAATGATTCTAGATAATGCAATGAACAATAAACGCAGACTGATCACGCCTGCTGAACTGAAAGAAGCCGCATCAAGTGAAAAGGTTCAAATAATCGATGCGCGCGTTTCAAGCCAGTATGAAAAAGCACATGTTGATGGAGCTGATAATATTCCGCACGAGAAACTGCGTGATTGCTGTTCTTCACTCGACAAAAATAAACTCACCGTAACTTATTGCAACAAAGGAGTCACGGGAAACGCCGCACAAAACATTTTAATAAATAAGGGCTTTAAAGATGTGAGAAATCTTTCAGGCGGTCACAAGAATTACAGTATGACGAAGAAGAAAGATTAATCCTCTCTCCCGACCTCTCTCCTTGAACTGACCCCCTAAAGTTAGACACTTAGGGGTTAGAAAAATGACAAGAAAGTATCCAGTTGAGCTTGAAGAACAGGTTCGGAAAGAATATAAGCCAGGAATAAACGGCTATAAAAAACTGGCAAAAAAGTATGGATTAAGAAGAGACCTTGTTCGTCTATGGATATTGAAAAAACCAAATACTCAATATCAGGAAATACTTTTGAATAAAGAAGAAAAAGATGAACTGAAAAGACTAAAAAAGGAACTCAAGTATTTGCGTGATGCAAATATGTATTGGAAAAATTATGCGGAGCTTCTTCAGCAAGATATTTCAGAAAGTAAAAAAAAAGACGAAAAATCGAAGCTATCAAAAAATCAAAAGAAAATGGAGCCGGAATCATGAATCTATCTAAAGAGTCCGGCATTGCAAGAAGCGTATGCTATTATCGCA
>JAKPJF010000120.1 GCA_029554345.1 Spirochaetota bacterium | reverse complement strand
TATAGCCGATCGCGGGTGACGCCGGGCTCATCATCGATGATGGAGCGCCGCGTGCCGATGATACGATTAAAAATCGTCGATTTCCCGACATTCGGACTACCGATAATTGCGACTACGCCAAGAGGCATATTATTATGCCTCCCCGATTTTGCGTTTGATTATATCAAGAACTGCTTCGACGGCTTCTTCAATACTAAGAAACGAAGTATCGAGAAGAACGGAATCGGCGGCTGGTTTTAAAGGGGCAAAATCACGGTGCGAATCAATGTAATCGCGGCGGCGGACATCTTCTTCGACTTCCGCCAGCGTACATTTGATGCCCTTGGAAATATTTTCTTCATAGCGCCTGACCGCACGAGTGGGGACATCGGCTATCTGAAATATTTTGACATCGGCATTAGGTAAGACATAAGTTCCGATGTCGCGACCATCCATGACGACCGAACGGCGCTGAGCCATCTTTCTCTGAAGTTCGACAAGGGCGAGCCGAATATCTTTGTAAGAAGCGATGTAAGAGACATTAGCAGACACTTGCGGTTCGCGAATTACTTTAGTAACGTCTTCGCCACAGCAGATGACGCGGCCATCGCTATGAAGTTCGATATCGACCTCGGGAACAAGCGAAATACTGGCGGCTTCATCCTTAGGATCGAGACCTTTTTTCATGACGTAGTATGTAAAAGCGCGATACATCGCGCCGGTATCAATATATGTGTAGCCGAGAGCCTGGGAAACTTTTTTGGCGACGGTTGATTTTCCGGCCGCGGCTGGCCCATCGATGGCAATCGTGACTTTCTTCATGAAGTTCTCCTTTTTTAAAACGCGTTAATTCCGATGATGATTAACCCGACAATCAAGAGTATAAGAATTGAGATAAGAATGATTGTCTGAATCAGTTCTTTGCGTTTTTGTTTGACGATCGGTGAGACGCTTTTGCGCTCGTTTTCGTCTGATGCCCGCACGCTTTCAATAATGTCGTCGATGCCAAATTCAATCGTCGAGCGCGCGCTCTTGATATCGCTGACCTGTGACTTCTTGGTTTGGGCGATTTCGTAACCGACTGGTTTTTGATCACTCGAAAGTTCGCTATCATCTGGCATGCGAGAGATTTCGTCGCGCAGCTTCTGGAATTTTTCGACGCGGGTGAGAGCTTTCAATGGTCAGTCCTGCTTACTGATATATTCTAATATAAATTAGAAATCATTTATAGGGTAATTTGATAAACCTTGCATAAACTATTGTTTAATATTATAATTCCCGTTGTTGGAGGACACTATAAAAAATGGCGAAAAAAGTTAGAATTGACCGCGATGCTTGCATCGGATGTGGTCTCTGCGTCTCAGTGATGCCAGAAGTCTTTGAGTTTGACGACGAGGGAAAAGCCCGCGTTCACGCTCAGCCCGCCGAAGGCGTCGAAGTCGAAGTTGCGAATGATTGCCCGACCGGCGCAATTATCGTCGAAGACTAATCGTCGATTCTTTTATTAAAAGCTGCCTATCCGGGCAGCTTTTTTTGTTCGAACTGAGCCATGAAGCGATGGATGCTCTTGTATACGAGAAAAGTCAGGATGACGACCATCGCGTTTTTAATAATATTGAAAGGAACGATCGCTAAAAACCCAAGTGACCAGCCGATGTCGGTTACCGCGGGATTCGCAGCCTTGGACATCGCCAAAATCGCCGCCTCGGGAAAACCCATCACGAACATATAAAAAGGGATCATGATATAGACATTAAACACGAGGCTGGTCGCCACTTGCACGATGAAGCCGACGGCAAAACCAAGAATGACGCCTTTGATATTACGCTTTCTTTGATAGATGATGGCCGCGGGAATGACAAAGGCTGTGCTGTAGATTAAATCAGCCCATTCACCCACTGTCAGTGTCGAGGTGAAAGGAAGTTTTATAATAGTTTTTACTATTATTGCGCAAAAAGCACTAAATGGCCCGTAGGCAAATCCGGCGATGAATAAAGGTATCTCGTCGAAGTGAAATTCAAGAAAAGAGGGAAAAATCGGCAAAGGGAATTTTAAGAAGGGAACGATATACAAAATCGCTGAAATAGCACCGAAAATCGCCACGCGACTCATGAAGCGAATGATGTCAATCTTTTGAAAATGAAACGTCTTTCCTTCCCTTAAAACAATTATGAGAAGAAAGATCCATATAAGTAATAAACCGACGACTGCTGCTCCCATAAAAAAGGTCCTTCTTTCAGGACCAAAATGAGATACTTCTCTCATCCAGACTGCACTGTCGCCTCTAGAATTTAACTAGATCGGCCCGAAGGCTCGCGGGGTTTACCGCCGGTTGGGAATCTCACCCTGTCCTGAAGCTTTTTCTATTATACTACAAAATACAAAAACGGAAGCAAAATAGCGATTGAAAGGTTGTTATTTGCCGCTTCTTAGAAGCGCTTCGCTGATCGAGTCGATGATGTCGGAAGCCAGGAGGCTGTGTTCGCCACGTCTTTCACAAGCGATTCCTCCGGCTATCTGATGGAGATAGACGCCATACTTGGCGGCTTCAAGAAAAGTATAATTCTGGCCGAGAAGGCTGACGATGATGCCGGCCAAAACATCGCCGGAACCGGCTTTAGCCATACCGGGATTCCCAAAATCGAGTTGACCTTCATATTGCTTGGCGTAGACAGTTGTCACCGCGTCTTTTAAGACGACGGTCGCTCCGAGAGAAGTGAGCGTGTGTATTTCCTTATGCGGTTCATGACTATCAAGAAGTCGTTTTGCCTCGCCCATATGGGGGGTCAAAATGACATGGTCAAGGCGCTTATTTAAACCGACTTTTTTAAGAATTGTGAGTCCGGTGGCATCGATTACGAGGGGAATATTCTTGCGGAGAAGGAGTTTTAAAATGCGCTCATTCATCAGGTTATCTTCTAGGCCCGGGCCAAACAATACCGCATTCTTATTCTCAAGCGTTTTTTCGACTTCTTCAATGTCGATAAAGCGCTTAATCATCACCTCGGGATTGAGATTGACATACAGTGAATAATCATCTTCTTCAAGCGCGATCGAGACGAGTCCCGAACCGGTCCGATAAGCGGCGAGGGCGCTGAGCGCCGGAGCGCCAAAAAAGCCGATGCTGCCGCCAAATATCACGATGTTCCCATAGTCGTACTTATTTGTTTGCTTGCTTCTTTTTGGAAGTGGCAAGAGCTCATCTTTCGTGATTTTCTTCATAATTTCTCCACTAACTATTTTTGATTATTGCGAATTTTTTTGATGATCATTTCTTTTGATTTCATCACGCGAATTGTGCCGGCCATCTCCTGATCGGCAAGCTTGGTTTTTATGTCTTTAATCAAGGCCACCTGCTCGGGAATCATGATGTGTTCAATCGCATTGACGCGCCGCCTCGTCTTTTCTATTTCGCGGGCAAAAGTCTCCGTCGTCTTTTCCAGTTCGGCAAGGGCGATCAGCTTTGGGAGAAGTTCAAGACCGAGCATCAAAGCCTCATCGAACTCCTGAGGAGCAGAGCTTAGGGCATAGGGGAGTTCGGTTTTGCCATCAAGGCTAAATCGCAGATGCGGCGATTCGACGCTCATCGTCATCGACTTGCTCGTTTGTAAAGACCAGGAAAAAGCCGGAACCGAAGTGAGTTCATACAATTCGGCTTCACGCGTTTTCGCTCGCCCTTTTTTAAATGACGAAAGGGCTTTGGAAGTCATCGTCTCGACCTCGGTTCTTAAATCCTTGGTGCGATAGACTATTTCCATGAACTGGCGAATCAATTCATCTTGTTTATCTTTTAAAAGATGATGGCCGCGCCTGGTGATGGCGAGCTGATTCTTGAGCTTTGTGAGCTCCATTCTGGTCGGATTAATTTGACCGATTGCCACCGCTATTCACCTGTTCCGTAAAATTCGGCGATGTTTTCGTCGCTGATGCGCTTTAGCTCAGAAGTCGGGAAGATGCGAAGTAATTCCCAGCCGATATCTAAAGTCTCTTTTATCGGGCGATTGGTTGTAAAACCCTGAGAGATGTATTTTGCTTCGAAATCCTCGGCAAATCGCGCATAAAGTTTATCGATATCCGATAGCGCGCTATCGCCTAAAACCGTTGAAAGTTCCTTGGCCTCCTTGCCGCGGGCATATGAGGCAAACAGCTGATTCATCGTGTCGGCATGATCGCCGCGCGTCTTGCCTTCACCAATGCCTTTGTCCTTTAAACGCGAGAGGGATGGTAAGACATCGATCGGAGGAAAGATACCTTTCATAAACAAGCTTCTTGAAAGGATGATTTGACCTTCGGTTATATAACCGGTTAAATCGGGAATCGGATGCGTTTTATCATCTTCCGGCATCGTCAATATCGGCAGTTGGGTAATCGATCCTTGAATGCCTTTGATGCGGCCCGCTCTTTCAAATAAGGAAGCGAGGTCGGTGTAGAGATATCCGGGATAGCCGCGACGGCCGGGAACTTCTTTGCGGGCTGACGAAATCTCGCGAAGAGCCTCGGCGTAATTTGTGATGTCGGTCAAAATAACTAAAACATGCATATTAAGTTGATAAGCCAGGTATTCGGCGGCGGTTATCGCCATGCGCGGAGTGGCGATGCGCTCGATGGCCGGATCGTTGGCGAGATTAACGAACATGACGGTTCTTTCGATCGCGCCCGATTTACGAAAATCTTCGATAAAATAATCGGCTTCTTCAAAAGTGATGCCGATCGCGGCAAAGACGACGGCGAATTTTTCGGATTTTCCGAGGACTCGCGCCTGCCTGGCAATCTGCGCTGCCAGTTTTGAATGGGGCAAACCCGAGCCAGAAAAAATCGGCAGTTTTTGTCCGCGAACCAGAGTATTTAACCCATCGATTGCCGAGATGCCGGTCTGAATAAATTCAGAGGGATAATCGCGGGCGACAGGATTGAGGGCGGAGCCGTTAATATCGAGTCTGGTGTCGGCGATAACCGCTCCCTTGTTGTCGATGGGACGGCCGAGTCCGTCAAAGACGCGACCGAGAATGTCGGGCGATAAGCCTAATTCGATGCCGTGGCCCAAAAAGGTGGCTTTTGCGTCATCGATTTTCATCCCTTGACTCGATTCAAATAGCTGGACGAGGGCTTTATCTTCATTAATTTCCAAAACTTTGCCGAGCCGCGTTTCGCCATTCGCGAGTTTGATTTCGACGAGCTCGTCATATTTGACATCTTGAACCTTCTCGACGAGCATTAACGGCCCGACAACTTCTTGAATTGTCTTATATTGTTTGATGGCCATAATTACTCCTCTCTCAGGGATGAAAATTCTTTTTCCATCGCTTGTTCAATACTGTCGCACTCCTTTTCCACATCAGCTTCGCGAACATATTTAATTCTTCCGATGCGTTCGGGTGTTTTCATCTTTTCAATCTCGCTAAAAGCCTTGCGACCTTCAAGCGCTTTTTTGGCCAGATCGTACCACCGCAAAATCGTTTTGAGCATGCGATGCTGTTTAGCGATTGAAGCGTAAGTATCGATTTCATGGTACGCGTTCTGGTGCAGGAAGTCCTCGCGAATCATCTGCGACGCCAAAAGTTTGATGCGGTCGCTTTTTGATAGCGAGTCGATACCGACTAAACGCACGATTTCCTGAAGCGATGCTTCTTCTTGAAGAAGGACTTGCACGCGGCGAATCATTTTGCTCCAATCTTTGTGATAATGAGAATCGATATCGAGATGTAAAACATCTTCATATAAGCTATAACTCTTAATCCAGTCGATGGCCGGAAAGTGCCGGCGATAAGCGAGCTGAGCAGAGAGGCCCCAGAAGACTTTAACAATCCGAAGCGTCGCCTGCGAGACGGGTTCGGATGTGTCGCCGCCCGGCGGAGAAACGGCTCCAATCGCGGTGACGGCTCCTCGACGATTTTTATCGCCGAGACAGGCGACATAACCGGCCCGCTCATAAAACTCGGCGAGACGGCTCGATAGATAAGCCGGATAGCCTTCTTCGCCTGGCATCTCTTCAAGGCGCGAGGACATCTCGCGCAAGGCTTCCGCCCAACGCGAAGTAGAATCAGCCATAATCGCGACTTTATAGCCCATATCGCGATAGTATTCGGCGATGGTAATGCCGGTATAAATCGAAGCCTCGCGGGCTGCGACTGGCATATTCGAAGTATTAGCGATTAAAACCGTCCGCTTCATCAACGACTCGCCGGTGCGGGGATCTTTTAAACGCGGGAATTCCATCAAGACATCCGTCATCTCATTGCCGCGTTCGCCACACCCCACATAGATGATGATATCGGCATCCGCCCATTTGGCTAATTGATGCTGAACAACGGTCTTTCCTGATCCAAAAGGACCAGGAATTGCAGCAATTCCGCCGATTGAGACAGGAAATAGAGCATCGATGACACGCTGCCCGGTAACCATTATTTTATTCGGCGCGATTTTGTTGAGATATGGTCTTTTCTTGCGGACGGGCCAGTACTGAATCATCGTCAGCTCAATCGTCTTGCCGTTGTTATCGACGATCTTGGCGATGACATCGGTGACTTTAGCCTTGCCTTTATGAAGCCAGACAAGTTTTCCGGAAACGCTGGGGGGGACCATGATTTTGTGATTGACGACCGGAGTCTCCTGCACGGTTCCTAAAATAACGCCACCGCTGACTTGAACATCAAGTTGATGGACGGGAACAAAATCCCATTCGCGTTCGCGATTTAGACGAGGTAAATCAATCCCTAAGGGGATATGCGGACCAAAGGAGTCGTAAATATTTGTTAACGGACGCTGAATACCATCAAAAATCGATTCGATCAAACCCGGACCTAATTCAGCTGACAGAGGTTTATTCGTATAGAAAACGGGCTCGCCCGGACCGATGCCGGCTGTCTCTTCGTAAACTTGAATTGAGGCCAGACCGCCACGGAGCTCGATTACTTCGCCGATCAGTTTTTTATGCGCGACGCGAACCACATCGTAAACTTGGACATTTTCCATGCCCGAAGCGACAACCAGAGGTCCGGCAACTTTTGTAATTGTACCAATTTTTTCCATATGAACTCCTTTATTAAAATAATTTTAGACCAATGGCTTTTTCGACATCGGCGCGCAGTTTTTCTAAGCCTTGCCCGCTCGCTTCATGATCGATGGGGAGGGCCATGATGATAGGGAAGGCTTTTTCGTTAAAGCGCTTGCGATACTCGCCAATCATCGCCTGTAAATCTTCATCGATGATGATGATCTGAGCTTCGGCCGCAATGCTTTCCAGCACACTTTTCATCTTCTCTTCTCCATCGATGACAAACGTTTCGAATCCTAAACTTCGAAAAAGAAAAACATTCTCCGTTTTAGCGATTGCGACGGCGCGCTTATTCATGTTTCGTCCACCATCGCCGCCGATGCTCGATCAAGATGGATGCGGCGAATATCAATTAGCTCAATCTGCTTGCGAATGACATAGATGATGATATTTGCGCTGGACTTGATATCGACAGCATCGCGAGTTAACTCATCGACGAGAAAGCGCAGCAAAGCGTGCTCAAGAGACGAGAAATTTCCGTCTTCGAAAAACAGGTCAAGAGGTTCGCTAAAGCGAGTTAGGTAAGCCGTCGCATAGAAGGAGGCGATTTCGCGGTCGGAAGCTTCGACGAGGTGGACGATGTCAGCGATGCTGATTGAACCGCAATCTAAAAGATTGTTTTTGACTTGTTCCGCGTCCGATCTCAGCTTTCGGGATCTGAGCAGGGTGATGAGATTATTGATATCGGTTGAAATAACAAAGTACTTTTCTAAAGAGGCATCTTGGCGAGACTTGATTTGTTCATACATTAATTTCTGAAAAGTTTTTTCTAAAAAAGTCACAAGCGAATGACTGTCGCTAAATGTTTGATTGTTGGCTTCGGAAATCAAATGCTTGTAAGGTTCTTGAAGATTGTAATAGTCATTTTTCAGAATAGCTTGAGATAGTTCTTTTTCGGTTAGAAAGCCAGTTGGCTCAAAAGGTCCGAGCTCGGCCTGAAACAACTTCTTTTTATAGTAAGCACGAATATTCGTCAGATCGTACTTGGTAAAAAAATACGGCGCCAAATCGTCGTTTGGCATGATCTCGGAAAGTTCTCTTTTTAGTTTCAAAACTTCTGCGCCGACAATTGCTTCCACCGCTTTCGGCTGCTCGCCCACTCCGTAGCCAAACGACTGCAGTTTTAAAATAAACCCGTCATCATCGGCATTTCGCAATTCACGAAATTGAGCCTTATTAAGAAGGCTGGCAGACTTCGTGCTGAGCAAGGCGCTGGCGAAAGTATAGTCAGTCATCATTCTCCTTCATTTTCAAAAAGCGATGCGAATAACTCTTTTTCTTTGCGTTTGCGCAAGCGGTCAAGAATCGGCTTGACGCTAAAATTAAGATCGTAAGTGTCGCCCAGCAGCAGGAAACCTTCTTCTTCGTTTGAAGAAACATCTTCCAAGACGAGATGATAGTCTTTTCCAAGCGCTTTATTTAAGCGATCGAGGACGACATTATGAGCGAGATCTTGCGATGAAAGAGCGAGGCGGTAGCGTTCATAATCGCGAGCGTTGACACGCATTATTTCATCGCCTTTTATCTTTTCGTCCTGAATTTGTTTGACGACAAAAGACAGAAGATCCGAACCTTTCAGACTTTTGAAGTGATCCAAGACAGCACTAAAAATCTCATCGATGGACTTATTTTTTAAAGCCGCCACCGATTGCCTTTTCTCGAGTTCGCTGAGAGCTTCAGCTTGGGCGATTGAAGTCGTTTTACTCTCATCACCTTTTGCGAGCAAAAGTGCCGCCTCGCGTTCGGCTTCGGCGACGATGGTGTGTTCGATTGCCTTGGATTCGCGCTCGGCATCCTGGCGAATTGAATCGCTTTCAGCTCGTCCTTTATTGATGATTTTATCGTAGATTGACATGCATGTGCTCCTAAACGGCGACCGCAGCGTACATGAGGATGCTGACCAGGAGGGCGAGAATGGCGTAAGTTTCAACCAGGGCCGTCATCGTGATGCCGCGCGTTGCCATTTCGGGACGCTTTCCGGTCATCAAAATCGACGTCGCGGCCACTTTGCCCTGGGCTATTCCCGAAAGTAAACCGACGAGGGCGATAGGAATGGCGGCGCCGAGAAAAGCCCAGCCCTGCCAATCATCTAACGGGACGGCTTGACCGCCTAAAAGGCCGACCTTTTGCAAAATTAAAACCGCCATCAAAAAGCCGTAGATGCCCTGCGTGCCAGGCAAAGCCTGCAACACCAAAACACTTCCGAAAAGATTCGGTTTTTCAGCCAGGACTCCTGTCGCTGAACGCCCGGCGATGGAAACGCCGACAGCCGAGCCGATGCCCGCCAAACCTGCAGCCAGAGCTGCGCCAATAATTGATAGAACTAATCCGTAAGTCATGATTCTATCTCCTTTCTTCTCGTAAATCCGAGATTTCACTGATTTGTTTTAAACGAATGCTAAAGGGCTCAAATAAGTATCCTCCGCCCTCATAGAACTTTCCGAAAAACTCGATGTATTGTAAACGGCCGTCATGGACATACGCCGAGAGCATGCTCATCACAAAGTTAAAAACATGGCCCACGAGATAGACGAGAAGAGACAAGATGAAACCGATGACACTGCCTTGAATCATGCCGGCGAGGAGGTTCATCGTCGAAGCGATGACCGCCGAAGAGAGGCTGAGGGCTAAAATGCGCGAATAAGACAGGATATCGCTGACATAACTCGTCGACTTATAAAGGGCTCCGAGCCCGCCGAGGACTTTTCCAAAGATATTTTTGCTTTTGCGACCCGCCAAGAAGAGGAGGAGGAGGGCGCCGACACCGGCAAAGCCGAGTCCGATATAGCTAAGCAAAGAAGCCGATGTCCAGATGACTAATTGCGCCGCAAAGAGGACGAGGCCGACCAGGATGAGTATCCAGCTCAAAGCGTCGGCGATGGCACCCACATAATCTTTGCGTCTGATCAGCAAAGCGAATTTAAAACCGAGGCCGTTGATGATGTGAAGGACGCCAAACACCAATGAGAAACCGAGCATTATCAAAGGATCATTGACAGGGTTTAGAATAATTGTCGTCCACTGCTGAGCAAAAAGGCTGCCGATGAGGGCGCCTAAATCAAAAGGCGCACCGAAGAAACTGCCAAATAAAATACCGGCGACAATCGAGGTGATGCCAGAGTAAAAGAAAACGCTGACCAATTGTTTTAATGTGCCTTTTGGCTTAATAAGCCAAATAGCAAGTCCAAAGATGGTTAACATCGCCAGTCCATAACCGATGTCACCCATCATGATGCCAAAGATGATCCAGTACCAGATAGCGACGGCCGGATTAGGATCCAGCTCTTTATGATGCGGCACAGAGTACATATTCGTAATCGTTTCAAACTGGGTAACGAATTTATTGTTTTTGATAGCCGTGGGTGGAAGATCCCCATCTGTCGGATCACTCAATTCGATGTCAAAGTCAGTTGTGACGGCTTTGACGGTTTTGCTTAATTCGTCCACTTGGTCAGCGCGAACCCAGCCGTCGAGATAAAATGATTTCTCGGTCTTAGCAAAAGCGACGGTTTTACGATCGATTTTGGCCTGGATGCGATCATACATTAACTCAAGCAGGCTTTTGCTTTTAGCGAGATCTTTAAGACCGATTTCAAGATCGCCGACTTGCTTCTTGCGTGCTGATAGGTCGTTTTCGAGATTGCTTACATAGTCTGACATCGTGAGGTTGACATCCGGCAAATCAACTTCGCTGAATGAGCGCTTATTGACTTCGCCGAGCAGTTGCTCATCCTCTTCATAAAATGAAGCAAAAAATAGAGCCGTTCCATATATTGGCGAGGAAAAAGTTTGATATGGAATTTCTTTTTCGGCAAAGAAAGCCTTTAAATTATCAAGGCTATCCTCCTGGACATGACCGACATGGTAGCGGCTAAAAGATGATTTCTTTAAATCAGACACATTTATATCGATTTCGCGGAAAGGCGCATATCGTTGAAACGACTCTTCGGTTTTCTTAATGTGCGAAAGAAGGCTGTTGAGATTTTCGATTTTAGTTTCAACATCCTCCAACAGCCGGAGTTGCCGCTCATCTTCAAGCATGAAATTTTCATAAGTTACTTCGTGGTGTTTAAAGAGAGATTTTTTCTTTCCATAGTGACTTAAATCATTGATAGCTTTATTGATTCTTTGTAAAAGCGCTGTATCCGAGGTCACGTCGACGCTCAAAGAGGAATTGGGGACAATCATTAAAAGTGACGCCTTTTGCAAGGCGCGGACCAATTCGTCTTTGCGCTCTTCTAAAACGAAGATGCGCGCTTTCTTAACGGGAACGATCACTGGACGTTACCTCTTGAATCAACTGACTGATCAAATGATCTTTCTTGCGGGCGGTCTTTTTTTTGATATTCTCTTCAATCTCTTTTAAATCGTTGGCTAATTTTTCCTTGATTTCGGCGATTTTTGCGTTCGCCTCAGCTTCTTGCTTCTTGCCGAGCGCCTCAGCTTCATTAATAAGGGACGCAGCTTCTTCTTCCGCTCTTTTCTTGGTTTGATTAATGAGCATCGTTTTGTAGACGAGCGCCTCCGTGACAAGGCTTGCTGCTTGCCGTTCGGCTTCGATTATTTTCTTCATTGCTTCCACAAAATTACCTCACTTATCCATAGATTAAATATCGAATTAGTATTTTAGCATATTCACAATGTTATATCTATATAACTTCCTAGGAAGACAAATATTTAAAAAGCTAGTTATTGAATCCGGCTGTTAGAAATAAGTTTGGTAAAAATATTAAAGAATAAGGCATTGTGAAAATCCCGGATATCGAGATTTGTCGCCTCGATGAATTGATTGAGCCGGTAAGCGAAGGTATTGCGATGAACATATAGTTTTTTAGCGGCCAGGGAAGCATTGAGTCCGCACGAGATAAACATCTCGGCAGTGACCATCAAAGGGCGCGAAATCGCCGCATATTGTCTTTTGGCAAGGCTTATCAATTCAAAGTCATTTTCAAGTGCCAAATTTAACAAGATGTCGGCCATGGTGCTGAGATGGACGCCTCGACTTTTAGTCATCTTTTTCATGGCGGTCCGGCTCACTTGACTATCGTCGTGGCTCATCAAAAATTGATACGAATTATCCGTGTCGCTCATGATGACGGGAATAAGCGATTCCAAATAATCATACAAGTGCTCATCGGATAAAACATAACCGCTTCGACCATCAAAAAAAGTGATTGAAAAGATGTTTTTATACGAGCTGACGAGCGCGGCGTTAAAACGCTCGGCATTAATGTCTTTCTGCGATGTGAAAAAATAGTATTTTACCATAAATCAATTATTGTGCTTTATGCACAAATAGTAAAGATTAGTTAACGAATAAATTCTTTATCCATCACTTCGCGGGCCAAGGAAAAATAGGCGAGGCTTCCCGCGGAACTTGGGCGATAAAGCGTTACCGGCAGACCTTTTGAGGAAGACTCGGGAATCGAAATATTGCGAGGAATAGTCGCCAAAAAGGTATTTTCTTTAAATAGAGCCCTGATTTGCGTGGTTATTTCCGTTCCAAGTCTCGTTCTTGAATCATACATCGTCAATAAGAAACCCTCGATTCCAAGCTTCGGATTAGAAGTTCGCTGGACTTTTGAAATGGCTGCAAGTGTCGTCGCGACAGCCTCGAGGGCGAAATATTCGCACTGTACCGGAATCAATATCCCATCGGAAGCAGCCATCGAATTAAGATTTAAAATGCCGAGTGAAGGAGGGCAGTCGATGACAATATAGTCATATTCTTTTTTGAGATTTTTTAACGACTCGCGGAGAACGAGCGTCTTGTCTTCGACTTTGTCACTCAGCGTCGAATCAAGGGAGGCAAGCTTTAAACTGCTCGGGAGGAGGTCTAGATATTTAAGAGCCGTGCGCTTAATCACTTTATTGATGTCATAGCCATTTGCCAGGACATCATAAATGCTCCGGCTCAGGAGCGTCGAATCAAAGCCGAGTCCGCGGGTCGCGTCGCTCTGCGGATCTAAATCAATCAATAAAATGCGCCTTTTGAAATGGGCCAAGGCGCTGGACAAATTGATTGCGGTCGTCGTTTTTCCAACGCCGCCTTTTTGATTGGCAATGCCGATGATTTTGGTCATGATGTATTAGTTTACCTTAAATGGTAAGAAGCATAAACAATTAAAGCGGCTTAGAACTTATCTGACTGTAGATGCGCGGATAGCGAAGGGGAGTCGTATCGTTTTTAACGATAAGAAGATTGACTCTCAAATCTTTATCCGTCGGCAAAATATCTTCATGGCAAACGACAATTTTGGCTTTCAAGATTTGCATGGCTTTTTTCGAGGCGATGATTTCTTCGCTCGCCCCCTGGGATTTCATGGCGATAAAAAGGCCTTTAACCTTCAATAAAGGGATTGCTAATTCCAGGAGGATGTTCAGCTGTTTAACCGCCCGGGCGATTGCAAAATCAAATTCCTCGCGCAATGCATTTTGCGTTTCGGCCCGTCCGACGACGATGGTGACATTATCAAGATGCAAATTGTCTTTAACGGTCTGTAAGAAACGGGCTTTCTTATTGTTTGGTTCTAGCAAGACAATGTTGGCTTGCGGATTCGCGATTGCCAAAACGACTCCGGGAAAACCGGCCCCAGAACCGATGTCAATCAGCGATTTTTCCTTAATAGAAACATATTTTAACGGCAGCAGACTATCCAAAAAATGCTTTTCGATAATCTTTTCTTCGTCGGTGATGGCGGTGAGATTAAACATGACATTCCACTCTTTTAGCAAAACTAAGTAGCTTGTAAACGCCCCCATCTGCGATGCGTTCAAGGTGAGATTCAACTCATTCATGCAATAGTCTTGAAATTGTTCAAAGTTCATAATAGTCCTCGCCTTTTTAATGTTAAAACGAGCACGGAAATATCGCTAGGATTAACTCCGCCGACGCGGCTTGCCTGACCGATCGTCCTGGGGCGAATTTTTTGCAGTTTCTGACGCGATTCCAAAGCGAGTCCGTCAATATGGAGATAATCGAGGTCTTCAGGTAGAAGCAGGCTTTCAAATTTCGCAAAAGATTTTGCTTCCTTTTCTTGCTTGGCGATATACCCCTCATATTTAACCATTATTTCAAGTTGCATAATACCCGTTTCATCAAGAGGATGAAATATCAGTTCAGGGATGAGTTCAATCATGGTCGAATAAGCGACATCGGGGCGCTTTAATAAATCATAAGCCAGAGTACCGCCTTTTAAAGGTGTACACCCAATTTTAAGCAGATATTCATTCACTTTTTTGTTGGCGCCTAAATACGTTTTTCTTAAGATTGACAGAACGCGATTCAAGCTTTCATTTTTTTGCAAAAAACTTTGATATCTCGCTTCGGGAATAAGGCCGAGTTGGTAACCGTATTCAGTGAGTCTTAAGTCGGCATTGTCGTGTCTGAGGAGCAGGCGGTATTCCGCTCGCGAAGACAGGAGTCGATATGGTTCGATGGCCCCTTTGGTGACGAGGTCATCAATCATCACGGCAATGTAGGCTTCATTCCTCTTTAAGATAAGGGGTGCTTGACCGCGAATTGCCAAAACGGCATTTATGCCGGCCATGATGCCGAGCCCGGCGGCTTCTTCATATCCGGATGTCCCGCAAATCTGACCGGCTCCATAAAGACCTCGATACTTTTTAACACGCAAAGTCGCATCGAACTGGGTCGGAACGATTGCATCATACTCAATCGCATATCCATATTTGAGAATTTCAGCATTTTCAAATCCGGGTAATGAGCGGACCATCTGTTCTTGGACGTCGCGTGGCATGGAAGTCGCAAAGCCCTGAATATAAATCGAGTCGCCATCTTTTGTCTCGGGCTCAAGAAAGAGCTGGTGACGCGGCTTATCATAGAAAGTCGTTATTTTGCCTTCAATTGAAGGACAATAACGGGGTCCGACACCTTTGATTTGGCCATTAAACTGGGCGGAGCGTTCTAAGTTATTTCGAATTATTTCATGCGTTTTAGGAGAAGTATAAATAAGATGGCAAACCGCCTGATTTTCAAAGGCCACGAATTCTTTTGTCGTGTAAGAAAAAGCTAACTTGGCATTCGTGCCGTATTGAACGCTGGCCTTCGAAAAATCAATCGACGACTTGCGAATGCGCGGTGGCGTTCCGGTTTTTAGGCGGTAAATTTCGATACCCATCTCAGTGAGATTTTTGGACAATCCAACCGAAGCCTTTTCGCCGTCGGGACCGCTTGCGGTTTTTTCAAGACCGCGTAAAATCTGCGCTTCCATATATGTTCCTGTCGTAATAACCACAGCTTTTGCTCTTATTTCAGCGCCGTCGGACATCACCACCCCAAAAACTTTTTCGTTATCGTGTAGTAGGGATGTGACCATGGCTTCTTTAATTTCAAGGTTAGAAGTATTTAACAGTATTTCCTGAACGCGGCCCGGATAAATATTGCGGTCGCTTTGCGTCCTTAAACACTGGACGCCCGGTCCTTTGCCGGTATTGAGCATTTTCATCTGCAAGTATTGATAATCGGCAGCAACTCCCATGATGCCGCCCAAGGCGTCGATTTCACGGACGACGATGCCTTTGGCTGATCCGCCGATTGACGGGTTGCACGACATGCGCGAGACAGTTTTAAAATTCAGGGTGCAAAGCAAAGTTTTACATCCCATAGAAGCCGCCGCGTGAGCAGCTTCGACGCCGGCGTGACCGCCGCCGACGACGATGACATCGAATTCCACTAACCGACGCTTCCTTCCATGTCCATCTTAATCAACTGATTAAGTTCGACGGCATATTCCATCGGAAGTTCCCGCGAAAAAGGCTCGATAAAACCCATGATAATCATCTGTGTGGCGTCTTTTTCACTCATGCCGCGCGACATCAGGTAAAAGAGTTGATCTTCATTGATCTTACTGACCGTCGCTTCGTGTTCGATATACGACTGATCATTGAAAACTTGATTGGTGGGAATCGTATCGCTTTTTGAAATATCGTCGAGAATCAGCGTATCGCACTCGACATGGCTGCGCGAGTTGAGCGCTCCTTTTTCGTGGCGGACTGTGCCGCGGTAGTTGGCGACTCCGCCATTTCGTACGATTGATTTAGATATAATCGTTGAACTCGTATTCTTGCCCAGATGAATCATACGCGCACCGGCATCCTGATATTGACCATGATCAGAAACGGCGATCGAAATGCAAGTTCCTCTTGATCCGTCGCCGGATAAAATAACGGCCGGATACTTCATGTTAACCTGGCTTCCGATGTTGCCGTCAATCCACTCCATTTGCGCATTATCATGGCAAATCGCGCGTTTTGTAACGAGATTTACAATGTTTTTTGACCAGTTCTGAACGGTTGAATAACGGCATTTACCATCGCGTAAAACAACGATTTCGACAACGGCGGCGTGCAGTGATTCGCGAGAATAAATAGGCGCCGTGCAGCCTTCGACATAATGAACATCCGCTCCTTCATCGATGATGATCAGCGTCCTTTCAAACTGTCCGGAGCGCTCGTTGTTGATGCGGAAATAAGATTGTAACGGCTTATCGAGTTTGACGCCCTTGGGGACATAGATAAACGAACCGCCGGACCAGACCGCGCCATTAAGCGCCGAAAATTTATTGTCGGCAAAAGGCACGACGGTATTGAAATATTTTCTGAACAGATCGGGCATCATTTTTAGCGCTTGGTCGGTCGAAAGAAAAACGACGCCTTTTTCCTCAACCTCTTTCAGCATGTTGTGATACACCATCTCGGATTCATATTGCGTGGCAACGCCGGAAAGATACTTTTGTTCAGCTTCGGGAATTCCCAACTTCTGAAACGTCTTTTTAATCGTTTCGGGAACTTCGTCCCAACTCGATTCTTCTTTTTCGCTGGGGCGTGTGAAATAGGTGTAAACATCGAAATTAAGGAATGCCAAATCAGGCCCGAATTTTGGCATTGGAAGCTTTAAAAAAGCGCGATAGGATTTGAGGCGAAATTCGAGCATCCACTCCGGCTCGTTTTTTAACCGAGAAATAGTGCGAACAACCTCTTCACTTAAACCTTTTCCGGTGTTTAAAATCGAGACATCTTCGTCTTTAAATCCATATTCGTATTCTTTTTGGGGAAGCTTATTTTTCATGTTTGTGATCGTGATCTAAAAGCTCCTTAAGGGCATCCCAGCCGATTGTCGCGCATTTAATGCGGGCGGCCTGGCGATGCGTGTTGATAAAAACGATGGCTTCGTCGAGAACCGTATCATCAAAGGGTTGCTCGTGAATCATCTTCTGATATTGTTCGATTATATAGAGGGCATCTTGAACATTTTTGCCGATTACCAACTCGGTCATAATGTCGGTCGAGGCGGTCGAAATCGTGCAAGCTATACCATCAAAGGCGCAGTCGGAAATGACCCCATTTTCTTCAAGAAGAAAAACATTGATATCATCGATGCAATTCGGTGAATCGATGTGCATCATCTGATAGCGGTCATCATGCGGTGTCCGCTTATTCCGAGGTTTCTCATAATGGTCCATAATAATTGCCCGCATCATCTGCGGATCAAGCGAAATAGGCATCGAGGAAATCGCCTCCTTTTTCTAATGCCGAAACAAAGGCATCAATATCTTCTTTGGTATTGTAAAAATAAAGAGATGCGCGCACCGTCGCAACTTCGCCCAAATAGTCGAGAAGAACTTTCGCACAGTGCTGTCCCGAACGGCAGGCAATGCCTTGCGAATTCAAGTATGTCGCCTCATCCTGAGCAAACACACCTTTAATATTAAAGGTGATAATGCCGGATTCCGCTTTTTCGTTATACAAAATAACTCTTTCATTCTTCTTAAGTTTTTCAATTGCGTATGTCCGCAGTTCATCTTCATAGCGACGAATATTTTCCATGCCGAGTGACATCAGATAATCAGTGGCGGCCTTGAGCCCATATATGCCTTCGATGTTCTGCGTTCCGGCTTCAAATTTTGAGGGGGGTTGCAGATAGGTGACATCACCGCACATATCGAATTTGGCATTCATGCCTCCTCCCGTCATAAACGGCGCCGTCTTTTCAAGAAGTCCATATTTTCCGTAGAGGACGCCGATGCCGGTCGGACCGACCATCTTGTGGCCGGAAAAAGAGAGAAAATCTACATCCAGATCTTTGACATCGGTCGGCATGTGCGGCACCGATTGCGCTCCATCGCAGACGACGATCGCGCCATATTGATGAGCGATTTTTGTAATCTCTTTGATATCGACGATAAAACCGAGGACATTCGTCACATGAGCGACGGCGATAATCTTTGTCTTCTTGCTGATGACCTTGCGGAGATTTTCCGGGACGAGTTTGCCATCTTCATTAAGCGGAATATAGTTGATTTTGCACCCGGTCATCTCGCCGACTTTAAACCACGGTAAGACGTTGCTGGCGTGCTCTGCCTGAGTTATCAAAATCTCATCATCTTTGGTCAGATATTTCGTCCCGTAACCATAAGCAATTAAGTTAATCGACATCGAGGTTCCGGACGTGAAGACAATTTCTCTTTTTTCGGCGTTGATAAACTTTGCTAAAGTGGCGCGGGCCTCATCAATTTTAACATCGACGTTATAGCATAAATCATAGTCGCCGCGATGAGAGTTAGCGGTTTCATATTGAAGATATGCATTGACCGCTTTTTCGACTGCATATGGTTTAAAAGTCGTCGAAGCATTGTCGAGAAAAATGAGCGGTTTTCCTTGCATCATGACTTTATTTTTAAACATCGGAAAGTCATCTCTTATTAAATACGGATCGATTTTTTTCATACGCGTTCCTCAATAATTTTAGCAATTTTCTCTTTCATCGCCTCGTCATGGAAGTAATTGGCAATCGGAAGCAGATAGCCATAAGTGATGAGCTTCTTGGCTTGATTTAGATTCAATCCGCGGGACATCAGATAAAAGAGATGGTCGTCGCTTAATTTCCCGACGACGGCAGCGTGGGAGGCCTCAACTTCATTTTCATCGATGTTAAGGCGTGGATCGGCTTTGGCAACCGCCCCTTCATCAAAGACGATAATCTTTGCATTCTGTTTGGTCTTGCTCTTTTTCGCGCCGCGGGCGATTTCGTTAGCGCCGCTGAAGGCGAGACGCGAAGAATTGCGGGCAACTCCGTAATTGTCCATCAAGCCATATGTACTCTGTGCGAGATGATGAAAGTGAACCGCATATTTCTTATCATCCTGATTACTGGCAAGAGTGGACAGACGCCATGTTCCTCGAGCGTTGCTTCCGACTAAATTAATCGCGACATCAAGGCGAGAATTTCCATTGGAAAAGTCGGCCATGGTCGCAAATAATTCAGCATTTTCCTCAACTTTTACAACGATTTTACCATTTCTTGATTCGCCGAAATTAATGAGATTAAGAGCTAGATTAGCCCCTTTGCCCACGTTTATTTCCAAACCGTCAAAGCCTTCGCTGAAGTCGACGATAAGCTCTTGTTTTTGGCAGTCGGCAAGAATGATTTTCCGGATGTTATTTGCCATCCCGAATCGCCTCTTTAGTGGCGCATACGCCAATCGACACCGCGCTCATGGCCGGTTCTTCTTTTTCGATATCGATACCCAGTTCGGTTTTAATCCACTCATATCCTTTAGTATCTATTTTTTGAATGATTTCCGGTCCGCCTTCGACCGCGATTTTTCCGTTTACCATAACGATGGTGCGATTTAAATTAATCATGTTGTATAAGCGCGCATAGTGTGAGACGACCAAAAAGCCGCGCCCTTTTTCTTGTTCTTCGCGAATGGCGCTGGCGACGATGGTCATCGCATCGATGTCGAGCCCGGAATCAATTTCGTCAAGCAAGGCAAAACGCGGTTCCAAAAGAATCATCTGCAAGATCTCGTTGCGCTTTTTTTCGCCGCCCGAAAAGCCGACGTTTAACGAGCGGTTGGCCATCTCAAAGGGAATGCCCATCTTTTTATATGTCGAATCGAGCAAACGGTAAAACTGAAATAATGATAGAGGTTTAGCTCGTCGCGCGTTGATAGAGGCTCTGAGAAAATCGGCATTGACGACACCGGACACTTCGCTTGGATACTGCATGCCTAAAAAGAGGCCGGCTTTCGATCGCTCATCGACCGACATGGTTAAAACATCCTGATCATTGAGAAGGATTTGCCCGCTGGTGATTCGATAACGGGGGTTGCCCATTATCGCCTGCAAGAGAGTTGACTTGCCGTGTCCGTTGGGGCCGAGCAAAGCAACCGTCTCACCGCTTCTGGCAGTAAGGCTCACACCTTTGAGTATTTCTTTGTCTTCCACGTTAACGTGGAGATCGACTATTTTAAGAACATCCATGCTATCATCTCCTAAAATCTCTCATATTGTATATTAATCAATATACATATTCAAACAGAACGATAAGAACTTGCCTTTTGAAAGACTGGCGATAAAAGCTTTTCGGATTTAAAAAATCCAAAAAAAGGAAAGATTATTTTTTAATGAGAAACAGCTGATATTGATAAATTGCTTGTTGTATTAATAATATTAATGTAATAGAATATTCGTGCTATGTTCAGGCTTAGGAGGGAAACAACTACTTATGAGAAAAAGTAAGATTACGCTCGGAATAGTAGCTGGATTGCTCAGTACCTTTGCTTTAGCCGCTTGTGACGGACCAACATTTTCCGGCGACGGATATGTTTTAACCTATACGGGCGCTAATGGCCAAGAGTATCACTACACCGCTGAAGAATTGTTTGATTCATATTTGCAGACAACCAGCGGTGCATCGTCGCTCTTTGACTCGGTCTATAAAGTTCTTGTCCGCAACTACTTTATCACCGACGATACAGAGGGCGGAGGTATTGACACTTATCCAGATATTAAGAAAGGTGCCGACAACGACGTCGCAGGCGTCAAATCGAAGGCGGAATCAGCCGCCGACGACAACGGTACGAAATATGACGATGAGTTCGAGAAACAACTCGATACTTATGGCGTCGAAGATGAAGACGAACTGTGGGAGCATTTTGCCTATCAGCGCATGACGACTGAATTCGAAGATCAATTTTATGAAAGAAATATCGATTTCATTCGCGATGCCAAAAAAGAAGCTGCTGAAAACACCTTAAAATTCAGCGGTTATCTTGAGAAGATGACTCCGTATCACGTCCGCCACATCCTCGTTAAAGTGAGCGCCAGCGCCAACGCGCTCTACAATTCGGAAATCACCGAGGCCGAAGCCAAGAAACTCGCTAACGTCGGTCAAAATCTGGCCCTCGGCAGCGAAACCTTTGGCTCACTCGCTCAACTCTATTCCGAAGATACCGGTTCGGCCGAAAAATTCGGCGACTTAGGCATCATGTCGAAGAGCACATCGTTCATCAATGAATTCAAGCTCGGCGTCTACGCTTATGAAGCCATCAATAACAGCACGACTTTGGCAGAAGCGAAAGCCGGCCTCGGCATCACCGATGAGATGAGCGCCGACTATGTCAGTGCCACCGGATCAGACAAGATCGGCACGATTCCTTACGAAGCCTTCTTAAAGCTTCAGGATTACTCCGATGTCACGAAGGATGATGATTCCTTTATCGTTAACGATAATAATCCATATTTCTATCCTCGTAACATTCTCTTTAACAAATACTTCAACCGCCACGACATCTCGGTCATCACGCCGAACTCCCTTGTCGCCGGCACCTTAAGCGCCGATAACAAATCAGTCGAAAATGAAAACTATGTCGGTGTTTATAACGCCACATATAACGGCATGCCCGGCTTCAAAAATATCCCGGGACTCGGCATCGATGTCAACGGTGACTCAGTCGTCGACGCTGATGATAAAGTTCTGACGACTAAAGACGGCAAAGTCGTTCTCGCCGTTCGCGGCGGGACAAGCGGCGATTCCGGATACCAAGGTTTCCATTTCATCGTCGTCGAGAGAAGCGCATTTGATAATGCGACAAACAATGTCTCGCTCAGCGATTACTACACGACCAAATATCCCGGCCAAAAAGATTATCCGACCTACGCCTCAACCGATCCTGAATACGTCGAAGGCAAAGATAACTACAAACCGACATATGTCAACTTCCTCGATCAGCAAATCAAAGATTACAAGAGCCGCGCCGAGTCAGTCGAAGGCGAAATTAAAGGCTTTGATTCCAATCTTAAGTATTTTATTTACGAAAAACTATTGACGACAATCAATACTGAAACCGGCAATCCTTACATCAAGTTCGGCGAACCGATTTCTTATGTCAACAGCCACGGCGAAACCGTCACAATCGACCTTAAGAATACGATTGAAAACTGGATTGCCGCCACGCGCAATGAAGCCGACTATAACACACGCGAGAGTTGGAAGGATACATGGGATGCCTATGTCGAATTCCTCGAGCAGCAAAATGCTCTTCGCGCATCCGGAAAATTACTCAGTGAAACCTGTGCCATCCAATACTCGAGCACGGCAAAAACTGCTGAATTATGGGCCAAGGGAGGGGCATGCTACAATGACAAATAAGAAAAAGGGATTATTCCTCACACTTGTCGCTGCTTCCGCTTTTGTTCTTTCCTCATGTAATGAGGTGACCGCTCTTCCGAAGTTCTATGAAGATCCGATCATCCTCAATGACGACGGCACCAAAACCGATGTCTATCAGAATATCATGTCGCTTATCTATGATGCTTTAACCAGTTCCTCGGACAATCCGAAAAAAGTTCTCGATGAGATGATGTATGTCATCGCCGTCGATCAATTCGGTACGTTTGCCGAAGTTGAAGAGCTAGCCGCCAAAGACGCCAACGCCGCCGAAGTCCGCACCTTTATCGAGGCTCACGACAATGTCTACCGCGACGAAAATGATGCCGCGGCTGACAAAGTCGCCAATGAATTCGCGCGTCTAGTTCACTTTAAAGATACGATGGACTATCGCATCAAAGAAGTCTTCCACGATGCCGCGACGGGCGGTTCTTATTCCAAACGCAGCCGTTTTGATGAAGAGAAGTACGCGGTTAGCCTCGTCGGTGATCTCTATGACATCGAGGGTGTGTTTGAAGACGCGACCGTCTGGTACAAAGACGTCCTGGTCACCCCGGATGTCGAAGTCGAAGATATCGTTCACTTCGTTCATATCGACCGCTATCAAGATTACATCGAACGCGGCGTGCTACCGCGCCTTTATCGCGAGAAACTCGTCGAGCAATTCATCTACGATAACAATTATTCTTCTCTCGGCCGCACATACGCCCGTGAGGTAGAATACATCAAAATCGTCAACAACGATGCCTATCCGAGCGCAGCTAAGTCTTTGATCAACGCCTTTGTCGACAAATACATCTTAGATGTAAATGCCGCTGATGAAGTCGACTTTGAAGTGCTGGCCAATGCCTGGAGAGGAATCAACCTTTCCGATGATGCCGTCACTACTTTGCTTGAAACAGCATTCACGGGCACCAGCGTGCCGGTGACCGATGCCGATGTCCTCGCCCAACTCGCCGGACCGAGCGTCTATTATCCGCAGACGCAGTTTGGTTCGATCGCCAAGGATTATCTAAAGATTACCGATGACCGCTTTACCAACGACACCGGGATCGAATCCGATTTTACCAACAGCAACGCCTACACCAAACAAGTCGGTTTGACAATCAAATCCGATTCCTTGAAGCTCGAAGACTACACCAACGACGGCTGGTATGTTAAAAGCGGCGGTCTCAGCGAGCTTCCCGAAGCGATTCGCTCACGCCTTTTTAACATCAATGTCGCCAACGAAGTCGGTAGCATCGAGGCCGAAGACGCCACTCATAGTTATGAGTCCGGTCAATACGTTCGCAATCTCCGCGGCGAATTCTATCTGACGCCGACGACTTCCGAACAGGGCACCGATGTTCGCAAAGATAACTTTGTTATCTACGACATCTCCAGTTCCACCTACTACATCATCAAAGTAAAAGAAGCCGTCTCGACTTCCAAGCTCTCGCGCCTGAGCGACAACAGTTATCCGACCTTAGAACGCGAAGATATCGCCAAAGAAGTCACTCATGTGCTGTCGGCCAAAGATTCCTACATTAACAATGCTTACGAATCTTACATCAAGCTCTACAGCGTCATCTATCACGACACGACCATCTACGATTATTTCAAGGAGCAGTTCCCTGATCTATTCGACGATGAAGATTGATAGCTGAGACCTGCAAAACTATAATATAAGGAGGATGGAAACGTCCTCCTTTGTTATCTAGGAGGTAAAGTATGAATAATCTCGATTGCATTTTTTGTAAAATTGTCCGCGGCGAAATTCCGGCCACCAAAATTTATGAAGACGATGATGTCATGGCTTTTCTTGATATCTCGCAAGTCACCCCGGGTCACGCCTTGGTCGTGCCGAAACGCCACTACCCCAATTATGTCGCGACGCCGAAAAGCATCATGCACAAAGTCATGGATGTCGCCCAGCGCGTCGCCCAGGCCGACATCACGATGCTGGGAGCCAAGGGTGTCAATATCCTGACCAATGTCAATCGCGAGGCCGGGCAAGTCGTCATGCACTTTCATGTCCACGTCATTCCCCGCTACGTCGCCGACGAAGGTTTTCAGATCACGATGCTTAAAAACCGCCGCCTCTCCGAACTCAACCTTCCGATGCTAGCCACCGAAATTAAAAAGGGTCTATAGATTACCCTTTACTTTAATAAAAGCAAGGCACAGACCTTGCTTTTTTATTTGTTGAATTTCTCGGCAAAAATAATCGCGTCTTGTTCATTTAACGGTTTGCTGAAGAAATAGCCTTGGGCGCGATCGCAACCGTAAGCCATCAGATAGTCTTTTTGAATTTCGGTTTCGACGCCTTCGGCGACGACCGTATAACGCAGTTTTTGACCGAGCGAAATAATATCTTTGGTAATCGCTTCATCAATGTTGATCAGTTCGATGCCATCCATGAACGCCTTGTCGATTTTAATGCTGTTAATATTGATGGCTAAAAGGCGATAAAGGGATGAAAAGCCGGTTCCGAAGTCATCGATGGCCACGCGAATGCCCTGCTCCATTAAGCGGCCGAGGACCGAGTTGATTTCCTGATAGTTCGAGGCGAAAACTGATTCGGTCAGTTCAACCCAGATCTTTTCGGGGACGACGCCGACTTCTTTAACGATATCGAGAAATTTCTTGGTGAAATTCTCACTCAGCAGTTGAATCGCTGAGATGTTGATTGATACCGACATCTCCTCGAATCCGAGTTCGTGTATTTTTTTAAGAAAGGTAAGCGATTTCCGCACGATCATACGACCGAAGGGAATGATGAGCTTGGTGCGCTCCAAGACTGGAATAAAAGCAAGGGGCGGGACAAAGCCGAGAACATCGCTTTTAAGACGGGCCAAGGCTTCAAATCCGCATACTTTATTTTTCTTTAAATCGATAATCGGCTGATACTGGAGAAAGAAGCGTTCTTCGCTGATTCCGTCAGAGATTTCGGCCAGTTCCTTCTCAAGTTGCCGCTCGCGCTGAATTTCATTTTCCATCGCGACATCAAAGAAGACGTAATGGATTGATCTTTCGTCGTTGATATAAGCTTTTTCGCTGGCGAGCAACAAATTTTTAAGGATTGTATCAACCTCGCTCGGCTTGCTGTTTGCGGGCAGTTCATAGATGCCGACGCCGCAGGAAATCCTCTCCATCATAATGATGGGTTCGATAATTTTGGCGATGCGCTCATAAAGGGCCAGCAAATCATCTTTACTCTTATAATTTTTCAGGTAGAAAGTGAGGCGGTTTTCATGAGTCAGAAACAATTTGCAGCGGTCGCATACGATTTTTTTCAACTCCTCGGCAATCATCTTCATCAGTTCTTGGGAATAGTGATAACCATGCACGGACGTAAGCGTCTGCACCGAGTTTAGGTTGACGACAAGCAATGCTCGTTTTTGCAGCGATTTCTTTTTTAAATCCTCGGTCAACAACCGCTCGAGATAATGGCGGTTTAAGAGTTCGGTCCATTCGTTGTAATCGCTTTTATGTTGGAGGGTTTCCTCCAAGCGCTTCTGGGCCGAGATATCGATGACAATGCCCTCGAGGGCCTCGACGTTTCCATCTTTATCGTAGATAGGTTCACCGAGTTCGTAGACCCATTTTAAATCACCGCTTTTGGTGATGATTTGATAGACATCGCGGAATTTCTGATGTTTTTTAATGACTCGTTTCCAATTATCCCAAAGTTGTGAGCGATAACGAGGGGCGATGATGTCGTTATAAGATACATCACGATTAAAAAGCAAACTTTCGGCATCGTAACCGGTCAATTCTTTCGAACCGCTTGAAACGTAAAGCATCGTCCAGTTTTTATCGTTCTTACAGCGATAGGCCAAGCCCGCAATTTGCGGATTTTTTATCTCTTCTTGGGCTTGTAAAAAGAGCGATCATCCATCGCGTAAATACGAGTGCTGAACTCTCCTTCTGGCGTCTGTTCATAGGCTTTATCTAAAATCATCATCTTAGCGTCGAGGTCATCGATCACACTTAATAAATACGCTTCTCTGGTCAACGGCAAAACCGGTGAACCATACTCGTATTTCCCGTGGTGAGAAAGAACCATATGAGATAGCAGAGTGGCCGTTTCGCTGTTTATTTTCAAAGCCTCGATGCTCTTTTGAATTTCGGCGTGAGTGATGGAAATATGCCCGATTAGTTTTCCTTCCAAAGTGTATTTCGGAATGATCGGTCCGCTGAGTTCAAGGGTCTTGCCAAGATCGTGAAGGAGAATGCCGGCGATCAACATATCGCGGTCGACGCTCGGATAAAGATTGGCAATCGCCTCGCCGAGATCGGCCATCGAGACGGTATGGTGAAGAAGACCGGATGCGAACTCATGATGGTTGCGGACAGCAGCCGGATAAGCGATATAACTCTTGTAGTATTTACCAACTAATGTTTTGGTAAGCAGGGCAATATCCTTGTCCTTTAACGAATTGAGATAACCGTCGAGGCGCTTTTCAAGTTCCGGGAGGGGAATAGGCGATGCCATCGTAAAGCGGGTTGCATCGAATTCATCGTCATTAACCTTGCTGACCGCACGGATTTTTACTTGCAAGTTATCGCGGTAGTTCAAGACAACGCCATCGACCAGGATGACATTGCCAACATTTATAAGCGCGGCATCAACTTCGTTAATATCCCACTTTTTGGCTTCGATTGTTCCGGTCTTGTCCTGCAGGGTGACATTCATATAAGCCAAGCCATTATTGGTGACGCCTTTATTGGCATTGACGACCAAAAGCGGTCCGCGAATCAAATCGCCTTCTAAAAAATCTTTAATCCATTTCATCGTTTTTTTCCTCCGTCATAATTTTCATTATGTCCTTATATCGATAACCTTTACCAAGTAGATAGTTAATCGTCTTATGCCGATTATCGGCGATGCCTTTTCTCTTGGCTAAAGCGTAGTCTTTTTGCAAAGCGACCAACTCGTTTTTTTCATCGCCTTTTTTAACTTTGTCCAAAAGTTTAATGGCGATGCCTGATGGATAGCCAAGCCTCAGCAAGGCAGCATAGACGCGCTTTTTGCGCTGTAAGTAATTGTAGCGGATAAATTTGGCTTCCAGGCCTGCGAGCAGCGCGCTCGCCCGCTTGTATTCATCATCATAATTAAATACGAGTCCTTTAATTAAATGCTGGGGAACCCCTTTTTCATAGAGCCCTTCAATAATTCGATCTTGGCCGTAACCTCGGTTTTTAGCAAATTCGAGATAATCGTACATGAACTGGCGGTCATCGATGAGACCACTCGCGGTCAGGATATCGATTATTTTAGTAATTTGCGCCGGGCTCGCTCCCTTAGCTTCCAACTTGGTAATGAGAGCTTTCTTGGTGGGGTGACCTTTGGTGACGGACGCCAGAGCGCTTTTTAAAAGTTTATCGATATCTTCGCGGTTTTTTATGTGCGACATCTCTTCGTCGGATAAGATTTTTCCGACATAAAGATGAAAATCGGTATACGTATCAAGGCTGATTTTTAGCTCTTCGTCAGCAAAAACAAGCGTCGCTTTCGCCTTGCCGACTTTGATCTTTAAGATCTCCTTACCACTTTTTGCGGATCGCACGGCGGTACACCTTTATGATATTTTGGTAAAAAGTTTCAATTGAGTAAGGCTCGATGCCATCTTTGGCTTTTTTGACAATCGCTCTTACTTTCGTCTTGGGCAGGGCGAGTACTTTTTCAAAGACTTGGGGGAAATCATCGGGACCCACATAGAAAAAACCGGTTTCGCCGTCATTGATGACCCCGATGAGATTCGTGTCGTAACGGGTGATGACCAAGAGATCAGAAGCCATCGATTCCATGAAGGTCAATCCTTGCGTTTCGCTAAGCGAAGCGCACAGGAAATAATCGCCGAGATGATAATAATAGGCTACTTCATCGGGTAAGACGCGGCCGACAAATGTCGTCGTGTGAGCGATGCCTAGTTCTTCCGCCAGAAGTTTCAGCTCTTCAAGAGCGGGACCGCCGCCAACGACGAGAAGTTGCGTTTTGCGACGCGGCCTACTCTTTAAAAAAGCGGCATATGACTTTAAGCAGACATCGATGCTCTTCTCTTTGGCGACGCGGCCTAAGACGAGCAAGGTGACGACGCTGGGATCGGGTCGATACTTTTTCATTAGATTCGCGAGTTTGGCGCGGTCGATGTTTTCGATGGCAAATTTCGAGAAATCGGTACCCGTCGGGACGACGTGAATAAAATTATCAACGCCGATATAACGCATGTAATCCTTGGTTTTGATGCTGGGAATGACGAATTCATCAACGCCCGAAATAATGCTCTTGGTGAAGGTGCGGACCGCGCTTTTGGCAAAGCGATCAAAGTAACCTTTGGTCGCGTAATGAGTATAGTCTTCATACATTGTATGATAGGTGTAGACTTTAGGAAGTTTTAAAAGCCGCGTCACGATATGTCCAAAGGCTCCTATACCGGCGTCGGTTTGAATATGGGCGACATCAGGTTGAAAGGCGCGGATAATCTTCATGGCTTTTGAGTTATATATCCACGACATCCGATAGCCATAAAGTTTTTTTAACTCGGCGCCGGGAATGCGCAAAATACCATCGATGTAGGTGACTTCTTTGCTCATCGGGTTGGTGGTGACGACCACGACTTGATGGCCGTGGCTGACCAGCGTATTAAAAAGCGAGCGGGTCGAAGTCGCGACGCCGTTAATCTCGGGCGGATAAGTATCAGAAAAGAGGACGATATTCATATTTTTATAATCACTTTATTTCGATATTATCCCACGGTTCGTCGCTCTTCTTCTTGGGGGCGGGCTTCTTAGTTTTTGGCTTTGCCACTTTCTTAACAGGAGCGGTTTTTTTCTTTTTTGGCTTTTTCTTTTCGGTTCGCAGCATGACCTCTTCGCCAAGGGCTTCTTCGATTTCATCCGTTTTTTTACTGGGGGTTAGCATCTTGCTCAGGCTGCGCAGTTTATTTTGTACTTCGCGACGGGAAAGGCGAGCCGTCTCATAAAGGGTATCAGCACTCCGCTTTCTTTCTTCATATGTCTGTAGTTGCAAATCGATGAAGGTCTGGCGGTCGGCTTTCTCGAGGTGTTCCTTCGGCGAGGAACGATAGAAGGCGGTTACTAAACCGGCGAATAAAACGACGATGTGGAAAGTCGCCGTCCGCCAGATAATCTGGGCCGCGACCGTATTGGCGTACGTATCAAAATAATTGTTGAAAATGACGAGGAAAAAGTATTCGCTGACACCCGCCGATCCGGGAAGAGGAATGAGCCCGGTAATCATCTGGTGATAGCTCGACAAGAAAACGCCGTCCCAAAATCCGGCGAAGGTGAAGGCTCCCGTCACGGTGTCGTTATAGGCGTTAAGGGCGATACCGGCGAGCCAGGGAATACAATACTTGCTTATCAAAGATATCGAAAAGAGAAGCATGATTAAGATTGTAACGGGGATATTAGACTGCAGACGGCGCAGCTCAATTTTAAAGTTTTCGACCTGAATTCGCAGCGATTCTCTTAAATGGTCAGGATTTTTGACGACTTTGAGGCGGGCGAGCAAGCCGATACCATAATGCATGATTAAGTTATGGAACTTGTGCGAGTAAGACATTAAAACCAGTAACAAGATGACGGATAGATTAATGACAAAACCGAGAATCGTAAAAACGATGACGGGAATTTCTTTGATGGAAATGCTTCCGAGTTCAATCGTGAAGTTAGCCATGCTCGAAAGGAGGGGCCACTTGACGGAGACGGCCACCGCTCCTAAAAGGACGAGGACGATCTGATAAAGAATAAAAGCCATCACCATGATGGACGCGCCGTTTGATGGTTCAACGCCTTGCTTCCGCATCGTATAAACCTGCATTATCTGACCGCCGGAAGCGGACGGTGTGACGGCATTAAAGAAGGCGCCGACCATCGAAGTCGCTAATCCCTGGTGATATTTGTAGCGACGCGTATATAGACGCGCGAAGACAAAAATAATCAAACCATCGATGAGATAGCTAAAAACGACCATGCCGATAATTAGAAGCAATACTCTCCAGTCGCTCGTGCGAAGAGCTAGAGCCGTATCGGCAAAGTTATCTTTTAAAGACAAAAAGATAGCCAAACCGGTGACGACAATCACCAAAAGGAGATAGATCAGATAACGGTTTTTGCCGGCTTTTTTCTTTTCGCTAGGGGTCGAGTCGAGTTTTATTTCTTCCATATGCTGATAACATTGGTAATTTTAGCACAATCACACCATTTTTCGTATTAGCAATACGACATTATAAAACCAATGATGGGATAAGATAAATTGGCGGCACGTTCAATTCCATTCCACTAAATTATAAGCAGGATGACGCCGATGAGTTGCAAAATAGTCCCTAACAAAACGAAGATATGAAAGACGCCGTGCATCCATTTCACTCTGTGACCGATGGCGTAAAAGATTACTCCTAGAGTATAGGAAATACCACCAGATAAAATCAATAGCATAACGGTTAGAGGAATATACTGAACAGCGGGGTAAAAAATGACGATGAACCAACCCATCACGACATAGAGGACCACGGTGATGATTGATGTTACTTTTCCGTTAAGATTGCGGAAGTTCATAATCGTGCCGGTAATTAGTCCAATTAATTGGACAATCATGATGATCAAACCATAATTCGTGCCCTGAAAAGCAAAAGCCGAGATCGGGGCGTAGGTTCCGGCAATCAACAGATAAATAGTATTGTGATCAAGCAGGCGAAAGAGTTTTTTCCAGACGCTTTTTACTGGTAAGGCGTGATAAATGGTCGAGGTTGCATATAAAAGAATCATCGATAAGGAAAAGAAAATAAGGGATAGCGTCTCCCATACATTGAAACGAAAGATAATCGCTAATGCGATGAATGTGCCAAGCGCGACAAGACCTAAAGCGATTCCAATGCCGTGGCTGATAAAATTAAAACGCTCTTCCCCTTTTGAATATTTGGGGAGAGGTTGCTGCTGGAGGTTTTCTTTGATTTCGGCGACGGTCATCTGGCTTATTCCTTGATACCATCACTCTACAAAACAAACGGCAAATAAGAAACCTACGCTTCAATGCAATAAAAAGGGAATAAAAATCGTGAAAGTAGAATTTTTCTTTTCTGTCTCTTGCGAGTGGAATGGCAATATTTTGCCTATTCTTATCAAGGGATTGGCATAATTGGCAGATCGCTGTTGCAAAATTGAAGTCGTAGTTAATACCGCGCCTCCAATAACAGTTAGATTGGATTTCGTGGAGAATAAAAGTATGTTTCTAAATTAAATATTCATTAAAGGTGGCAAAACAAAAAGTATTTCATTTGAAGATATTCTTTCAAATTAGCGGCGTTAAAATAATCTTTCGAATATGGCGATGTTCAGAATGTTGTTTATTGATAAATATCGCGGCTGTGTCCAATGACAATGACAAGAATTACCAGCTTTTCCTCTACAATCAGCCTATTTTTAAAATTATATCTAAAAGATAAATCTTGCCGCTTCTTCTTAAGCCAGGAACTATATTAACTTCGCCTTTTCCTATAAAAGATATGAGTTCGCTAACTTCTTTTGTTCTATTTAAATCCCCCATATCCAGTAAGTCCTTTCTTATAAATATTCTCTAATCCGTAGTAAGCAATTCCGCTCTTATCAATCCTTAATTCCATTTCACCAAGCACAGCAACCATCTGAGGAATTGAACTCTTTGCTTTTTTTGAATCTTTCCATCTTTTCATCATCATCACCATAGTCAATTCTAACGATGTATTTTCTATCAAAATACTCAACTAGGAACCCGTGATCAAATTCCACTCTCGACTTATATTTTCCATCAATCGTATCTCCATAATATGAAAGGGCACGGTATACCATATAATTCTCCGAAAACATTTTTGCAACTAAGTAGGCTTCACTTTTCAACTTTAAATTCTATTCATACACTAAATCTATTAGATCAATATTTGAAATATAAGTTGGGTAAAATACGAATCCTGGTGTTACTTTTTTCATCGTCTTAATTAAAGGTTTTTTTACATAAAACAACTTTTGTAATACCTGGTATTTCTTTGGCATATGCTTATGCATTACATTTTTATTGTTTTTGCATTTTTGTCCGGTTTGCGCGGATAAAAGGAAGTAGACTTGTGCCAATTGGTTATAACAAAATCTACATCTATAAAAATTTATTTAGGCAATTTGAATATGTATAGAAACTGAATACTAATGCTTTAGCTAATTATTTAGCTTTTTAGTGAATCAATGGTTGAAATAAATAATTCTTTCTTCCAAAGTTTTAGCCCGTCTTTATCATTGACAAAGTTAGTCACATCTTCTTTAGCAGATTCGTAGTTTGTTGTTTCAAACTTTTCTTTTAATAATTCTTTAACTTTCTCTAATGTTAATGTTTCGCTATCTCCTATTTTGCCACCTGAATTTTTCAGTTTGTTTTCTAAATACTTAATGTTGAATTTGCTACCTTTGCCGATATAGAAGAGATAATCATAATAGTCTCTGCCTTTAACATGATGCTTATATTCTCGACAGAGAATCGCATGAATCTTACTTGCAAATAAAGTCGGTTCGTCGAATATTTGCACTTCATATGGAGCTGGTAACATTTTATATTTGAATTCTGTGACTCCACCGCTAGGATTATCTAAATCTATTTCAAATTTAATCTTAATCTTTTGATTGGACACTGCTCTTTTCGCGTCTTCGCTTTTCGGGAAGAAAGACAACATAAGCATTAATGTATTTCCTTTTAGAAAAGCACTTTGTGCTTCTGCGTGTTCATCTTTCTTCTTAAGTTCAACACTCATATCTAAACCATAAGATGCAAATTCTTTTTTAAGAGAAGGAAAATAATTATCTAGTTTGAAATTAGGATCTTTTTCTAATAACGCAAAATCAAGATCTTCACTAAATCTATTTAAACCGTGAAAGATTCGTAGACACGTTCCTCCACAAAAAGCCGCTTTGTTAAAGAAACCGGCGCGAGATAAACCCGCTAAAGCAATTTCTTGGATAATTTCTTTGATTGCGCTTTCTCTTTCCTCATCATTTTGAGGATTATACTTAGCAATCATCGTTTGAATTACACTATTCATGGTCATATTCCTTTCTGATTAATTTAATCAATAAATCTAAATTAGTCTTATTGTATAAAGCCGCTAGTCTAGTCATTAATCTAAAATCACGAGAAGCAAATTCATCTTCATCGATTCGCTTATCGACAAATAGTAATTCCTTTAAATCGTTGATACTTCTTACAACTCTCCACTTGCTTAAAGAATCGCATATCGCCTTTTCCTTAGTCGCAATCTTTACTATATAATCATCACTTTCAAGATAAGTTAGTCCTTCTGAAAAAACATTTGCTGGAATATCGGAATATTCATATCTGCCAAACTTATTAATAAAAGTCTTATTCTTTCTAACATTTAAAGATGCAGATGTAATTGCCACTACCTTTTCTGGTATTAAACCATAATAAGATAATGCCCAATCAAAACTAAGATAGGATGGAGATAATATTGAGGATGCCAAAAAACACGGATTTGCATTTCCATCAGTTTCGTAAATACCTCTAGTAAGCCTAAAAATAACCCCACTAATAGCATCTCTTTTTATCTTATCTAGTGGATTGGAATAATCGCTGTATTGATTCTTTAACATAGATGTTGTATTTATCATATTTGCTCCTCCAAATACAATTATATTGGATTTAGTGGAGATTTCAAACAAAATATGTAACATTCTGAATTATTTATGGGTGTTTTTATCTTTTTCATCATGCGGACTCGGCATGCCTTTTTGAAGGGCGAGCTGCCGTGCCGATTTCTGATTTGACATGACGATCTTAATGGCTCCGAGCTTTTCCTCGTGGGTATAGATTCTTTTGTCCTGCTCGAGAAAAGGCTTTTCGCCATGCATCTGGTAGAGTTTGACTAGGTATTTAAGCTTCGCAAAATCGTAACTGTATTTCTTAACAAGCTTGGTCATCGGGACCTGCTCATCAAGATACTCTTTGATCATCTTCGGCTTTGTGTCCATGGTTAGTTTTATAAGAAAAACCCACTTTTATTGTAACCGGATTATGGTCCAATAAATGGGGGGAATTTCAATTTTTTGTCGAACTGTACTCATCCAAACGATACAAAAATATACTTATACTTTATTTGTATGTGAGAAAGATTAATCGCCGACTATATCAATGCCAAGTAAAAAAGGCCACCATTAATGGCGGCCAATTATCGGCTTCATAACATTATTTATTTTCTATAATAACGAGTATTTGTGGATTGACCGATCTTTATTACTTTTTCTTCTTTAACCATCTTCGATAAAACCAACTCAACTGTTGAAGGAGATATATCTGGTAATATCTCGCAGATTTCTTTTTTTGATATTGGCACTAAAGAGTTTGAGACTGTGGCTTCTATTCTACTAGTCTTATTAATCTTTTTAGAATTAACAGTGGCAAATCTCTTATCAAGCTCTCGATAGCAAGATAATAGAGTCATTAAGAAATTCGAAACAAAAAAGAAATAATCGTTTTTATTTTCGTGCCATCCAATTGATGATTTTCTTAAAGCTTCATAATAGTAGCCTTTGTTCTTATTTATTTGTTCTTCGAAAGAAATGTATTTACCTGCATCAAAGCCGTTCTTATATAAAAGGAGTAAAGATAGTAGTCTAGACATTCTTCCATTACCATCACTAAACGGGTGAATACATAAAAAATCTAAAACAACACAAGGAATCAATAAAAGCTGATTAACACCATAATCATCTCTAGCGTCCATATAGGCTAAAATAAGTTGTTCCATCGCCTCTTTTGTTTCTGCTGCTGGAATAGGCTCAAATCTAACATGCTTAGTACCATCGGATCTAATTTCCATAATTATGTTGTCTTCGCTTTTGTAACGCCCAGCAACATCTGGTTTAGCTTCTGTTAGCATGGCTCTATGTAAATCAAATAAAGTCTTTTCATTAAAAGAAAGATTATTAAATGTGGTGTGGACTAGATTTAAAGCATCTCTATATCCCGCAATTTCTTGTTCATCATGATTTAAAGGAGCACTATTTTGATTTACAATTGCGTGTATTCTTTCGTCAGTCGTAACAATGCCTTCAATTGCGTTACTTCCTTTAATCGATTGCACTTTCGCTATTTTTTCAAGTTCAGAATAAACGGTGCCAAACCTGCTTTTTCTTGATGTATCTTTTTCTTTTAAAGAATAAATGCCTGCAAATAGCTCCACTAGATTTGCTGGAATATTGCCGGTTTTAAGAAACGAGTAATCAAATCTTCTCATAGGTGCCTATTCTCCTTTAATCTCTGCACATATTTTATTATTTTTTATGCATCTATTCAACCATATTATGCAGAGAAATGCACAATTATTTTATTTTATTATGCAGACAATTTATCAAATTCCGCTAAAGTCATGTAGTTTTTGTCTTAGATTGCTATTAATCTCAAGCCCGCTTAATAATCCAATAAATCTACCGATTGTTTTAACACCATATTCAGTAAATAAAGGATTAGCAAAATAACTATCTAAATAACGGCCTTGCCCGGAAAGCAAATCTTTAAGCGCATAAGCAGCCTTTTCATAGTGTTTATAATATTTTTCTAAACTGCATATTTCTAGAGCTTCTCTAAAATAAACGGTTTTTTGATTAACCATTGTTTTAGTTGGTATAACAATATTGCCCCTAATGTCCTTACATCTAGAAACAACACATTTAACAGCAGTAGTTTCTGGTTCTTCTAATATAATCCTATATTTATATAAAAGGGAGAGGCCTGCGATAAAGCCATAGCATTCTTTGATATAAAATTCTTCCACCGCTCTTTTTAATTCTTCAGGAGAAGGATCTTTACCAATATATAAAACACCTTTGCCAACATTAATCATCCCCATAGCTTTAGCGGCTCTAGATACTTGTTGCCTAAAGGAATTAAAGTTACCAGTTTGAAAAACATACTCTCTTCTTTGAGCTTTGCAATTATTTTATCTTTGTCATTCATTTTTAAAATGCACCAAAATTTGCACCAAAATGCACCAACTATTTTAGATGGTATTTTTTGTTAATTTCAATAACTTGATTATCAATAATAAGTTTTGCTAATTGATGTGATACAGAATTAACCACTCTTGCATAGCCTAAATAGCGGCATAGTTCAGTTTTTGTCATTGGTGATGCATTTAAAGCATTAATGATTTTATCCCTTAAAGATAATTTTTCTTCATCGAAATACTCATTAATAGGAATGATTACAGTGACATAATCTCTTTCTTTATTCATGTCAATAATTGGTAAAGGTGATTTATTATCTAGACTCTTTTTAATGATTGTTGGATATCCAGTGTTTTTTGCTTCAACAATATTTAATTCTTTTAAAAACTCCGCAATACGGCGGTATTGGTATCTTTTTGATCTAGGCTTTAATTCTTTAATAGATGTATCGCTTATTGTTCTATCAAAACCAGGAATACTTGTTACTTCAATTCTATTTGTTTCAATTCTTACACTTACTGGCTCATTCATTTGATAAGACTTATGAAGTATAGCGTTAGCAATAACTTCCTCTAAAACCTCAAAAGAATAGTTAAAAACAGTTTTTGATTTATATTCTCCTTCAACTTTGATAGTCTTCTTCTCTATAATTTTATTTTTAATAAAATCCATGCAATCTGAGTATTGTTTAAACAAAGCTGAATCGAATGTTTTTTCAATTATTTCATTACCAGAATCATTGCTAATGATTGTTAATTCTATATATGAATATGGTATATAGTCGCTTGGTTTTTTAGTAAACATTAATAACGCTATATTTTTAGGGTGATAATCTTCTTTTGGGCCACCAATCGCTTTTAAATCTAAAAGAACATCTGTTGTTGGTCTTTCATTAAAACCAAGGAGCAGGGAGGAATTTGAAAGTTTCAAATATTCTTCAACAATCCCTCTATCAATAACGTCTAATCCATAATGATAATTAACGCGGTCATCAAAAGGCTCATAGCTTCCTATATTTTGAAGTTCAATTTCCTCATCTCGAGAAGCAGTAATGGTTAAAGACCCCTTTCTAACATATGTTAAGTATCTGGTATCTTTCTTTTCTTTATAAACGTTTTCATAGCATCTATAAGGTTTATTGCTACCTGCCGGACACCATAGCACTACGATTTTTTGATTTTGATAATCTAATAAATCAATAACAGGAATGTAAGATGGTTCTAGACACTTTTTACAATATCTAACCACTTCTTTTTGGAGAAAGTCATATTTATTAACATCAAAACCCAAAACATTGCCTTTATCATCAATACCAATAATGATATAGCCACCATAAAAATTATCTATATCATTAGCGAAAGCACAAATAATGCGCAATATTGTTTCGGGATTCCATCCTTCTTTTAGTTCCACTCTTACGCTTTCAACTACACTATCATTTAAAATGGTTTGAATATTTGTTGGTATTGCCATAATATCTCCTTTTTTGTGTTTTTATCATAGCACATACAAAGACTGCTTGCACCAAAATTTACACCAAATTACACCAATCATTCGAAATGGTGCTTTTGTCACTACTTTTTGCCTTTAAATGCTAATTAAGGACACTATTTTTGATATTTTTTCAATTTTGGTGTCGTTAACCGCCATTTATCTCAAGTTTATAGTCCCATCAACATATTGCGGATATTATTCTCAATTTCTTCCTTATTTAATAAGGCCATCAACCTAACAAACGCAATACGATTATATTCCACTAAAAGATGGGTAGTAATGTATTCATCTTTATATTCTTTAGCGAGTTCGCTTAAAACACCCACATTCTCTAAACATTCAATCTTCGTTTGTTGACTCAATATTTCAAGCAATTCTCTAAAGGATCTATTGTCTTTAGTTATCATTGTTTTGGTTGGAATGATCTTATTGTTGCCAATAGCCTTATTTCTTTTTACAGAGCATTTGATCTCAACATAGCTAGGTACATCTTCTATTAATTTATATTTATATAATAAGGATAAGCCAGATAACATTCCGTAGTTATTATCAACATAGAAATCCACTATTGCTCTTTGAATATCTTCTTCGGTAGGATTCTTTCCAATATAGTAAACACCTTTACCGACTTCATATAAGTCACCTGGTTCTTTAGCTCTACTAACATATTTTCTAAATGAATCAAAATCGCTACATTGGAAAACATTACCAAACATAAGCTCTACGTCGAATAAAGTATTTGGGTTAGCTTTGCAGTAATTAATTATTTGTTGAGTGACAAATAGATTTTCCATACACCTATATTATATATAAATGTAATTGCGAGACAAGATTAAATATCGAAAATAACTTGATACTTGCTTTTATATATTTTATATATAATAATGACTATATCAACTTACAAGTGTCTCGCAAGTCCCCATTGTCTTTCACCGACTGAATAAATACAAAGTTTTTATTTGGAAAAGTTTCCGACTGTATTAATACAAAGAATTGAAATCAGAAACAAGTAATTAAAACACTTAAAGAAAAAACCTATTTAGTGCCGTTTATTATTTCAACGAGAATCGCGCCAACAAACGTTCCGAGGACGCCGGCAATCCCCTTCGCTTTTTCAACGAATTTTTCAAATTTTGCCTTTTTTATCTCTTCGCCGTTGAAATGTTTATCGACAGCGTCGACCATATCACAATATTTTTCACAATCAAAAAGTTGATATAAATCGTATTTAGCAGCTACCCAAGCGGATTTCAAATTTACATCTTGAAGAATAGAGATAACAATTTTGTTTTCGTTGTTTATGGAAGAATTATTAATATTAACGTCTCCACCTGATTGGATGATGATTTTGCCATTGTCAGCAGCTTTAATTTTTGAAGACAATGATACTATTCCGGCTTGATTAACATAAGGTTCAACAGAAACAACCTTGTATTCGTAACCAACATCTTCGTTCTTAATAACATTAGAAATATCGATAACTTCAACCAATCTATTGTGTTCATCAACAATTAAATCATGCATTCTTATTGTTACTTTATGATAAAAAGTATAGGTCCTTCCATCATCGCTTCTAATCGCCTTTTCTAGCTGACGTTTATTCATTAATAATTTCACTTGAATGTTACAAGTAGCATCAAAAGCTTTCTTGTTCTTATCAATTAGTTCATTAAATAACATTTTTGCATTGTTTAGTTTATCCATATCTAAATTATCTTACTATTTTTCTTGATTAACAAGAAATTGATTATTGACTTGAACTTCTTTTCTTTTTGATGGATTTATAGACATAACGAAAGGAACAAATTATGCATAAAGATAATATCTTTGTGGTTGACCCCACACTACCTCACGATTATAACATTGCACTATATGTTCTTGAGGAATTATGCGCTAAAGGAATAATCGATATTTTTGAATTAGCAGAGGCTGTTAATTTGCTAAGAAAGAAATATGATCTTCCAACAATTAACATCTATGGTAAAAAAGACAATAATCCCAGCAACTAAGAAAACCGGAAAAGATTTATTAAAAGATACCTCTAAAAGATTACGCGTTGCAGCGTATGTACGTGTAAGCACTGATACACCAGAACAGCTTGAATCGTTTAACGCTCAAATTGGAAGATATCAAAGAATCATATGTGAAGAGCACAAGGACACCTGGGAATTTGCTGGTATTTTTGCAGACACTGAAAGCGGCACCACTACCAAAAAGAGAGAAGAATTTCTAGATATGATGGATAAGTGCCGAGCAGGTTTAATCGACTTAATTCTTGTTAAGCAAATATCTAGATTTGGCAGAAATACAATCAATACTCTTCAAGCTATTTATGAATTAAGGATTCTTGGAGTCGAAGTTTATTTTGAAGGAGACGATATCTACTCGTCAAACTCAAAACTAGATTTCATGTTAACTATGTTAAGTGGATTAGCACAAGAAGAGAGCAGACAGCAATCGATTAGAGTTGGATCTGGCATAAAAGAAAGATTAGAATCTGGTAACATTGCTAAAAGAGTAAGGCCGGTGTTCGGTTATAGAAAAGACATAACAGATAAGATTTATGTTTATGAAGCCGAGGCGATTCCAACAAGAATTATCTTCTTGTTATTTGCGGCAGGTATAAAAATGCATGATATTTCTGCATTAGCTATAAGAGATATGCCAGAATCAATGTACAAAGTTTTTAGAAGAACTGGGCTCTATGAAACAATTGTTTATAATCCTCGTTACAAAGGAACTGTAATATTACAAAAAATGTTTAAACCGAGTTATCTCATACCGTTAGTAAAAAGAAACAAAGGGGAGAGGCCGTTATACATTTACGAACATTATCACGCTCCGTTAATTCCACCATCATTTTTCGATTATGTTGCTAAAAGAAGAGAAGAAGATAATTTTATTATCCATCACGCCACATTTTCATCATTTCTTTACTGTGGAAAATGCACAAGGAATTTAAAGCCAATTCAAAGAGGACCTAAAAGGTATCTAGAAAGGTACTACTCTTGCAACCTTTATGAAAATCACAATCAAATCTACTGTGATTCTCATTATCTAGATGCAAGGCTACTTGAGCATATTATTGGAAATGTCATAGGTCAAATTTCTTTCATTGATGACTTGAAAAAGAGAATCAAAGAGACAATAGGCGAAATATTACCCTTGGTAATTGGTTCAAAGAAGAAATACGACACTATTAAGATTGGCTGTGAATTAACGTCGTTAAAAGCGTCTCTTAAGAATGATGAGGCCGTTATGATGAACAATCCAGACGTTATTAACGATCAAACATTCAAAGATAGATATGATGGAATTAGAAGCAACACAAGATCGCTTAAAAGCGAATTGACAAAGGTTAAACAAAAAGATTACATTGGAAACAAATTTGATAAATGTTTATCGGAATTAGATGAGATTCTAAGCAAAAACATCATTTATTCTTTGCTCGCCATAGTCTATAAAATTAAGGTTATTGTATTACCTGATTATAGAATAATCATTGTTGTCGATAGTAAAGACCAGGAACCAAAAGAGTTTAGAAAACAAATACATCAAATTGTCGAGAAAACAAAAGAATCTTTGTTCTTAGATTCAATTGAGATACGGCATTGTGGAAAGATTGTGAAGTATAGTTTTACTATGCTTAAAATCTAGCAAATGCTTTTGAAAAAAGTTAGGATTAACCAAAGATAGCAAAGATGCTAAGATTATGATTCTTAATAATTCCAGCCAAATAGATTTGATTATTATTTGTGTATTTTGTTTTTTAAATATCTCAAAACGGACAAAGATTCTCTCCTATTAAAGATTGCATTAAAAAGAACAACAAATATAAAGCAAAAAACCGAAACAACAATAGCATATTTAATCCAACTAAGATATGTTAGACCACTATTAATATTGAGATATCTAAGAATAAAAAAACTGAAAAGCAACGAAGTCAAAGATACTAGTGTATTTTTAATGAACCAGCCGATTTCTATATGTATTTTTTTTGTTTTAAAAAACCACAAGAAATGAATGAGTCTAAACAACATTGCGCAAATGGTTCCTACAACAACTCCATTTAGTCCGATAATAAAAATAAGAGACACGGAAACGGTGATATTTATAATGACTTCAAAATAAGCACCCCATCTAATATCTTTAAATGAATTGGTTGCAACCATTAAATCATTAAATGGGACTCGCAAACAATACATAAATTCCGCAAAAACAAATAAGAAGGCAAACAAAGGTTGATAGTAGTTTGCATCAGTGATTCCTTTAGTGTAGATACTTACAAAGGGGACAATTAAAACCAAAGTTGCAGACAACAAAAAAGTACAAAGCAGCTGATAATAAAAGACATATATTCTAAATTTAGATTTTAAGTTGTCTTTTTCATTATTTGATAACATATTTCCGAGAGCCGCTTCAAAACCTACAGATAAGGCATTTATGAATGTAAGAATTCCAGAAATAACCATATTGTACACAGAATAAACAGATACTGTTGTTAACGAAAGAAATATGGTTATCAAAAATATATCTGTGTTTCTATGAAGATAATAAGCAACATGAACTCCCAATCCAGACCATTTTTGTGGCAAAACGTTGTCATTCTTTTTTAATTTTGTACGTTTTAAATTATATTTCTTTCTACAATAAAAGGACAAAAATAATGGCTTGCTTATTAAAATAAAGACGCTTATAAGTTTTACAATATGTATTTGTGCGCCAATTCGTATCAAAACAAAAGAAATGATGAAATTTATGATGGTTACTATGCCTGATAGATAATTGATAACATGGGTTTTTTGGTCTGATGCCAGTAAAATGGTATATGACATGCCAAAGAAATACTCACAAAAAGAAGAAATGGCCATAATTAGTACAAGAGTAAATGTAAAAAGGTATTCCTTATCACTGAAAATTGGAAAGATACAAGCAATAGCGATTGAATAAGCCACAAATATCAGAGCAAGTATCCTAAAAAAACGTTCAATATATGAAATAATTTTTTGTATCTCTTCGTCGTTTTTTTTGGCTAATGGTTTGTATAGCACTGCTCTAGCAATACCGCCAATGCCGCCCTCCAGCAAAGCGATGAAACCTAGAAATTGAGTTATCGAACTTATTATTCCATTAATTTCGGACCCATAGTTTCCGATTATTAATCTAGTCAAAATAAAAGAGCATAAAAAAGTAATCAACTTAAGTAAAGTTGAAGTTACAGAACTAAAAACTATCTTTTTGAACCTACTATTTGTTTGTTTCATAATAATAATTATGCAAATATAGAACAGTTAATTGTGCCATTTTTTAAAAAAGCCAATCATCCTTATAAGAAAAAACATTCTTTTTTTAAAAAGAAATAAGATAGCGGTATATTTCGAACGATTTTCTTTCGTTTTGCTAAAAAGAAATAAGTCTAAAAAAACATTAGATAAACGGAATTGTTCGCACTCTGAGGTTTTGAAATTTTTATTCTTTTTTGATGCCAAAAGAATCAATCGAGCTATTTGTTGGACTTGCTTATCCTTATTCAATTTGTAAATGTCATCGCCATAGTTATTATCAACAATGGCTTTATTTTCTAAATTCATCAGATTTAAATAATCAATCCAATATCTATCATAAAATCTTTTAGTTGAACTATTTTTATGAATGCGATAATAATATAACTTTTTATCCAGAAACAGAGGTTTTTCGGTTCTTTTTAAATATTCTGAAACAAGCAAACAATCTTCCCCCATTTTTTGTTCGTTTGAAATGCAATCTAAAAACGAATTAAAAAGACTTCTTTGGAAACATTTATTCCATAAATTATTAAAATTGTTAGAAATTACTAATTCTTTTTTTAAAACTGTTAACAATTCATTTGAATCAGTTTGCCTTATGTTTAGTAAAAAAGAATCAAAAGAAGAATTTGTCGAAAGCGAATTATCTTCTTGCAGAATATAATAATCGAAAAACAAAAAATCACAACAATTTGTATCTAAACATAATGAAATAGTTGATAATGCTGTTTTGTCGAGAACATCATCTGAATCAAGCCAAATCAAATAATCGCCCTTTGCACGTTTGATAAGCTGTTTTCTTAGTGCGCTAATTGATGTTTCGGATGAATAAATATAATTAATTGAATATTTGTTACATATATCACTAATCTTTCTTGCTTCATCTCTTCGTGATCCATCAATAACAATGGTTTCAAAATCTTTGTAATTTTGGCTAAATAAAGAATCTACCGCTAAACCAAATAGTTCGGAGTTGTTAAAAGTTAACATCAGAATAGAGAATCTCATACATTTTTATTGCAGTACGCCAATATAAACATCATGCAATGATCGAGCATCATATGAACATCTTCTACTATTTGCATATTATTGACATTAACATGAAGGCATATATCGGACATCTCTTTCACTTTGCCACCGCTATATCCACACAAACCAATGATTTTATTTCCTTTTTCTTTGGCAGCCTCCATCGCTCTAACGATGTTCTTGGAATTGCCGGATCCAGAAATAACGAACAATAAATCATCTGGTTTAATTCTATTTCTTAATTGATAGGAGAAAACTTCATCGTATGAAATATCGTTCGCAATAGCGGTTATAGTAGGAGTATTGTCGCTTAAACAAATGAAGTTGGTATCTTTTTCCGAATCCCCGCTGACACCTTTGTTAAAATCACAACAATAATGGCTCGCTGTTGCGGCACTACCACCATTGCCACAAATATAAATGTGGCCACCTCTTTCTTGTGAGGCTTTAATCTCATTCATAATTTGATCAATTACATTGATATCAAGGCTTTTAACAACCTCAATTTCATCATTGAGATATTGGCCAATTTCTTTCTTATAATTCATAGTTGTGTTCTCCTTTAAGAATATCTATTATTTCACTTAAATCGTTGACTACATAATCGGGTTTGACGTGATATTTTCCATCAAGTCCTTTATTTCCGGTTTTAACTAGTATGGTCTTCATCCCAGCATTAATGCCGGTCTGAATATCCATTGTAGTATCACCCACAAAGAAACTCTTTGTTATGTCGATATTATACTTCTCTTTTGCCTTAATAATCAAACCGATTTTAGGTTTGCGGCAATCACAATCAATTTTCAATTCCTTGACTTCTCCATCAAAGCCTTTATCTGGATGATGAGGACAATAGAACAAATCATCATAATATGCCCCTTCATTACCTAAAAGAGTTTCAATCTTGTTGTGGAATGAATCGAGTTCATTCACAGTGACTTCTCCTCTAGCGATAACTGGCTGATTAGTAATAACGATAGATAAATACTCGCTTTTGTTTATGTTCTTAAGACCCTCTGCAGCCTTATCTTCAAGTTCAATGTCATCTATATTTCTAACCAAACCTTTGAATTTATTGATTGTGCCGTCTCTATCTAAAAAAATACATTTTTGAGGTTTACTTAGGTTCTTTGATTTTACAATACCCGTTTTCACATCATCACAAACTGAATAGTATCTATCGGGTGTTCCGGCATCTTTCACATATTCAGTGGAATGATAAGAATAAACATCTTTATAAGGGATTTCGTTTTTAACTATATCTTTTTCAAAATCTACTTTTCCTGATTCTTTAAAGAATTTATCGAAAATTTGATGAGAAACAACATATACTCCAGAATTCACTAAATTATGATAAAAGTAATTTCTCACATTGTGTTTAGAATCAATATCCACAACTCTATCTTCATTATCAGTAACAATTAAATCACTATCAAAAGGATGGGAGTTTGGATGTGATAATAAGGTGATTGTTGCGTTATGATTTTTATGAAAATCAATCATTCTTTTAAAATCGACATCAATCATCAAATCTCCAAAAACAAAGATAAAGTCACCTTTAATTATATCTTTTAAAAAGTATAAAGAACCCGCACTTCCGAGCGGTTCTTTTTCTTCGATATAGCTAATCTTGACACCGAATTTACTGCCATCTTTGAAATAATCTTTGATGACATTTCCTAAATGTCCAATCAAAATGTAGATGTCGTTAACGCCATTCTCTTTTAAGCACTCAATTTGATATTGGAGAATTGGTTTATCAACGATATTGACCATCGGTTTTGGTATATCATGAGCAATGGAACTTAGTCTTGTTCCCTTTCCTCCAGCAGTAATAACACCTATCATATTTATTTCATTCCGTAGACGATAGTCGCCCCTTCATAATCGATTTTAAATTCAATCTCGTAATAATCTTTTAAGGCTTCTTTGACAGCGGCTTGATGTTCTGGCTTAACATAAAATAGCATAAAGCCACCACCACCTGCACCCAAAAGTTTTCCACCTTCTGCACCAGCATTAACAGCTTTGTTATAAATATCATCGATAAGTGGATTAGTAATTCCTGAAGAAAGGTTCTTTTTAATTTCCCAACTTTCTTTTAAAACTTTGCCAAGATAATCAACGTCATCCTCTTCAAAATGGGCTTTTAATTCTTCTGCCATTTGGCACAACTTAAGTTGGGCCTTAATTTTATCTTCTTTGGCAACAATGTTCTTTGATTGTTCAGCAAGAATCTTATTTGCATCATGGGTAAGACCGGTATAGAACATCATTAAATTGTTTTGTAGTCTTTCCTCACCATCACCAGGAATTAAGAGAGGTTCTACGCTTATCTTTCCGTTTTTATGGAATGTGATAAAGTTAAGACCACCGAAAGCGGATGCAAATTGATCTTGTTTACCAATCGGTGAACCGACTTTAATGATCTCGACATCACAAGCTTCACTTGCTAACGCATAAGTGGAATAACTTTTCTTTTGATATGCTTTAAGAGCCTTTAATACCGCGACCGTAAAAGCGGATGAACTACCAAGTCCAGTTCCCGAAGGAATATCCGCCATAGAAGTGATTTCAACACCTTTGACATTGTAATCTTTCAACATGATTTTAAAGTACTTGTGGTCAATTTCGTCAAAATCATTTACCTCTTCAGTTTTTGAATACTTTAAAGTGATTGTGTTTTTATTAAATGATGGGTGTAATGCAACATAGACATATTTTCTTATTGAGCAGCTCAATACACATCCACCATACTTTTCATAAAATGAAGGGATGTCACTTCCTCCACCACAAAAGCTTACTCTAAATGGGGCTCTACTAATAATCATTTTAAAGCCTCCTTAATTGTCACTAATGCAGCTTCATCAGATGTCATAGATGCTTTCCATCCAGCAGCGTGAATTTTATCTAAACAATAGGAAAATTTAGGAACATCGCCTTTCCAGCCAATGTTTTCTTTGCCATATATAATCTTGCAATCTTGCAATCCCATTTCAGAAATAACCATATTTGCGATAGTTCTAACATATGTAGCGGTTTCAACGCCTACATTGTAGATGTTAACGCCTTTATTATTCCAACAAAGTAAATCAATTGCTTTGATAAGATCGAGTACATACATATATGGTTTATATTGAGTGCCATCACCCAAAACCACTAATTTTTTTGGATTCTCTTTTAATCTAGATATGAAATCAAAAAACACACCATGAGTAAGGTTTGGACCAATGACATTAGGAAATCTAAATATCAATGTATTGAAATTATTCATGTATGAGAATGACTTGATGAATGCTTCTGAAGCCATCTTTGCACTTCCATAATAAGAAATTGGGTTTAGACAATCATCCTCTTTAAATGGTTTTTCTTCTTGTTCCCCGTAAACTGCAGAAGTTGATGCAAAGAATAAATTCTTTACACCTGTATTTCTCATTGCGGTTAATATTGACCACGTCGTTTTAGCGGTAGATTCAAACTCAATCTGAGGGTCGTTAGCGCTAGCTTGTATATCAGAATTAGCAGCTAAATGAAAAATATAATCGATATTGTTTTCTCTGATTAGTTTTTCAATTGTTTCTACCGAATTAGCATCAGTTTCCACAAATACAAAATTGGGGTTTGAAAGTAAGGTAGAAATATTTTCCCTTCTTCCGCGCATCAAATTATCAACGCAAACAACGCGACATTTTTTAAGCATCTCTTGGCAGAGAGAAGATCCGATAAAACCAGCACCACCTACTATTAGTATTGTTTCTCTATTGTTATCCATATTTTCATCCTTTTATAACAAAATAATAACATATTTATTATTTTATTAAACCATTTTATCGATAACGTCAAAAACAGGTTTCAAGCATTTTTGCGGTTCAAAAGATTTAGAATACTCATAGGCATTTTTTTTGAATTCAAAATTGTGATCGATATTTGAAATTGCTAATAGTAAAGTTTTAAAAAACGAATCGTTGTTAAGTTCAAAAATATAGCCAGTTTTATCATTCACAAACTCTTTATTATATTTCCAATCAGATGCTATAACAGGAGTGGCAAATTGATAACATTCCAAAACGCATGCTGGAAACCCTTCTCCATCAAAATGTGTCGGAAAAAGCATAAAATGATAAGAAGAAAGTATCTCAAAATTGTTATCAGGAAGCGGCCCACAATAATTAACAATTCCCATGCTTTTTTTAATTTTTTCTTCTAAAATTGCACCGTAGTTATCAGATTTGTATATTTTGCCATAAATATCTAGAATAATAGGCTTTTTTGTAAAACTAGAAATCTTAAGTATGGTGTCAATTGCCAAAGATATTCCTTTGGACTCAGATACCCTCCCGAAAGTGCAAAACCTAATAATAGAATCATCAGGAAAATATTTTTCTAGATAATTAAAATCTTTCCTTTTCCTTAATGTGAAAACAGGGGAAAGAAAAACATTTTCGAAGCCTTGCGATTTTAATTGGTCACAAATTCCATTCGTTTCACAAAAAATACCTTTAAAAGATTTTAAAATATTTGAGTCTTTTTTATTCTTTAAGCAATATTCACCAATAAATCCACCAACAACAGGATAGAAACAATTCATTTTATTTACTGATTTTCCTATAGCACGAAGCACGATGCGAAGACTGTTGTACCCACCAGGAAAAATGAAAACAGAATCGTGTTTTTTGATAGTGAAAATGAGTTTTATAAAATTCAGTATTTTGTGTTTTTTGAAATTATTGGTATTAAAGATGGTTGTCTTAATGTTGGGGTAACGTTCTCTGATTATGTTATATATATTTCTCGCTTTTGTTCTCTGCCCATCAAAAACAGGTTTTCCATTCTCTCCAAAGTTACCATAAAATAGCACTTTTTCAATTTGCTTTGTCATACTTTTTGTGTTTTTCCCTTTCGTTGCTGTTAGATATAAATATACTGTTAAAAAAAGACAAGTATTTTTTTGAAACGTTTTTGATATCATATTGTTTTGATTTTTCGAGGTTGTTATGGCTTATTGTCTCATATTCATCGCGATTAGACAAAAGAAACAAAATCTTAGAAGACAGGTCATCTAGATTCCCGGCTTCAAACAAAAATCCATTAATACCATTTTCTATAATATCCGGTATACCACCAACATTTGAGGCAACGATAGGCAATCCACAACTCATTGCTTCCAAAATAGAAATCGGGTTCCCTTCCCTGTTTGAAGTAAGAACAAAAACCTTCGATTTTAATAAGTGCTTAAAAACGTTGTGTTGTGTTCCTATTAATGTAATGTTTTTTTCTAATCCGTTTTGCTGAATATACGAAAGATATTCATCATATTTTGAACCGCCACCAACAACTAGTAGTTTAATAGTCTTTATTTTGTTTGTGATTGAATGAACAGCATTGAATAAAAGATAGTGATTTTTGACAGGCTCAAGGGATGCAACAATAACAAGATCGTATTCCTTACTTTGTGTGTTTTGATAATTAATACTTGAATCAATATTAATTCCATTATATATTGTCGCAACATTAGCATATGGGTATTTTTGTCTTATTCCTTTTGATATTTCATCGGAAATACCGATAAAATGAATCATTTTTTTCTTTATGTACAGATTTTCAAAAAACAAAGAAAACTTGTTTAAATCGTGTCCCGGAACACTGTGAAATGTCTTAACAATAGACCATTTTCTTTTTTTTGTACCAAAGGCAAAATAATAAGATGGCATAACAGATAAATGAATATTTATAAAATCTGGCTGAAACAAAAGAATAATATCACGCAGTCTTTTCGAGGCTTGAAAGTCTATTCTTTTCTTCTTTCCGCACGAGTAATGCCTTATGCCTTTATTCTTAATAATGGCTTGAAACGATTCATCTATTTCATCGTAAAGAGTAACCAAAACAATATCTGCATCATGATTAGCAATCATTTGCTCAATTAAAGACATAAGAAAAACGCAAGCACCATTACGAGATTTCATCGAATTGATAACAAACGCAATTTTTAACATAACTATTCTTCCTTAAATATTTTTTTGAAAAGCTTTATATACTTTTGTGTATTGTAGCTTCTAGAATAAATGGTTTTTCCGTAGTCATACCCATTTTGTCCTAATTCTTTTAATAAATTAGCATCGTCTCTTAGTTGAATAATTGCTCTTGCAACATCTTTGGCAGAATCAGTCGAGAACCCAAAACCAATTTTGTTGTCATTAATCATTTTGATATACTTCGATTTTCCATCAGCTGTGGTAACAACCGCCTTTTTGCAAGCCATCAAAAGGCCGATTTTACTAGGTACAGAATTGCCAATAACACCAAATGGTAAAGGGATTAAACCAATAGAAGCTGCACTATATACATGAGAAACCATTTCCTGTTTTTGTAAAGGCAAAAAAACAACATTATCAAGCCCCAAAGTTTTGGCTTTAGACATAAAAATGTCCATCTGACTACCAAATCCTATCATTTGGAATACAATATTTTTTTCATTTTTTAATTCGGTTGCAATTTTAAGCACCATTCGATAATCAAAATTAAACCCCATTGTTCCTGCGAACTGAACGTAAAAAAGGTCTGGATTTAAATTATATTTCTTCACAAAAATGTTTTCGTCCCAAGGTATCAAACGAACTGATGTATCATCAAACCAATCATAAATAACCTCAATGCGTTCCTTGTCAAAGCCTTGCTCGACAACTTTGTCAAACATATCTTCGGAAATAACTGTTATATAATCAGCACTCGAATAAGCCTTTAAATGTAGATTGTAAAAAAACTTTTGAAGAAATTTATTTTTTAAAACACCATTGGCAATTGAAGCTCCCGGAAACATGTCTTGAATATTCCAAAGAACTTTGGTTTTTGTAATTCTTTTAACGGCCGGAATCAAAAATGGAGCACATACGAGCGATTGAATTAAAACAGCATCATATTTTGTCTTTAATTTTTTCAAGAACCGTTTGCACTTCTTAACATATAGCAGTTCATTCAAATACCTTCTTACAAATGCTCTTTTTTTGACAACCTTTCTCTTAATAGTTATATATGAAAATGAGTGGAAGGCTAAGAAAGAATCTGGAACATCCGGATCATTACCAGTTGAATGACTTTCAATAAGCAGAATCTCGTTCCCGTCAGAAAGCAAATCCTCTATTAAAGCGTGATATAAGTGTCTAGATGGACCATACGTATCAAAACCGCCAGACATTAATATTAGAATCTTCATAAATCTTTTCTCCCTTTTTTATTAAGACGCATGGTTTTTAAATCAATGCACATCAACGTTTTTAATTCTGTTAAACCAGCAAATACAACTCCGATTACATATGCATATAATTTTTGACTATTAAGAGCCACGCCAAACATTGCAACAATATAAAACAGAAGTAAAAAGAACATAATGCTATACTTCTTTTTTTCAACAGAACACATACTAAAATAGGAAATGAAAGAAATGATAAAACCAAAATTAAACAACACAGTACCAACTAAGCCGAAATTACATAAAGATTCAGAAAAATTATTGTGAGACCATCCGCCGGTGGCGCCTGAATAAGTGGCAAATCCCCAAGAGCCCCATCCAAACATCGGTCGCTTTAACCACATTTCTATACCACATAAAAACATGTCAAGTCTATTCACCGTGCTCATTTCGCGAGTACTCCCCGATTCAACACTTATACCTAATAGTGTTGAAATAAACCCATAAAAACGCTGTTTTATCGTATACATAAATGGCAAATGAATAACCGCATAAAAAAGAAGCAACCCAATAATTATAATCAGGAGTGCTATCCACCATTTTTTCTTGCCACATATTTTAAAAGGGATAAAAATAAAAGATAAAAATAGGACTAAAATAAAAATCTTGCTTCCAGTTGTGAAACCACAAAAAGCAAAAAGAAGAAATAAAAGCATTGATATAAACGGAAAAACAATGTTTGTTTTATTAACTTCTGAAAAATAATATAAAGAACATGCTGCTCCGAAAGAAAGAAATAAAGCAATATCATTTTCATCTCCAAAAAGTTTACCGAGTCTTTCAAATGAAAGAGATAGAATCTCGTTCCTGTACTTCACTATATAGAAAAACAAAAAAAGTACTGTTCCGATATAAGCGGCAAAAATAAATGATTTAAGGTTTATTGTTTTCTTAACAGAGCGAAAATATGTATATAGCAAAAAGATTAAAACAGCTAAATAATACGGTGTTATTTTGAATGATTTAAAAGCTGTTATTGCTGATGACAAAAAAGCTGAAACTACAAAAAAAAGCAACGATATAGATAAAATGTCAATTTTTATAGGGTAAAACAAAGCTAAAGAAACAGCAATAGTAGTAAGCAAGAAGATTGTCACAACCCACGTAACATATTTTCCTGCACCAATAAAAGAAAAAGAAGGAATACTGAAAAAAGCAAGCAAAAACAAAGAAATGGTCATCAAATCAAGAAAAATATTAAATCTGGATTTCGTAGATGATGGTGTTAGCCAAATTTTGTTGTACAAAAGAAACTTTTTTAACATCTTCTTTCAAAATTCCTCCCTTCATAATGACTGTTAATACAAATGCAATTAAACCTAAAATAGCAAAAATATAATATGTATATGCAAAGGTACAAATAATTGAATATAAACACAATAATAAAAACTCAAATAAGAGTAAGCAATATGCAACTTTGCGTGTTCGACACTTAAAAAATGTAAAAATTCCAAACAGGCACAAAAACAATACTGAAGTAGAAAAGTATAAAACTGTGAAAATAATACTGCTCTCAGAATTAGAATATTCAATATATTTGCTGTTCAGTATTTCATTATTTTTATATTGTTTATCGGAAATATCATATGTGTAAAAAGAGAGTTCTGTATTATCTGTCGTATAGCCTAGAGAGTCAATCTTTTTTAATACACTTTTTTTAAAATATGAATATGATTTAAAATCTAGTTCGATTACCGGCTCAACCAAATTGGAAACATAAGCAAATTCTATTAATCCAAAACACTCATTGAATTGGGAAATTCTTTTTGCATCTCTTTCTTTGGAAAACAGAATATTGTTAATCGAAAGTTTTATGATATTCTCCCCATCAATGCTCACTTCCAAAACGGCGAGCTGCTTTTCTGTAACTAATCGGAGATAGTTATCTCTGGTTGGCGTCAAACCGTGCTTTTCTAAAAGCTTATCAGCCAATTTGTCAGAAATATAAATAAATGAATCACACTCTTCAAAATGTTTTCCGATATATCCACGCGTTCCAAGTTCTGGATCTGAAAAATACGCTCCAAACAGTCCATAATCAACGAGATACCCCTCATTCTCTTCTGAGAAAACCATAGAAGATTCTTTAATAGACATAGCTCTTTGAGAAAATAGAGAAACGTTAATAGAATTATTATTTTCATTCTCAATAAAACAATTATTATCCATATATTGCCTAACAGAACCACAATCAAGACTATAATAAAACTGCTCAAATAAATCGTTATACAACACATTCCT
>JAKPJF010000111.1 GCA_029554345.1 Spirochaetota bacterium | reverse complement strand
GTTTGTGTTAAATAATTGAAGATGCTATATTTGCAAAGAAATATTTTAGAGATACGGATTTTTTAAGAAGAAATGTTCATCGGGTATTTTCAAGTGATGATAAAATTTTTAAAGAAGATTTACAGATAAAAGACATAATTTGCTCATTTTAGCAATTAGTGTTTAAAAAAATGAATCCGATAATGAATTGACAACCTGAAAAAAGAGTCTGTTATATTATAAAGGAAAGAGGGTAAGATTGTGAAAATTGAATCTCTTAAAATATCAGCATATCATATTTCTGAAAACATTTCTCTTAAGCAGTTCAAAGCCGATTTTACGGGTGACTTGCTGTATTCTTCTTCATCAGAACTTTTTTACTCTGTCGGAGAAGGCGGCTTTCTTTATCTGTTTAATTACGGAGTGGCTGCTTTTGCCGGCATGTCTGATGTTGAATCGACAAGGGTTCTTTCTCTGATAAAAGATTACAGCCAGAACATAATTCATGAAGATTTTTTCGATGATTATATTCTAAAGTCAGGAGATGTTCAGCGGCCGGTTTACGGATTCGATGAAATTACAGTTTCTGAAATAACACCTGAAGTCATAAAAATAGTCATGCTGAATCTCGCGCAATCCGTCGCGCTTGATTATTACTCGAAGGCGGCGGATGTTCTTCTTGAGTCAGTCAATAAATTTGCCGACAAGCTTGAAAAAACCGGGCGAATGGGAATCTCCAAAAAAAATATGCTTAAATTCGTCGGAAAGACGCTCAATTCAAAAAACCGTATTATCGATAATCTTTATATTTTTGACGTACCGGATATAGTATGGGACAGCAAGTATCTCGATGAAATCCATACAGGTCTTATCCGTGTGTTTGATCTCAAGTCGCGTTTTAAAGAAGTTCAGGCTTCTTTTAAAAACATAGAGGAAAATCTCGCAATTTTCATAGAAGTTCATCAGCACAAGATGAGCAATATTCTTGAGTGGATTATAATTATTCTGATTCTTATTGAAGTCGTCGATCTTTTTATAACTAAGATATTCTGATACTTGATCAACAAAGAAATATTTCATTTTATAGATTAACGATAGTATCCAATTATGAAAGAGATAATAGAAACAAATATTAAGATTAATGAACAACAAGCTGATAATTTTTTTGATGTGAAATTGAGAATTTTGAATATCGTTAAGAGTTCTACAAAAATATCTATTCGGCAAAAGCTAAAAATAATGCAGAATGTTTATCTAACGAGGCAATAATGGCTAAAAATATTATTGAGAAGTATGAGTCGGAATCAGATATAGATGTAGTAACTAATAAAATTGAAAAAGTAATGCATGATGTTGTTAAAGATGTAATCAAAGAGAAATTCCGTATTACACATTATGGAGCAAACTATATTCATCCCAGATATTTATCATATTGGATTTGTGTATTATCTGATAAAGAAAGAGACAGATTAGTTAAAGATTCGGATCTTATGAAGAGACTCAGGAAAATACTCGAGGAAAAAAATTATCCAATTAGTGGCAGAAATCGTGTATTTATAGGGTTTGAATCTCAAGAAACTGTTGATCGTGAATCAAATGGAAATTGGTTTCTTCATTGGAAATGATTGTAAGTGAGATATTTCATACTTTCAGTAATTTATCTTCGTAAAAGAATGGATTCCGCCAATAATCGAAACTGAAAACTGATACTTGCAGCTTGAATAATTTAATGAATGAGAAAATGTTAATAGAAAAACACATATCCCTCGTAATCTTCAAACAAGTTGCATTGTCATAAAAACGGAAGAATAATATAAGAAAAATGCTGCAGTCAATATTGTCATGAGAGAATATTACTCTCTCTGGAAAAGTCTGTCAAATCCAAGTTATTTAAATTAATTATAATCTCCCAAAAAAAAGCTTGTCATAAATACAGGTGTTTCTATATATAGAAACACCGGCGGAAGCCGATTCTGACCAAATGGAGATTTTATGTTTTCACATAATACACCGTCAGCAGTAAGCTATAAGAAGATTGCCGCGGACTGCTATACTCCCGTGGGAATTCTTGATTCTCTCAGCGGAAAGATGCTTCTCGAATCCGCGTATCATGAAACAGGCAAGGGAAAGTATTCGATACTGATTCTTGATGAAGCTTTTACCGCGGCAAAAGAAGGGAAGAAATATTATATAGTAAATAACGCAAAATCTGACGAAATCAAGGCCGAAGGTTTTCTTGAACTGATTTCATCCTTAAGAGAAAAAGCTCCGGTGCTGGAAGAGTTTTCAACATTTCCGGTTCCTCTCGGAGGTTCAGGTTATCTCGGCTATGAATTCTTTGACGAGATTGAAGACATTTCATTCACTAAAGAAAATTACCGCAATATCTATGACTCGGCATTTATTTTCGGCCGGTCTTTTATGGTGTTCGATCATTCTCATGACGACGCGCTGATTGTGACTGTGAGATACTCAGGCGAGGAAGGAATAGATACTGATGAACTTCTTTCGAAGCTTGAATCACGCATAAAGGCTTCGGCGAATAAGATGCCGGAAGAAACCCCGTTTACGGCAAGGATCGTTTCTCCTGACGGAAAAAAAGAATACATGGACAATGTCGTCAAAATTAAAGACGAAATTTATAAAGGAAATTTGATTCAGTGCGTTATTTCGCGCACGACGGAAATTGAAAGCGATGTCCTTCCGATAAATGCATACAGAAATCTTCGCAGAAGCAATCCTTCTCCATATATGTTTTTTCTAAACTACGGTTCATACATTATCTACGGGGCTTCTCCGGAAGTGATGGTGAAATACAAGAACGGAAACGTAACCGTCCGACCGATTGCCGGAACGCGCAAACGCGGAAAAGATGCAGCTCAGGATATTCTTCTCGAAGAAGAACTTAAAAAAGACATAAAAGAAAACGCAGAACATCTCATGCTTCTTGATCTCGGAAGAAATGATGTAGGAAAGATCAGCATAGGCGGAAGCGTAAATGTGACCGCGAGTATGGTCATCGAAAAATATTCGCGTGTAATGCATCTAGTCAGTGAAGTGCAGGGAAAGATTGAAAAGGGAAAAGACGCGAAAGATGCGATAAAAGCCACTTTTCCGGCAGGAACAGTTTCCGGCGCGCCGAAGATTCAGGCTATAAAAACAATCGAAAAACTTGAACAGAAAAAGCGCGGTGTTTATTCCGGTCTAATCGGTTACTTTGAACGCAACGGTGATTTTGACAGCTGCATAGTCATTCGTTCGGCTGTTCATATAGGAAATAAAATATACCTTCAGGCGGGTGCCGGAATCGTTTATGATTCTGAACCTGAAAAAGAATATGAAGAAACCCAAAATAAAATGATGGCGCTTCTTAACGCGCTCAATCTATGCGCGGAGGAGAATTGATATGATACTGATGCTGGATAACTATGATTCTTTTACATATAATCTTTATCAGGTTTTCAGAAAACTGAATTATCAGATAGAGGTTGTGCGTTCTGATAAAATAACAATTGAAGAAATCCGGAAAATCAATCCGACGCATATAATTCTGTCGCCGGGACCCGGAACACCTCATGAAGCCGGAATCTGCATCGAAGTGATTAAACAGCTCAAAGGAGAATATCCTATACTTGGGGTATGTCTTGGTCATCAGGCAATACTAGCGGCTTTCGGAGTTCCGATTGTAAATGCAGCGAGAATTGTTCATGGAAAGGTTGAGAAAATTACCCACAGCGGCAAGGGACTTTTCAGAAACATTCCTCAGGGTTCACCTGTTACAAGATATCATTCTCTTGCCGGAAAAGAAAAAGACATTCCGGATTGTTTTGAAATATGTGCGAAAACCGATGACGGTGAGGTTATGGCGGTTGAACATAAGGAATTTCAGCTTGCCGGAATGCAGTTTCATCCAGAATCAATCGGAACAGTTGACGGTGAGAAGATGATAATGAATTTTCTTCATTACAGAAGAGAATCCGTTCCGGTGAAAGCATATCTAAAGAAATCGCTTTCGAGAGAGCATCTCCGTTTCAGCGAAGCATATGATGTTATGGATGAACTGACCGAAGGCAACATGACGGATGCGCAGATAGGTTCACTTCTTACATCACTCGAAATGAAGGGAATAACTGCTGAGGAGCTTGCAGGTTTCGCTTCAGTTCTAAAGAAAAAGGCGATTAGTTTTCCGGCACCGGAAAAAGATGAAATGCGTCTTGATACATGCGGTACAGGCGGATCGGCAAAAAAGACTTTTAACGTATCAACGATATCCTCGCTTGTAGTTGCCGCAGGCGGAGCAAAAGTTGTTAAACATGGAAACCGTGCAATTACAAGCGCTTCGGGAAGCGCGGATCTTTTTGAGAAGCTCGGAATAAATGTCGATGCGGATATTTCCGACTGCATAAGAACATATAAGGAACTTGGAATAACTTTTCTCTTCGCGAGAAAATTTCACAGCGCGATGCGTTTCGCAGGACCTGCACGTGCAGCTCTCGGATTTAAAACTGCGTTTAATCTAATCGGTCCGCTTTCTAACCCGGCGCACGCAACGCATCAGATAATCGGTGTGTTTGATAAAGAATACACCGAAACCGTCTGTGAGGCGCTAGGCCTGCTCGGACTGAAACGCGCAATGGTAGTTTCGGGTATGGACGGATATGATGAAATATCTCTTTGCGCACCGACAAAAATAACAGAGCTCAATAACGGCTGGATAAAAAGCTACGTCTTTACTCCGCATGAAGTCGGACTGGATTATGCCGAGCATTCTCTACTTGCCGGCGGTGACGCTGAACTGAATAAAAAAATCGCCATTGATATTTTAAACGGCGAGGAGCATAACCGCGCGGAACTTGTTGCGCTTAATGCCGGTGCTGCGTTTTACGTATACGGAATAACCGACACAATCAAAGACGGTTATCATCACGCGAAGGAAGTAATTAAAAGCGGAAAGGCGAAAGAGCTTCTTGCTAAATTTGTCGATTCAGGAAAAAGAAAGGACTGAGAAATGGTAAAGATTCTTCGTGAAATATATGACAGAAGATTGATTTCACTTAAAGAGAAAGGGCTGACTTTCGGACGGAATATTCCTTCCGAAAGAAAAGTCCCTCTTGTGAGACCTTCTTTTGAAGACGGTTTGCTGATCGCCGAAATAAAACGCAAGTCTCCGTCAGCAGGTTCAATCGGCGCGATTTCCGATCCATGCGCTCTTGCAGAGATATATCTTTCGTCGGGCGCCGGAATGATTTCTGTTCTTACAGAAGAAGATTATTTCGGAGGTTCGCTTGATGATCTCATGGCAGTCAAAGAACGTTTTCCGAATGCGGCAATTTTAAGAAAAGATTTCATTCAGTATGAGGATGAGGTTAACATCGCATACCGGGCTGGTGCTGATGCAGTGCTTGTGATTACTGCGATGTTCATGGATGATTTTGATACAATGAAAAAGATTTATGACAGAGCACTTTCTCTCGGTCTTCTTCCGCTTGTTGAAATACATGACGAAGAAGAAATGAATCTTGCACTAAAGCTTAATCCTGAAGTGATCGGAATTAATTCGCGTAATCTCGATACATTCGTCATAGACAAGAATTATCCTCTCGCGCTCATGGAAAAACTCCGCGGCAGAAAAGTCATATTTGAATCAGGAATAGAATCATTTTATGATGCATATGTAGCGGCTTCAAGCGGTTTCGCCGGATGCCTTGTCGGAACATCGCTTGTAAAAAGCGGAAATTCTTCTAAGGTAAAGGAAGTCAAAGCCGGGATAAAAGAGGGGATCAATAAACCGAATAGATTTTTTTCAGCACATTTCAAAAAGGCGATGCTCGAAGAAAAGCTTTCAGTGAAAATATGCGGACTCACCAATGCTGAAGATGCGCTACTTGCAGAAAAGCTCGGAGCCGATATTTGCGGATTTGTTGCTGCTGAGAGCAAACGGAAATTATCTGCTGATGAGATTGAAAAGATTGCGCCTCAAATAAAAACTTTTAAATCAGTTATAATTACCGAACCTGATGAGGAAATATTTGAACTCGCGAGAAACGGAATCATAGACGCGGTTCAGCTTCATGGAGATTCTTTTGACGAAAAATATTTTGAGGATGCCGATTACTTTTGGTGCCGCGCACTGAACATATCAAGCGCGGATGAAGCAAAAGTTAAAAGCAAAAGCCGGTTCACAATACTCGATTCTAAATCGGAAACAAAGGGCGGAAGCGGAATCAGAATTGACTCTGAGGTGATTGCAGAAATTAATACATTTCTCGCGTCATCCGGACGGAAAAGAAATCTATATCTTGCCGGCGGAATAAACGCGGAAAATGCGGCCGGAATAGAGGAAAGATTTACTCCGGCATTAATTGACATAAGTTCGGGGGTTGAAGAATTTCCCGGAAAGAAAAGCAGAGAGAAATTAGTTTCTCTTTTCGAAAGCATAAAAAGGAGCATTTGATGAAATTTGATGCTGATAAAATGACAGGATATTTCGGAGAGTACGGCGGACAGTACATACCGGAGATTCTGCGTCCGGCTATCACGGAGCTTGAGGCAGAATTCAAAAAAGCGATTAATGATAAATCGTTTCTCGAAGAATTTAATTATGTTTTAAAAAACTTCGTGGGTAGACCAACGCCTCTTCTTTTCGCGGAAAACGCGACAAAGGCTCTAGGCGGAGCACAGATATATATCAAGCTTGAAGGACTCGCGAACACCGGGGCGCATAAAATCAATAATGCGATAGGTCAGGCGCTTCTTGCAAAACGCATGGGTAAGACCCGCATCATCGCGGAAACCGGCGCCGGTCAGCATGGACTCGCGACTGCTTCGGCATGCGCGCGGCTTGGACTCGATTGCGAAATATTCATGGGCGAAGTGGACATCGCGCGCCAGCGCCCGAATGTTTACTGGATGGAACTTTTCGGCGCTAAGGTGACAGCAGTTACCAGCGGAACCAAAACTCTGAAAGACGCGGTAAATGAAGCTTTCCGTGAATGGACTGCGCGCAAAAGCGACACTCATTATATAATCGGAAGCGCTCTCGGGCCGTGTCCATATCCCGACATGGTCCGCGAATTTCAGCGCGTCATCGGACGTGAAGTGAAGGAACAGATTTTTGCATACGGAAATAAACTGCCTGACGTGTTAGTTGCTTGTGTCGGCGGCGGTTCCAACTCAATCGGATTCTTTGCGGATTTTCTTGAAGAAAAAGAAGTACGTTTGATCGGTGTAGAAGCCGGCGGAAAAGGAGATAATCCGGGAGAACACGCAGCGCGCGTTGCCGGAAAAGGTGCGGACATGGGAATCGTTCAGGGATATAAATCTCTCTTTCTTCAGGATGATTCGGGTCAGCTGACCGTAACTCATTCAATAAGCGCAGGACTCGACTATGCAGGTCTTGGTCCTGAACTTGCATATCTCGCAGAAGAAAAGAGAATTGAATTTGCTAAGGCATATGATGACGAGGTTTTGAATGCGGTGAAATTTTTCGCCAAGCATGAAGGAATTATTCCGGCTCTCGAATCGAGTCACGCTCTTGCCGAAGTTATAAAAATTGCACCGAAGATGGCAAAGGATAAGGTCATTGTCGCGAACATGTCAGGCCGCGGAGACAAGGATATCTTCATCACCGCGCACGCCCTCGGCGGTGACACATGGGTTCAATTTCTCAAGGAGGAGGTAGCGCGTTATGGAAATGAATAAGAAGCTTGAACAGATTAAGAATAAAAAGATTTCGCTCATGGGTCATATAGTCGGGGGATATCCCGATGTTGAAAGTTCTCTGAAAGCCGCAAAGGGAATATGCCGTCACGCGGATTTCATTGAAGTGCAGTTTCCGTTTTCGGATCCATCTGCAGACGGAAAAGTAATCGAAGGCGCGAGCTATAAGGCAATCGACGCCGGATTCACAGTTGAGGACGGATTTAAAATAGTTAAGGAACTTTCAGAAACAACGGAAGCGGTCGTCATAATAATGACTTACGCGAACATCGTCTATAAATACGGAATCGAACGCTTTGTAAAGAAGGCTAAGGAAAACGGAGCTAACGCATTCATCGTCCCCGATCTTCCGTACGGCTCCGACGAAGGTTTGTCTGAAACCGCTGAAAAATACGGAATCGGCGTCATTCAGGTAATTTCTCCGGGAGTCGGCGACGATAGAATAAAAATGCTCGGAGATAAAAGCTACGGAGTTCTGTATGTCACTGCGCGCCGCGGAATCACGGGCGGAAAAACCGACATCGGAGCAGAAACCGAAGAATGGATCGCAACCGTAAAGCGCAACTGCTCGAAGCCGATCGCCCTTGGTTTCGGAATTAAATCGAATTCGCAGGTAAGGGCTCTTTCCGGAAAAACTGAAATAGTCGTAGCGGGAAGCTACTTTGTAGAAAAGATTACATCGCTGTCGAAGGGTTCTGATTTTGAAGGAGAGTTGGCGAAGGCAGCACAAGAACTTCTTTCATAAGGCTTCGCCTTATGTATCCGGCATTTGCATGGATCATGCAAGAATTCAAAAGGGTAAGGGCTTCAGTCGCCAGCCCTTACCCTTTTGCAATCCCATCCCGGCTTTTTTTCGCTTCGATTTTCGCACCGCTTTCAGCGGATTGCGAAAGCTCCGCTTATTTGGTATCTGCCTTCGGCAGATGGTTTAGGTGTTCTTACTATAATTCATCATTTCCTGAAGCACACGGTCGCTCCTCATCCTGTGCGCCTCGATGGCGGTTCTCCTACCACCTTAGTGTCCGACTGCGTCGGACGTTTTGTTGATTATCATCTCATTCCATTTTTTCTGCACTAAGCGGTTTATTTTGGATTTGACTTTCGCGAAAACAATACTCATAAAGATTTAAATGGGCAAGTTGCTGTGAATTTTTCGGTGCGCTGGTAAAAGTTGCTGAGGCATTCATGTGAGGGAGCGGAGAGAAGGGCTTTGGGGATTGAATTGTTTATATATTTAGTTATACGCAATTGGTTCGTTGTTGATCCGGAACATGAGTAACACCTGTTTGACTTAAAATTGGGAAATAATTTTTGTAAAGGAATCAATTCTTATGGCTAATTTAGTTTACATTGCAACGAGTATTGATGGATATATTGCGACTAAGGATAATGGTCTTGATTGGTTAAACAATATTCCTGTGATTGAAGATAATGATTATGGTTTCGCTGATTTTTTAAATCGAATTGATTGTATACTTATGGGAACTAATACCTTCGAGAAAGTTCTATCATTTTCAAAATGGCCTTATTTCAAAAAAGTATTTGTGATGAGTAATAGCTTAAAAGAGATTCCTGAAAATATAAGTGATAAGGCCGAAATTGTTTCCGGAAATATTAATGAAATTATACATAATTTGAAACGTCTGGGATATCAGAATTTATATGTTGATGGCGGTAAAGTTATTCAAAGCTTCCTGCAATTAAATTTAATAGATGAGCTTATAATTACTAGAGTGCCTATTTTGCTGGGAGATGGAATTCCACTATTTGGACATATATCTGAACCCATAATATTTTCTAAAGTTAAAACTGAAATTTATAGTAATGGTCTTGTAACAAATCACTATATTAAGTGAAGTTCAGATAATAAATATAGATCAGCTTCATTTAACAGCGGCTGAAATTCTGCATTCCATGAGGACCCTGGATCGCGCGGAAGTTGCTACTTCCGTCGCTTTTAAGGGTACTAATATTTTAGCGGCGATTGAGCAAATCGCTACCGCTTATACTCTGGTGATTTCTTATACTTGCGATTTTCTGTGAGTAATGTGTTTAATTATATAAAAGTTGAGACAATATGAGAAATAAAGTTGTGACACTTGTAAGTTTTACCTCATTAAATGAGGCTTTAACCTGCAAAGAGATATTAGATACTAATAATATTAAATCAAATCTAATGGATAAAACTTATGCATATACTGAAGCTGGTATTATCAATCACGGCCTTGCTGTAATTGAAGTAAGAGAAAAAGATTATCAAAACGCAAAATATATATTACAACAAAGCGGGAGAATACCTTCCGATGAAGAAATCAAGAAATTCGATGTTGCGTTTCGTAGAAAATTAATAAAAATTACTATAATATTATTAATTCCATTACTATTACTTAGCATCCCGTTATGTCATTTTTTATTAAAAGAACATAAACAGGAACAGATTCGACAAACCTTTTATCTTTATGATATTAAATTAAGAGAACTAGAATCATCAAAAAAAATAGATTCAAGAGAATATTATAAAACTTTACTGTTTGTTGTTAATAAATATGGAGATATAGATGATTACGACTATTGTTCATTTATTCACGGGCATTACATAACTTTATACTGTTCAACTTTTACTAACACAGATTCTTATGCAATTCTTGCCGCAGAATTATCAATTAATAGGCACAATCACTATGATTTCATAGAGCGAAATACTACATTATTGAGCGCTATTAAATTGTTGAAAAAAAATAATAATAATTTATGGAAAAGATATGATCAATATGTTAACACTTCCAAATAGAGGAACGGCTCATAAATATGGTCACATGCGCACCACTTCGGGCATAGGCTTCGTGATCACTTTATTCCTCGCGGTGCTAGATCTAAAAGAAAAAGTGCTAATAAAACTATCTGGAGTATTTTCATGATAAAACCTAACATTTATAAATTTCTTGCTTTCGGATTGTTGATTATAGCCGTGCCGGTAATATGCATAGCTGCATCAAAATATGATATTGCTTATATTTTCACAAAAATGAGAAACATGGCATTTGATGTTAAGCCAGCTGAGTTGGATATTAAGCAAGAAAGCCCCGGTCAAATTTACGGAGTATTTATGGAGACAGGACTTGATGATGCAGCGTACAGTTTAAGATGTTTTAAAGAAGGCTCAATAAGTATATATTTTACTAATGGCGGCGGCATTATAGGTATTGGAGAACATGAGAATGCGCGAAATAAAGGTCTAGATTTAATTTCATTTTCTGAGAAATATGTAAAGTATGCTAAAAAAACAAAAACCCGCGATCTTCCTTCGCCTGGAGAAACATACTTCTATTTCTTATCCTTTGACGGGATATATTTCCTAAGTGCAAAAATAAATGTAATCGAAAAAGGAAAACATCTGTATTTTCCTTTATACATGAAGGCGCAAGAAGTTCTTACCGAGGCAAGAATAATTGACGAGTCTAGAAATTAATATTTAGACAGCAATTGACATCCTCTGTGCAAGGTGTTCACTTCGTTCCTCGCTGTGCTCTGTCTAAAGCCACATTTAGCCTTCGGAGAAACGTTGTACAGCAGCTTAAGTCGTGAGACATTTGATTTGGAGAATTCAATGAGTAAAATTGCATCAATGTTTATACTGATTTCATTTGCTCTATTCGGTTGTAAACATGAAGAGAAAAGTCATAATGATAAAACAATTGATATTTATAAATATACTTATCAATACAATTCTGATAATTTAATTGAAGATCATTACATAGTTTTAGAAAAATCCGGAAATACAGTAAATGGCTGGTATTATGGAACCAGTGATGATTTTGATGAGACCAGGGAAGGATACTTGCCTGGCTTTTATGTTAAAGAAATGGAAGAATTGAAAATTGATAACGATACGATAAAATTTAAACTGAATGTTAAATTCGAAGAGTGTTATTCAAAGCCTATTTCATTAGAATACAAAAACATCAATCAATTGCCGAAATCATTTCATAAATGGGATGTTGGATCAATGACTTTTAATCCAAGAAATTATGAGGGTACAATCGTAAATGATAAGATAATAATTGGAAACATGTCTCTAGAAAGAGTTTTTATTAAAATTATGAGATAAGTATCATTCTAAATCAATCAAACGTTATAACGCTCGGTAATTGCTTTGTTGCACCTCCTTGCGTTGCGTATAATAACAGAGAGGATAATATGAAAAAAATTATTATGACAATATCAATTGTTTCAATGTTAATGTCTGTACCGAAGTTATATTCTGTCGAAAAATACGATTTATCAAGCCCAGAAAGAGTAGTTGAATTATTCTTTAAAATGAAAAAAGATAAATTGGATATTGCGCAAGCGATATTTATAAGCGATTATAATGAGTTTTTTAAAAAATATGATGATAAAATGCATGAGGAAAAATATACAATAATTAAGACTTTTCAGTCGAAAAATGCTCCTAGTAATATTCATATTTCATTAGTGAAAGTTAAAGATGATGGAACGCTTTATTATGTATTATATTTCGTTAATAATAACGGTTATAGAATAAATGATATGGATAGGGTATTTATTCCTAATCCGGCAGATTTCCCAGGCATTGAACATCAAATTATTTCGACATTAACGAATAATATTAAGGCTTTTAAAACAAAAAAGTGAAAAGGCTCATGCTTTCTATTTCCAATCGTAAAAGGAACGTCATAGCATTTAACGGCGATAATACGATGTTATCTTCTCGAGGCATAGCTCCGTTCCACGCGGTACTCTGTCTAAAGCCACATACGCCTATGGGTAAAGGTCATGTGGCAGCTTGAATTATATTCTAGTTGTACTTAACTTAGCTAAGATAAAATAGGATTTATGATAAATAAAAAACTATTTTATAATTATATTAAAGATGATGAGAATTTAAGTTTGGACTGACCCCATAAAACTGGAGTGACAAAATAACACAGATTTATAGGATAATAACATGATAAAAAGAAACCATTTTAACGAAGAATACAAGAGAAAACTTGGACTTGAACTTGCTTCCGGAATAACAACGGCTGGAG
>JAKPJF010000086.1 GCA_029554345.1 Spirochaetota bacterium | reverse complement strand
TGCTATGGAAGAAATGGTTAAAACAGTAAATGACATATCAGAAACCTCTCAGGAAGTAGCATCTTCATCAGAAGAAATTGCGGGAAGCTCTGAAGAATTATCAGCTATGGCCGAAAATCTTCAGAAAAAAGTCAGCTTTTTCAAATCTGCTTAATTATAAAAGAAATTATTAAAAATAATAAGGAGAATAAAATGAAAAAGTATCTGATTGGATTATTGCTGTTTTCCGGTTTAATTTATGCAGGAGACACAGCAAATACTGTAATTCTCACAGGCAGCTGGAACATACAGTCAAGCGATATGGTAATTTTTACAGGTACAGGAAAAATTTTAGAAAAAGATCCCCTTCCCGTCGGCCAAACCGAAATAGTTTTCAAAAAAGATTTTACCGGAATACTTAATATCGAAGACTCATCTGTTCCATTTAAGTGGACATTAGAAAATGATAATCTAAAGATTCAGATAGGTGATAAAACATATCAATTCACGATAAGATCAATTGATGCAAATAAAGTTTTAATCATTCAGACATATTCTCCTAAACCCGAAGTTTCTGTAATTGCAGTTGTTCAAAAATCAAAAAAGCCTTGATAAAGAAACTATATGTTATAGCATAGAATATATTTCAGGGGGAAAAATGAAACGTAAATTATTACTATTAACACTAACTGCTATTTTTTGTACTGCAAGCGGCTGCTACAGATTTACAAAATCCGAAAGCTATTTCGGGATAAAAACTGAAGGTAAGAATGTCGTTTTTCTGGTAGATGTATCCGGAAGTATGGAAGGCAAAAATGAAGGAAATGTTTCCGACAAATTAAGAGCACAGGCAGCCAGCGAGGCCGGCGGAATCATCAGAAAAAAACTTAAGGGACCTCTGGGAGGTTTAGCTTCAAAAAGCATCGAAAACGAGTCTACAAAACTAGCCACAGCACGCAGAGAACTGATGCCTGCAATACGCGGGCTCGATGAAAAAACCAAATTTACCGTGTTAACTTTTTCATCTTCAATAAATTACTGGGACAAGAACGTACTTACTGCAACTGACATGACCAAGAATAAAGCCATATTCTTCGTTGATAATCTGAAATCAGGCGGCGGCACAAGCGCTCTTGCCGGACTCAAGGCAGCGCTCAATGTACGCGGAGTAGATGTAATATTTTTTCTTTCTGACGGTCAGCCTTCTGATGCATCATCCGATAAAATTCTTAAAGAAATTAAATCACTTAATAACGGCCGTGTAACCATTCACAGCGTCGGACTAGGTGATGATAAAGATGAAGATTTCATGAAAGCTCTTGCTGATGATAATAATGGAGTTTATACAGAGAAATAGAGTTGTAGTCGAACCGGCAAACACCCCGCCCGGGCGGGGCATTTGCCGGTTTATAACAATGCACTTCAGGATTTAGCTATTTTACGGCCTTTCTTTTCAAATAAAATCTGAAGCAGACAGAACACAAGAATCAGCGCCGCGTTTATTATACGTATCCACCAGGGATTTACACTTCCTCCCTGGAAATTTATTAGTGTCGCAATCGTACCTAAAATCAAAACTCCGAATACCGTACCGAGCATATATCCGGAACCTCCGGTCAACATCGTACCTCCGATTACTACCGCAGCAATGACATCCATCTCCATTCCGACTCCGTGAAGAGGATTACCTGACGGCATATAAAACATCATAGTTACTCCGGCAAGAGCTGAGCAGAAACCGCTAATTGTATAGACAAGTATCTTGGTACGTCCTACAGGTAGACCCATCAGTATCGCAGACTGCTCATTCCCGCCGATGGCATAAACAGTTCGTCCGAAATTTGTATAATGCGCAAGAATTATCGCAGCAATTACAACTATAAGAATAATAACGACATTAATCGTTATAAACGCATTTCCAATAACAGGAATATGATAATTCGAAACTGCCTTGAAAAATGAATTATTTAAAGTAATTGAATCGGTATTAATCATCAAAGCAATTCCGCGTGCTAGAAACATTCCTCCCAAAGTCGCTATGAAAGGCTGTATCTTAAAAAAATGAACCATTATCCCGATTAGAAATCCTATTAAAGATCCTACAAGAAGAACAAAAGGAAGAACAACAGCCGGACTTATGCCGTGAATTTCCACAAGAGTTCCGGTTATCATTGTAGTAAGCGCCGCGACCGAACCGACCGATAGATCTATTCCGCCGGTGATGATGACAAATGTCATACCGATAGCGGCAATAAAGAGAAAAGGATTATCGATAAACAGGTCAAAGAAAACCTTCAGAGAAAAGAAGCCTCTGAATGAAACAGATCCTATACCGAACATTATAATAAAAAGAGCAATCGTCGCAGCCAGCAGAAGATATTTAAAATTAAACATCGATCCTGAGCTATTCCCGCCCTTTCCGCCGGTGATACAAGAAAGTATTGGAATATTTTTTATATTCATAATGATTTTTTCTCCCTGAGGAAAATTACTCCGGCAACTTTCTTCCGGAACGATTCAGATTGGATAAGACATACAACAAAAACGATTACAGCTTTAACGACCAGATTCGCCTCAGGTTTAATTTCCTTTATCGAAAAAATCGTGGTAGTTAAACTCTGAATAATCAGTCCCCCTATCACACTTCCCATGATGTAGAATTTACCGCCGGCAAGAGATGTTCCGCCTAAAACTACGGCAAGAATAGCATCAAGTTCCATATTATACCCGGCATTATTTCCGTCCGCACTCTTGTTATTCGAACAGACAAGAAGACCTACAATACCTGCGCAAAATCCGCTGAATGCATAAACCCATAGAATTATATTCGATGAATTAATTCCGGCAAATCTTGTTGCCGTTTTATTGATTCCGACAGACTGGATAAAAAGCCCGAGAGCCGTTCTTTTTTTAAGAAACATAACAACAGCAAGAACTGCTGCGACTATATAAATCGAAAATGGTATTCCGAAAAGATATCCGCCGCCTATAAAGAAAAACGGTTTATAGTAGATTGTTATAATCTGTCCACTTGTTATCAGCTGGGCAATACCGCGCCCGGCAACCATCAGAATCAAAGTTGCAATAATCGGCTGCAATCCCATCCGTGAAATTAAAAGACCGTTCCACATACCAAGAGCAGTCGCGATGAGTAAAGCCGCTATAATTGCAACAGGCATCGGCATAAAGCTGACATATTGCTGAACACCGTTTTCTACAACAAGGGTTCCGCCGATCAGATAAGCTGATACGGCCGCTGAAATTGCAACAACAGCACCGACGGATATATCAATTCCGGCAGTCGCAACAACAAATGTCATACCAATTGCAAGCAGTATTATATAACTCGAACGGTTCATGATATCTATTAAACTTCCGGAAAGACGTCCGTCTTTGATTTCAATATCAAAAAATCCCGGATTGATCAGCGCATTTACAAGAAGAATAAGCCCGAAAAAAATCACAGGCCACAGCAAACCAGAGCGGCTTGCCGCTGTAAAAAATCCTGCGATTTTCCCCATAATATTCTTTAATTTTAAACCAGCCATGATTACTGACCTCCCGCTATCGTATGCATAATTTTCTCTTCTTTGAGATCGTTACCGGACAGTTCAGAAATCTTCTGCCTGTCTCTGAATACCGCTACACGGGAACTGACGCGTATCACCTCTTCAAGCTCTGAAGAAATGAAAATTATTGACATTCCTTCTTTGCAATGCGACATTACGAATTCCTGAATTTCAAATTTTGCACCGACGTCTATTCCTCTGGTCGGTTCATCAAGAATAAGAAGAGAAGGCTTTGTTGCAAGCCATCGCGCAAGAAGAACTTTCTGCTGATTTCCTCCGCTCAAGGTTCTCACTTCACACTCTGCATCAGCAGTTTTAATTCCCAGAGCCTTGATGTATTCATCGGCAATTTTATCCTGCTTTTTACGCGGAAGATATTTCATGATTCCGAGCGAACCCTGAAGCGCCAGAATGATATTCTCCCTGACGGACAGTTCATCAATAATTCCTTCAGTTTTTCTGTCTTCCGGACAAAAAGCGAGACCGAGTTCAATCGCGTCACTTGGAGAAGAAATATTTTTCAGTTCATTCTTTACAAGACATTCTCCCTGATCCGGTTTATCAATACCGAATATCAGCCTTGCAGTTTCTGTTCTGCCTGAACCGAGAAGTCCCGCAAAACCTAGAACTTCACCTTTTTGAACATCAAGGCTGAACTCATTCATTGAACCATGTTTTTTCATTCCCTTAATTTCAAGAAGTGAGTCTATTTCTTTATTGTCAGAAACATTTTCCAAACATTTCTGAGGCATTGCACTCATCGCTGAAATATCTTTTCCGACCATCTTGAAAATAAGTTCAACGCGCGGAAGATCTTTCGTCAAATATTCACCAACAAATGTTCCGTTCCGGAATACTGTTATTCTGTCAGTGATGCGGTAGACCTGATCAAGAAAATGCGTGACAAAAAGAATAGCCATGCCTTCCGATTTCAATTTATTAAGAACTTCAAAAAGCTCATTAACTTCCTGCTCATCAAGACTCGAAGTAGGTTCATCAAGAATAAGAACCCGCGAAGAAATGCAAAGCACACGTGCAATAGCTACCATCTGCTGTATCGCGACTGAATAAGATGAAAGCAGTTTGGTAACATCAATCGAAACATTGAGCCTTTTTAAAAGTTTTTCAGATTCAGAATTAATCTTATTCCAGTCAATCATCCCGAAACGGCGCGGTTCACGGCCTATAAAAATATTTTCTGCAACAGAGAGATTCGGGCATAAATTAACTTCCTGATATACTGTACTGATTCCTTTCTTCTGGGCTTCCAGCGGAGTTCTGAATCTGCATTGCGTACCGCAATATACAATTGATCCTCCGTCAGCTTTATATACTCCTGTGAGTATTTTTATAAGAGTGGACTTTCCGGCTCCGTTTTGTCCCATGATTGCATGAATCTCTCCTTCAAACAATCTGAAATCAACTCCCGAAAGAGCCTGAACTCCCGGAAAAGATTTTTTTACTCCCTTCATCTCAACTATGGGCTTCAAATCAGCCATAATACCTCCTCTCTCGGTTCAAACAAATTTTAAAAACGCAGCAGAGACTCTTAAGGTGGCTATAATCATTTAATAGCCGTTTTCCGGAATTTCCGGAAAACGGCTTTCATAAATTAATACTTACGATTCGGGAACTCTTTAGCAGCAACTTCTGCAGGGAAAATTGTTTCGTTTGTTACAATGCGTTTAGGTATTGTTTTACCGGCTTTGTAATCTTTTACAGCCTGCATAAGCTGTGGTCCAAGAAGCGGACTGCACTCAACACTGCAATTAAGTTTGCCGGCGATCATCGCTTCGAAAGCGCCTTTAACAGCATCAATTGAAACTATAGTGATATCTTTACCAGGTTTCAAACCATACTCTTCGATAGCCTGAATTGCTCCGATTGCCATATCGTCATTATGAGCGAAAAGAACATTGATCTTCTTTCCTTCAGCTTTAAGAAAAGCTTCCATAACTTCTTTTCCTTTCGCACGGGTAAATTCACCTGTCTGCGAACGGATTGTTTTGAAATTAGGAGTAGATTTCATTACTTCTTCGAAACCTTTCTTTCTTTCGATTGCAGGAGCAGATCCTACAGTTCCCTGAAGCTCAACTACATTGATAGTTCCTTTCCAGTTCTGTTTTGCCGCATACTCCTGAAGCCAGCGTGCAGCACGTCTGCCTTCTTCAGTAAAATCGGAACCCATAACTGTTACCCACATAGAATCGTCCTGAACGTCAACTGCACGGTCAGTAATAAATACAGGGATGTTTGCATCTTTAGCTTCTTTAAGAACTGCTTCCCATCCTGAAGTTACAACAGGTGAAAACGCGATTGCATCAACTTTCTGTGCAATAAAAGAACGGATTGCCTTAAGCTGATTTTCCTGCTTCTGCTGAGCATCAGAGAACTTAAGATCAATTCCTTCATCTTTTGCTGCCGATTTAATTGATTCGGTATTAGCAGTTCTCCACTCGCTCTCAGCACCAATCTGCGAAAAACCAAGAACGATTTTGTCTCCGCCTTTTCCGCAACCTGTAACGGAAACGGCCAGGGCAGCGCCTATTACAGCGCATCTGAATAGCTTTCTCATACTCTCCTCCTGTGTTATATTCGTCTGTAATCCGGAATTACAGCCACCTTATCAGGCTCTGCTGCGAGCCTGTTTGAAACCATGAACTAAAACGGATTCTCTGTCGGATAAGGCAATCCCTTAGGTCTGTTATAAGAAATATCTTCAAGACCCAGCATTCTGCATGCAGCAAAAAGAGCCTTTCCTGAATGCTTGAACGCTATTGCCGAATGATGCGGATAACGTTTTTCAATAAGCACATGACGGTAAAAGCGTCCCATTTCTGAAATCGCGAAGACCGCAATGCTTCCGAATGATTTCGGATCTATATCAAGAATTTCTCCGTCGGCGATATAAGATCTGAGTTTTGCATCCGCCGTAGACTGAAGTCTAAAGAGTGTAATCTCACCTGTACGGATTCTTCCTTCAAGTGTTCCTCTTGTAATATCAGGTTCTTTTCCGCCTTCGATAAGTCTGTTCATTATCAGCTGATATTTCATCACAGGATCCATAGTACATGATGACGCCGTATTTCCGCAGTGGAATCCCATAAACAAATCAGTTGGTTTATAATTTGCTACCTTCGAACCCGCTTCCTTATACATATCAAGAGGTACTGTATTGTTAATATCAAGAAGCGTTGCAGGAAGATCAGTCGCGCATGATACCATGTATTCGCTCAATGCGCCGTAGATATCAACTTCGCATGAAACAGGAATTCCGCGTGAAGCAAGACGTGAATTCACATAACATGGAACGAAACCGAAATATTTTTCAAATGACGGCCAGCATTTGTTTGCAAAAACTCCGTATGTCGAAGCTCCGATATTTTTTTCAAAAAATTCGATAAGAGCAACTTCATACTGTGCAAGCTTCATAAGCATATCCGGATATGTATTTCCATGACCAAGCTCAGCTGCCATTTCTTCAGCGACTTTTTTTACTTTAGGATTCCCTTCAGCAGAAAGAAAAATATCATAAAGATCGAGTTCGCTGTTTTCCATTATTTCAACACCGATATCATAGAGGGGTTTGATAGGTGCATTACATGCAAGAAAATCCTGAGGGCGCGGTCCGAAGGAAAATATTTTCAAAGACTTAAGACCGATGATGATTTTTGCAATCGGCATAAATTCGGTAATCATCATCACGATTTCGGATGGCACACCCACAGGATACTCAGATATATAAGGAGAAAGTTTTCTGAGACCAATATTATAAGAAGCGTTCAGCATACCGCAATATGCATCACCGCGGCCTTTTATAAGATCATTTCCTGATTCTTCAGCTGCAGCGACAAACATGACAGGCCCGTCAAATTTCTGCGCAAGAATCGTCGTTGGTCCTTCGGGACCGAAATTTCCGAGATAAATCACAAGAGCATTTACTTTCTGAGATTCAAGTTCAGAAAGAGCTTTCAATGCATCAGATTCATTCTCAACTATTGTTTCAATTTCACTGATTTTAAGATCAGCCTTCTTGCATTCTTCAACGACGCTCTTGCGTCTTTTTTTAGAAAGCTCAATGGGGAAACAATCTCTGCTTACTGCTACGATACCTAATTTTAATTCCGGAATATTTTTCATCTTGTCCTCCTTATACGGATTATTGTTTTGACGCTTGTCCGTAATACGCGTTTTTTCCGTGTTTTCTCTGATAATGCTTATCTACAAGCGCCTCTTTGAGACGCGGTGTATTTGAATTTATGCTTCTTGTGATGAATGCCATTTTCGCAAGTTCCTCAAGAACAGCACTGTTATAAACTGCTTTTTCAGGTGTTGTTCCCCATGTAAATGGTCCATGACCTGCGACAAGAACCATCTCAGTTTCACGGTAAGATATAGATTCGAAAGTGCGTACTATCTGGTTTCCGGTTTCGATTTCATAATCTCCCTTAATAGCATCATCTGTCATAAAATCAGTGCACGGTATATCACCCGCACAGTGATCTGCATGAGTTGTTCCGAAAACCGGAATAGGCAAAGCTGCCTGCGCCCATGCGACGCTGTATGTAGAATGAGTGTGAACAACGCCGTTTATGCCGGCGAAATTATTGTAAAGAACAGTATGAGTTTTCGTATCTGAAGAATACCTTAAGCTTCCTTCAACAATCTTATTCTCAAAATCTACAACAACCATATCATCAGCTTTAAGTTCTTCATAAGGAACACCGCTCGGCTTAATGGCGAAAACACCTGCAGATCTGTCAGCGGCACTGACATTACCGAAAGTATAAATTACCAGACCGCGCTTCGGAAGTTCCATGTTGCACAGCCATGCTCTTTCTTTTAATTCTTTATACTTGCTCATCAGCCGTTTCCTCTCACAGAAGAAATATCTGATTCGGCATATTCACCGAGTCTGCGGTATCTGTCATAAAGCGGTTTATAAAGCGCAACATTTGATTCAATCGGATGATACTCTTTCTCAAATCCGTTACCCATAGCCTTGCACGCGCTCATTACGTCCGGATATAAACCTGCAGCCGTAGCTGCGAACATGGCAGCACCTAGAGCGCATGCCTGTTCAGAGCGGACAACTTTTATCTTCATGTTAAAAACATCAGAAAGAGTCTGCATTACAAACGGAGATTTTTTAGCAACTCCGCCCAAAGCAATGACTCCCTTGATCGGAATGCCTTCACTAATAAAGCGGTCGACAATAGCTTTTGCACCGAACGCAGTCGATTCAACAATAGCTCTGAAAATACGCGGTGCATCACTGCCTAGAGAAAGACCGCTGAATACGGCTGCTAGAGCCTGATTCGCATCAGGAGTACGCCGGCCGTTCAGCCAGTCAAGAGCCACAATTCCGGATTCACCAATCGGAACTTGATGAGCATGCTTCTCAAGATGAGGTATCATTTTATTACGCAGATAAGAACTTAGTTCATTTGAAACTTTAGAATCAACAAGACCGGATTCTTCAATAAGCTCATTGACTGGTGATAAAATCATCGAACGGAACCATGCATATGAATCACCGAAAGCAGACTGGCCAGCTTCCATTCCAATCATCCCCGGAATAACTGAACCGTCAACCTGACCGCAGATACCGCGGATACATCTGTCACCTACATCTTCACGCGGAGCAACAAGCATATCGCAAGTAGAGGTTCCGATTACTTTACTTAAATAATAAGGCTCAATTTCACCGCCGACTGCTCCCATGTGAGCGTCGAATGCGCCGACTCCGACTACAACATTTTCAGGAAGACCGAGTTTATCAGCCCATTCACGCGTGAGCGTACCTGCAGGGATATCGCTTGTGTAAGTTTCTGAAAACAGACGCGATCTCATTCCCTTTAACATCGGATCAAGAGTCATGAGAAATTCTTCTGAAGGCAGACCGTTAAAATCAGAGTGCCACATAGCCTTATGACCGGCAGAACAGCGGCTGCGTTTCATTAAATCAGGCCGGCAGCTTCCAGTAACATATGCCGTCATCCAGTCGCAGTGTTCCGCCCAGGTAAAGGCCTGTTCACGGACATCACTGTCAATACGCATAATATGTAGCATCTTTGCCCAGAACCATTCAGAGGAATAGACTCCGCCCACATATTTTGTGAAATCAACTCCGCCCCAGTTTTTAGATTTATTATTTATTTCTTCAGCTTCTGCAACCGAAGTATGATCTTTCCATAGAACAAACATTGCATTCGAATTATTTTTAAATTCATCAGAAAGAGATAACGGTATGCCGTTCTTATCAAGGGCAACCGGAGTCGAACCAGTAGTATCTATCGAAATACCTTTAACATTTGCAGCAACATCTTTTGAAGCAGAAGACAATGCTCCTTTTATGCTTTTTTCAAAACCTTCAATATAATCAAGCGGATGCTGGCGAAACTGATTATTTTTCGGATCGCAGAATAGTCCTTCTTTCCATCTCGGATACTCGAATATCGAATGAGAAACTTCCTGCCCGTCATGAGCATTTACAATTACCGCTCTGACAGAATCTGTTCCGTAATCAACACCTATTACGTATGCTTTTGAATTCATTCAACCCCTTTCGCGTTACCGTTAACGCTTTTCATAATAATAAACCCTCGTACTGAAAAAACAAAACAATAATTTATAAAAATCCAATACCTTTTAACAAATTGCGTTACCGATAACGCATTACTCAAAAAAAAATCACATATAATATACCAGATTTTCTTTCATAACAATATCTATAGGCATAAGAATGTTTCTCTCGCACGACTGCTGAAGAACCACCTCATTATATAATGCGTAAACCCCTTCATAACCCTGCATCTTGGCTTTCTGACTGATCAGAACATCAATGAGTCCTTCTTTGAGATACTTGACATTCAAATCTATTAAATCATAACCTACAAGAAACGGCTTCTTCTGAATATTTTTCCCATTAAGATACTCAGCAACATAATGAGTTGATGCATTAGCAACATAAACAGCCGCAATTTCCTTATTAGAAGAAAACATACCATCAAGCAGAGACTTGAAATTATCAGAATTTGCCTGACCGCTTAATCGAAATGTTTCAAGAGAAACATCATCATTATTTTCAAAGAAATGCTTAAAACCGTCAGAACGTTCTTCAATATGATGATCAGAATTAGACGGCAAAACAATACAGACTGATCCCTTTTTTACAACAAGACTGATAAGCTTAGCGCAAATAACCCCGCTCTGATAGGCGTCCTGACCTATAAAGGAAACAGCTTTTAAATCCGGAACATTCGCATTAAATAAAACATATGGAATACTTTCCGGAATTTCAGAAAGGAATTCACGGGCTTCTTTCCACATAATTGGAGCAATCATAACACCGTCAGGCTTTGACTTAAGAAGACTCCTTGACGCATTTATAAATGATTCAGAAGAATAACGATCGTATTCAAACATCCTCACCTTCACATGATGCTGTTTTAATTCTGAAACCGCCTTTTTAATTCCTTCTGCAGACATAGCCCAATATCCGCTGTCCTGCTCGGGAGAAGGCATCAACACAGCAATTGTATATAACCGGGATAGTGACAAATGCCTTGCATATAAATTTGGTCTATATCCAAGTTCGGCAATGATCTTATTTACTTTCTCGATAGTCTTGACGGAAACTCTTCCCCGGCTATGAACCACTCTATCGACAGTACCGATTGACACCTTTGCCTTTTTTGCTACATCCCTTATCGTTGCCATTATACTCCCAAAATGCGTTACCGTTAACGCATAATCCCCTTATTATATTTTTGTCAAGATTAATATTTCATTTTTTCAGCAATCTATTGTTTAAATTTTAAAAAAGGTTATTTCGCTTATGAACAAAAGAAAGAAAATATTTTATAGTGATTTTAATTAATTTCTGAGAATTAAAAACTCCGGATACTTCATTAAGAAATATCCGGAGTCTCAATAAATTACTGTTTAACAGCTCCGCTTGTGAGACCTTCTATTATGTACTTCTGAGCAAGCATATAGAAAATTACCGCAGGAACCATCGCAAGTGTAATATAAGCAAGAACAAGAGGCCAGTTATATACATACTGACTTGCAAATGACATTACACCCATTGGAAGTGTAAAGTATTTCTCACTGTTCAATATAAGCAATGGAAGAAAATAACTGTTCCAGCTTCCAACCATCGCAAGAATCGCAATTGTAGTTAATACCGGCTTTGAAAGCGGTATCACTATTCTTACTAAAAACTGCAACTGAGTACATCCGTCAATAGTTGCAGACTCTTCAAGCTCCATAGGGATTTGCTTGAAAAAACTTCTGACAAGCATTATCTGCATAGGCAGAGCAAATGCCACCTGAGGAAGAATTACCCCGAAATAGTTATCAAGCAGATACATTGACTTCAACTGAACATACAACGGCAGAATTGCCACTGCAGGAGGGAAAAGAAGCCCTACAAGAAAGAAGTTGAAAATCAGTTCTCTTCCGGGAAATTTTATACGCGAAAGCGCAAATCCTGCGAAAGAAGAAAGAATTACTCCAAGCATAACCGTAGTTGACATGATCAACATCGAGTTAAAAAGACTTAAGAAGAATCTTGATCTTTTAGGGTGAAGAACATCAACGTAATTCTCCCATAAAAACGGATCCGGCCAGCCGAAAAGATCGAGTCTTAGCTGAGCAAGATTTTTAAAACCGCCCACTAACGCAAGAAGCATAGGGAGCAAAGTAAGTACCGCTAAAGCAATCAGCAGTGTATACTGTATCGACTTAGCTGTTTTATTTCCATCTACTATCATACAACTCTCCTACGATTCCTTTTCTGCTGTAAATTTCTGATAAAGCAGACTTACGCCTATTGTTATCATGAATATAACAACAGCTACAGCACTACCGAAACCAAGTTGAAACCTCTGAAAACCGTATTTATACATATATGTTACCATAGTTTCAGCACCGTTTACAGGATCTCCGCGGCCCATCGCCCATATAATGTCAAAAGTCTGAAATGATCCGACTATTGAGAAGAAAATCGAAAGCAGAATTGTCGGCTTCAAAAGCGGAAGAATAATATGCCAGTTTAACTGCCATTTATTAACACCATCGATGTATGCCGCTTCTTCAACTTCAACGGGAATTGACTGCATACCCGCAATTAAAATAACCATGTGCAGTCCGAAATATTTCCAAATTAAAACCACAAATATAGATGCGAATACCGTATCCTGGTGACCAAGAAACTGGAAATTTGCAAGCCATGGAATCCAGTCTGCTAGAACTGTATTCTGAATTCCGATCTGCGGATTATAAACGAATGACCAAATTGTACCGGCTATTACTTCCGAAAGGATGTAAGGAAGAAAAAATATTGTTCTGAATATTACTGCTCCCTTGAATCTTCTGGCGATTACGAGAGCAATCATCAATGACAATGGAATCTGGAAAATTAATGATAAAAATACAATCTTAAAATTATTAATTATCGCCTTTCCGAAAATCGGATCGGTGAATATTTTCGTGAAGTTATCGATTCCTCTGAAGTCAGTCAGAGAACCAAGTCCGTTCCATTTATATAAACTGAAATATGCCGCCTGAAAAATAGGAAACACTACAAAAATCAAATAGACGAGCATTGGTATCGCAAGAAACGCAAAAGCTGTAAGAATGGCATTTCTTTGAATTGGACTCCGGAAATAATCCATTAAGCCAAACTTTTTTTTATGTTGTAAACCCATATGAAATTTCCTCTGGATAAGATGATTCCGGCATTATACCATACTATAAGTTTTCTGCCGAAATGTGCTGCAAATCAAAATCTGAAATTATTGCAATTCCGGACTTCAGTCTCAGCAGGTGCCCCGAACGGGACACCTGCATTAACTGAAAAATCTTTTGCACTTCTATTTTTCTTCTTCCCAAGCCTTCTGAATCATGCCGGCAGCTTCTTCTGGAGATTTTGTGCCTGCGCAAATTCCCTGAACTGCGTCAAGAACCGCCGAACCAACAGTCGGAGGAAACGCCTGGTCGAAATAAAGCTGATAGAATTCTGCTTTAGCTGTTGCTTCAGCAATTTTCTTCATATTAGCATCTTTCAACAATTCCGAAGTACCTTTAACAGTCGGAATCAGGGTCATAGGAGAATTAACTATTTTAACATACTGTTCTTTGCTCAACATAAACTTAAGGAATTCAACAGTTTCGTCCGGTGCATTTTTACCGATAACATAACCGTCACCACCGCCGAATACGTCAGTGATTTTTCCTTTTCCGCCTTCAACTGCAGGGAAAGCCATAAAACCTAAATCTGCACCAAGACCTTTTTTGTCAGCAGTCTGCTGTTCCTGAACACCAGGAGCCCACTGTCCCATAAGTTCCATTGCAGCCTTGCCGTTTGCAACAAGAGATGCCTGGTCATTGTAAGAAGCTCCCATAAAACCTTTCTGGAATGCACCAAGATCAACAAGTTCTTTGAACTTTTTAAATGCTTCAATAAAAGCAGGATCAGTAAACTTACCTTTTCTTGAATATGCGCTCTGAATTCCTTCACCGCCGGCTATTCTTACTGCAAGATAACCAAACCAGAAGTGTCCTGGCCATTTATCCTGCTCACCAAGAGCAATCGGAGTCACGCCTGCAGCTTTAAGCTTCTTGCACCCTTCAACAAGCTCACTCCAAGTTTTGAATTCTGAAAGACCATGCTTAGCAAAAATCTTTTTATTGTACCAG
>JAKPJF010000119.1 GCA_029554345.1 Spirochaetota bacterium | reverse complement strand
TATCCCGCTATCAGACTATCCAGCTCGTTATACATCTCTTCCAGAAGTCCCTTGCTCTCCGCTTCCAGCGCCTTCTTCGTCCACTCTATATACGCTCCGTTCAGTTTCTCAAGCGCCGTTATATATTCCGTCTTTCCTTTCCCGATAAATATCATTGTTATCGGCGCGATAATCGGCGTCATCGTTCTTGTTCTCCGCTCTATCGCGAAAGCAAAAAAAGAATCATCTGTGTTCAATTCAATTTCCACCGGCGAAAGCACGGGAAGCATGAAAGGATATTCTGATTTCATAAAACGCAATCCCGACTTTAACAAAGACGAATTTATTCTCAAAGTTAAATCGGCATTCACCAAAATTCAAACCGCATGGACAGAACAGAATCTCGGTGATGTCAGAAGATTTATTTCTGACGGTGTATATCAGAGATTCAACACTCAGTTCAAAATGATGCAGATGCTTGAACAGAAAAATATTCTTTCAAACATCAATATCAACAATGTGTTCATCGATTCAGCCGAATCGGACGGAGACTTCGACATCATCCATGTCGGAATTCACGCATCAATGCATGATAAATTCGAATGCGCACTCGACCATTCACTCGACAGCAGTTCCAACAGCGATTTCGTTGAATTCTGGTCATTCATCAAGAAGCGTTCCGCACAGAAAAAAGATCTATACACAACTGCGAACTGTCCTTCATGCGGCGCGCCGCAGAAAGCTCTCAACGAAGTCTGCAAATGCGAATATTGCGGAACCTTCATGAATTCAGGAGAATATGACTGGGTTCTTTCAGAAATTACACAGGCGGATGATTTCGCGGCAAGTTCTCCGAAAGTTGAAAAAGCACGCAACCTCGGGTCGAAGGTTAGAGAACTCATCGGAGGGAACAAAGACTTCTCTGTTCAGCTTGTAGAAGATAAAGTTTCAAACGGTTATCTGCAGATTCTGACTTCTCAAACTGTAAAAGATCCTGCTATCATGAGAAGATTTGTCTCCGACAGCCTGTTTGAAAAACTTTCACAGAACGCGAAAAGCAATCAGTTTGTTTACAACCGTTTGTATCTCAACTACGTGACGCTCATCGGAATAAAAACAGATGAAACCAAAAACCGTCTTGCAGTCGCTGTTAAATCAACTTTCCAGCGAGTTAAAGCAGGATCAAAATCATTTGAATACATCGATCAGGCTCCGGCTTCAAAAACTGAAGTTGTAATCATTTCAAGAGACAAAGACGCGGCTGCGGCAAAAGGCTCAATCTACGCGCATATCTGCCCGGCATGCGGCGGTTCGTTAAAAGACACAATCGACGTAAAATGCCAGTATTGCGGAAATGTTCTCAACAGCACCAAGAACGAATGGATCATCGAAGACATCATCAGCACAGCTGAATATTCGGCCATGATTCAGACTGAAAAAACTTCATTCGAACTTTCAGTAAATCCTAAACATCTCGACGCGCTTTATGATTCAAGAGACTTTGCTCTCAACAATCTAATAGTTCTCGCGATGGCAGACGGAGTTTATCAGAAAGAAGAAGAAGAATTCGTAAGAGAAACCGCGAAAAATCTCGGTTACAATCTCACGAAGATTTCGGGTCTTCTCGCCCTTGCGCAGACAGGAGCCCTTTCAATTAAAATGCCTGAAGACGAAAAGTCGCGCAGAAAGATTTATTCACTAATGAAAAAAATCGCCGAAGCCGACGGAAACGTTTCAGCTCAGGAACAGGCTGTTCTTGATCAGGTCAAACGCGATTATCTTCCGGAAGCAACAGCATAAAACAAAAGCCGCCTCATCCGGGCGGCTTTTTTATATTCATTATCCATAAATTTTTCTCAGTAATTCTTAAGACAACTCTCAAGCATCGATTTCATTTTTTCTCTTAGCTCAACCGGAGAAATAATCTCTGTCTCGCTTCCCCATGTTATCAACTGTTTGCAAAGATAGATATCATTTCGGCGCGGGAGCTTTTACTACTATAATTTCAAGTGCTGATTCTGCATCGTTTGAAATGTTCATCTTTGTGTTAAACGGTATTTTAAGCAAAGTGCCGGCTTCATAAAAATGTGCCTTTTCATCATTTAAAGCTATTGAAAGACGGCCGCGGATAATTGTCATATATACTGTCGAGTTTGAATAATGCTCAGGAACAAAATCTCCCTTTGCAAGAATCATGTGGGCATAGTGAACATTCTCATCAAAAACAACTTTCTCTATCGTCTTTTCGTTCCCTTTTGCTAAAGTGAATACTTCTTCTATCATATTATCCTCCGATTGAAATCATTAACTGATTACATGTTACATAGCTCCGGATAAATGAAATTGATTTAGGTCAACATGAAGCAATATTCTGTTTATTTATACCGAACAAGGTATATTTTCATTACAAACCTATTTTTTATACCTTTAAAGATATAATTATTGACTTTTAAAGATATTTATACCATATAGGGTATAGTATGGATTCATTAAGCAATTTTGTTAAAATAAAACGGAAAAAGCTGAAACTAACTCAACCCCAGCTTGCTGAAAAAACCGGCGTAGGATTACGTTTTATCCGGGATCTTGAACAGGGAAAACAATCACTCCGCACCGATAAGGTCAATCAGGTTCTATGGCTCTTCGGCTACGAACTCGGTCCTGTAAAATCAAAAGGTGAAACACAATGAACAGAACCGGTAAGGTTTTTGTAAACGGAGTTTTTGCAGGAATTTTAGAAGAAAATGACAGCAATTATATTTTCAAATATAATGAGAATTACTTATCATTGAACAATCCATTTCCTGTGAGTCTTACCATGCCTCCCAGAAAAGAACCCTATACAAGCAGGTTTCTGCATCCTTTTTTTGACGGACTTATTCCCGAAGGATGGCTTCTTGATATTGCGGAACGAAACTGGAAAATCGATCAACACGACAGAATGGGACTTCTTCTATCAGTATGCCGGGACTGTATCGGTGATGTACATGTTGAACCTTCCAATGGAAGGGTTAAATGAAACGATGCCTTGTTTGCAGAAAAACAATCAATGAAGAACACAGTTACGAATATCATTCAAAATGCTCAAAAATATTTTTCGGAACATCCAATCCTCCACAATTAAATCACTCTCTTTCGGATATTGATAAGATAGCCGAAGAAACAATTAACAGAAGAATTTCTGTAACAGGCGTTCAGCCGAAACTTTCACTTGATATTCATAATCAAGATGGCAAAAACAGGCTGACTATTGTAAACATGTGGGGTCAATTCGTTTTGAAACCGCCCTTTTCAACATATCCCGGACTTCCCGAAAACGAAGATGCTGTCATGCATTGCGCCGATTTAGCCGGAATAAATACTGTTCCTCATGCTATGATCAGATTTTCATCAGGCGAATTGGGATACATTACGAAAAGAATCGACAGGATAAAAGGATCGAAAATTCATATGGAGGACTTCTGCCAGCTCTCTGAGAAGTATACTAATGAAAAGTATAATGGTTCTCTTGAATCTGCTTCAAAGGTGATTTTACAATACTCTTCAAATCCGGGATTCGACAGTTTACGCCTTTTTGAAATCGCTTTATTTTCATTTTTAACAGGGAACGCCGACATGCATTTAAAAAATTATTCTTTAGTATCTGCTAATAATTCAGAAATATCGCTTTCACCCGCGTATGATCTTGTCTCAACTGCACTCGCTATTCCGGAAGACAACGAAGAATACGCTCTCACAATAAACGGCAAAAAAAGTAATTTTAAAATAGATGACTTTAACAAATTGTCCGCATATCTTAGAATAAATGACAAAACCTTATCTGCGATTTATAAAAATTTCTCATCATGGAAGAAAATTGCAATGACTTCAATTGACGATTCTTTTTTGAGCATTGAAGATGCATCAAAACTAAAAACAATAATCTCTTCCCGTGCAGAGAGACTTGGGTTATAAAAGTATCTGTAGATAGACCTGTCAT